>JADZCR010000001.1:0-300000 GCA_020851465.1 Phycisphaeraceae bacterium | reverse complement strand
TGACCCGCGATCTTGATGAAGCCACTTCCCAGCTCAAGGTGTGGGAAGAAAATCTCAGCCGCGCCTCGATCGCTTTGAAGACGGAAGTCAGCGCGCGGGGGCAGCGGTTTACCGTGATTCAGAGGGCGGAGATTGCGCCTTCGAGCAAGCCTACGCTTATCGGGGTGCTTGTCGTGGCACTGGGCGCCGGCCTTGGTGTCGGCGTGCTCATGATCCTGCTGGCGGAACTGCTCGACCACTCTTTCCGGTCGATCGATCAGGCGGTGGACGAGCTGAAGCTCCCGGTCTTGGGTGCGATCGCCGAGATCAGCACTCCCGCGCGGGCCATGAAGGAAAAAATATTCGCCTGGGCGGTGATGCCTGCGATCGGTGCCGCGATGCTGATGGTGCTGCTGGTCTCCATCTGGATGGTCTATCTGAGCCTGGAAAAGCCGCAGCAATTCCAGCAATTGTTCAGTCGATTTGCCGCAGCAAGCTCCGTCGATCCGATGGTCAAGACCAGCTAAGTCATGTACGAAAACTATTACAACCTCGCCTGCGCGCCGTTCCAGAACACGCCGAACTCGCGCTTTTTCTTTGAGTCCGACCAGCACAAGGAAGCGCTGGCCAAGCTCGAATACACCGTGCGCAATCGTCGCGGATTCGCGCTGGTCACCGGCGATATCGGCTCCGGAAAAACCACACTCACCCGCACGCTGATTAAGCGCATCGGCTCCGACGCGCGAATCGCGGTGATCAACAACACCCGCGTTACAGCCGCTCAACTGCTCAAGCTCATCGCGTCCGAGTTTCAGATTCAGGTGAACGCCACCGCCGACAAAGGCGCGATCGTTAATGCGCTTCGCAAGTTCATCGAGTACCAGCACTCGGTGGGTCGCACGGTGGTGCTCATCATTGATGAGGGCCAGTGCCTGGGTATCGACGAGTTTGAGGAAATCCGTCTGCTCACCAATCTGGAGAGCGAGACCGACAAGCTGATCCAGCTATTGATTCTGGGCCAGCCGGAGCTACGGGCGACGCTGAAACATCCGCGGCTCAAGCCGCTGATTCAACGCATCGCGATGTATTGCCACCTGACGCCGATGAGTTTTGATGACATGACGCGATACATCGCGTTCAGGTTGGTTCGCGCCAGCAAGGACAAGCCGAACGTGGACTTTTCGCGCAATGCGTTGGAGACGATTTACGAAAATTCCCACGGGGTTCCCCGGTTGGTCAATCTGATTTGTGACAATGCCCTTCTGGTGGGGTATTCCAGTGATTCCAGGCTGATTGATTCCAGGATTGTGAAGCGGGCGGTTTCGCAGATGTTGCCCAACTTCGATGGTCCTCCAGCCGATCTATTAGGTGAAGGCGGCGATGATTCCGCGGACGAGTCGGTCAATCCCGGCCCCGCGACGCCCTCGCCGCAGGAGGTTGATGATGGGCGACGTATTTGATGCCATGAACCGCTCTCAGAAGGAGCGCGGCAAACAGCCTGCGACGGAAAGGGTCGCGTCGTCGAGCAATGCCGATGACGTTGCGCCCGCACTGCCGCAGGTGGAGGCCAAGAGCCTTGCCGCCGAGGAGCCGAATTCTGTCCGTCTCGCCGCCGCCCCCGTGGTGCAGCGCACCGTGTCAGACGCAATGACCAAGGCGGATCAGGGTCGCCTCACCTCTGCGTTGACGCCACAGAGCGTGGTGCGGAAGGATCCTTCGCTCAACGGTTACGCCAGCGAAGTGATTGTGCATCACGATCGCGGCAGCGTCATCACGGAGCAGTATCGCGCGATCCGTACACAGATCCTCGCCCGCGCCCGCAACCGCAGGCTCCAGACTCACGTCGTCACCAGTGCCACACCCGAAGAGGGCAAGAGCGTGACCACGATCAACCTGGGGATGGCCTTCAGCGAGCTGCGCAACCAGAAAACATTACTCATCGAAGGCGATCTGCGCAAGCCGAGTTTCGGCCGGTTGTTTAACCGAACGTCCTCTCCCGGCCTGCTTCAACTCCTTCGCGGTGAGGTGGACGAACTCGACAAGGTCATTCACCCCACGGTTTATGACAACCTCTTTTACATTCCCGCCGGTGATCGAGATCAGACCGGCAGCACGGAATTGCTTTCCAGCCCGCGAATGGCGCAGGTTCTCGATCGATTGAAGGATCGGTTTGAACACATTTTCATCGACACCCCGCCGGTGGTGACCGTGACTGACGCCGCCATTCTGGGCGCGTTGTGTGATGAGACGCTACTGGTTGTGCGCCTGCACCGCACGCCGTCGGAGGTGGTGGATCGCGCCAAGCGTCTGCTCAAGGCTGCGAATTGCGACCTTGCCGGCGTGATCCTCACCCACGCACAGCAACTTTCCAACCAGTACGCGTATCGGTACACCTGATCGGGTGATTGGTTTCAGCTTTGAGTGAATCGCGTTGAAGGATGCGCGAGTAATTGTCGATTGGAATTGTGGAGTGATTTCGACTCACGATGAATGCCGCCGCCACTCAACTTGAAGCCGGTAGTTCAAACCGCGAATCACAGGCTGACGCGCCGAAGCGCAAAGCGGTCCGCCGTGTTCTGATGCTCACTCACCGTCTGCCCTATCCGCCCGACCGCGGCGATCGCATTCGCAGCTTCAACCTTCTGAAACTTCTTTCCCGTCACTTTGATCTCTCCGTCGCATGCACCAGCGACGAGCCGGTCTGGCTTCAGCACCATCAACTCCTGCGGACGATGGCCAAGCAGGTGACGATTCAGCCGATTTCACAGGGGTTCAGCAAAGTGCGCGGCGTCGCGGCGCTTGCTGTCGGCGGCGCGGTCACACCGGCGAGCTTTTACCGAACCGGACTTGCTGAGCAGATCATGCAGTGGCATGAGGAATCGCCCTTTGATGCGGTGCTTACCTTCTGCACAGGCATGATCCGCTACGCACGCCTGCTCACCGCGGAGGGACATCGGGGCAGCGCCCCTGCGCCGCGACATGTGCTCGACTTGGTGGATGTCGATAGCGTCAAGTGGGAGAGCTATGCCCGCAACCACTGGCCGCCGCTGAAATGGGTTTACGCTGCCGAGTGCCGCCGACTGCGCCGCATCGAAGCGGGCGAGTTCGACCATTTTGACGCCATCACCGTCGTCAGTCCCGCCGAAGCAGACGCATACCGTGAGCATGTCGGTGAACATCCCGGATTGGCGGTCGTGGGTAATGGCGTTGATCTCGAATACTTTTCGCCTCTGCCCGACAGTCCGAGCAAGACCCTCTGTTTCGTCGGCGTGCTTAACTACAAGCCCAATGCCGACGGCATCACCTGGTTTGTGAATCACGTCATGCCGAAGCTGCGAGAACGCGAGCCGGAGGCGAAGCTGACGATTGTTGGCCGCCACCCGACCCCCGCGATCCTTGCGCTTAATCAGCAGCCGGGCGTCGAGGTCGTTGGGTCCGTGCCGGATGTGCGACCGTTCATGGAGCAGAGTGCTGCCATCATCGCGCCGCTGCAAATTGCCCGTGGCGTGCAAAACAAGGTTCTGGAAGCGATGTCCTGCCGCAAAGCGGTGGTGGTTTCAAACGGTGCCGCGGAAGGCATTCACGCCGAGGACGGCCGACATCTGCTCGTCGCACACTCGCCGGAGCAGTGGGTGGATCACATCTCACGAGTGTTCAACGACTCTCCCTATCGAGTAGCACTTGGTCGCGAGGCGCGCCAGCGCGTCGAGCAGTCCTACTCATGGGAAGAACAACTCGCTCCAATGGTGAAGTTGATACGAGGCGAGTAGAACGAACATACATACCATCCCGGTAACCAGAAAACGAAATCGGTTACACCGTCACGCTATAAATACCCGCATGGTACAACGCGAGGCGCAGCATGATACGCCGACCTATGAGCGTTGATAGATTGCTCTTGCCGCGCCAACTCAACCGATGCGACACCTTGTTCTCTCGGATGATGTCGAAATCCTTTGCCGCGAAACCCTCGATCGCTTTACCGCTGGGGTCATACCACCAAGGCTCGACCAGTTCCGCCACGATCTCGCCCTGATCCGCACGGGCATTGATCGTGATGTGGTCGTTTTGAAGGACAAACGGCCGAGTGATCAGCGTGCCCGGCAACCGGCTGGCTTCAAGCGATACAAACCCATCGCGTCGCAGGCGCGTGCGGTAGGAGACAGCATCCGTTTTTTCCTGACTGTGCGGCGACCGGTGTGAAACGTGGTAGAGAAAAAGATCGTCACCCACCGCCGTCGGCTGCTGGGCGGGAATGACCATGTATTCGGGACGCTCGCCCGCCCTGCTGCAGGGGAGAAACTTCGGTCGTTGCGGGTGCCGTCGCCAGTGGATGCCGTCGCGGCTCCACGCCAATTCCACGTCAATGGTCTCTCGTTGATCGTCATCGTAGAGCCAGAGCATGCCCAGGAAGTAGTCCTCATAGCGGAAGACCTGCATGCAGTAGAAATCGTTGGTATCCAGTTCGTCGGGAGAGTAGATAATCTGAGGCTCGCTCCACGAGAGGAGATCCGGACTCTCGGAATAAGACACGCGCCTGCGGGGGTTGCCCTTCCACGGCCCGACATCATGTTTGCCCGGAAGGGTGTCTTTGGTCCAACCCCACGCTGCCGAATGCCACGCCCGCATATAGAGCATGTAAACCTTGCGCTGTGCATTCCAGATCAGACAATTCCAAGTGTCGCTTTCGCCGTGTATCAAAGGCTTGTCGTTGATATAGCTCCAATGCAGACCGTCAGGGCTGGCTGCGATGTAGATACCGCCGGATTGAGTCGATTGCCAGTCACAATTCACCATCAGGTAGCGTCGATCAGCGGGAGCATCCGGCTGATACACGAAGGTGTTACCCGCCGCATAGGAGTGTCCTTTGAAGACGATATTAGTTGCCCGGCCGTCTTTATACCTGTAGATATCCAGAGCCGGTCGATTCCACTTGAGGCCGTCGGTACTCTCCGCGTAGCACAGATAGATCGGCTGTGGCGGTCCGACATTGCCATGCGGACTATTATTTAACTCTTTTCGTTCTTTTTCGACACGCATATCGTGTGCTTGATACCACATACGATACTTGTTTAATACAGTATCAAACGTCACGTTTAGCGGGGTTACATACTGCCCTTCCCAATCTTCCTCCGGGATGAATACGGGGGAAGCGGGATCGCGTGTCGGCTGGTGGACGATGCGCGTAAGCTGATAGGTGTCCGCAATGTTGGTGTTATCAAAGAGCAAATGTTTGCCGGGAGTCAGGTCTTCAAACATGATGGCCCCAGGAAATTAGGCGTTTAACAGTCGGGGAATACAGGATGGTCGGGCACTGTTCATTTTCCGCCTCCACATGACAGATGGCGCAGAGTCATGATTGGTTCGCGTGTTTGCCCATCGGCCGGGGGCGGGTTGGCGTGAAAACGGGATGAAGGCAGCAGCGTTAATTCCGAGAGAAGTTTTCGATCTTGAGGTTTTCGCGTCGGTATGACGAGGCGTGTCCATCCACGAACAGCAGATTTCCCGATCCATTGTGATAAGTGGAGAGGGAGGTGGTGTAGGCGAACTGGGCGATGGAGTATTCATAGTGCCCATCGCTCATGATGGCTTCGCCGATGAGCACGGTTCGGGACGGCGCCTTAACCCAGGGCAGCCGTACCCGTCCCCAATAAGTGCTGTAATACGTATATCCAGAGGTAACAGCATATTCATCGTAGCCCTCGGAGATACCAAGGCCGTACCAATACGCCCAACCGCTGTTATGGAGATACGAGGTGTAGTTGTACCCCCCCCAGTAATTCTTGAAGTTTTCAGTCGGACACTGAAGGATGCCGTTAGTTTTCTTCGTGTTATAGGTGAAGCTCTGGTTGGCGGGGTCGAAGTCGTAGGCCCACGGGGCCTCAAAGGTTATCCGCAGCCCCAGCATTTTGGATACCACACGCCCCCAACTGATCTTGTGATTACCAAGAAAGGGATCGTATGCGCTGCCAACGGGCATCCATTCTTTTTCCGACTGGTAATAAAGCTCAAATCCCGGAGAGAGCTGGCGTAAATTTGAGAGGCACTGCACGGATCTTCCCGACTCCCGCGCCGCAGCAAGCGAAGGCAGGAGCAACGCGATCATCAGTGCGATGATCGAAATAACCACGAGCAGTTCGACGAGCGTAAACGCGCCTTGATGTCGTGGTTTTACCAAGCGAACTGTGCCCGTTGAGTCAGCCATTAGAAAAATTCGCAAGACTTGATAAGGGCCAGAGAAACGGCGATCGACATCCAACCGCATAAGCTATTGTACTATCGTCCATAGCCAGTATTCAACGATCATTTCCAATATAGCGCCTGAAATAGTGCAATCATTTTCCTGATTTACCAGCCGTTATTTGAGGCAGATTCACGCCGACCCAATACCACTGCCGATAGCACTCTGGCGCGCCGAGCCGCAGGTCTCCTGCGGGCACGCTTTCATGCCCATGAGTGCAAACACCCCCATCCCGCCGACACACGCCTCGACCAAAGGCGGCAAGCCTCTGCCCCCGGGCACACCCGTGCGGCTGGTCGCGCGGTCGCGCAATCCGGACGCCACGCTTCGCGCCAGCGCCTTTGTCCGGCCGATCCAGGAATTTCTCGGCTACTGTCGCATTGAGTGCGGCTTTTCCAATGCGACCATCGAGGCCTATGGCGGCGACCTCCGTGACCTTCAGGCGTGGATGGAGTCGAAAAATCTCGGCGACTGGTCATCACTGAAGCTCGAAACCATCGCAGACCATCTGCGATTTCTTGACGGCAAGGGACTGTCAACATCGTCTATTTCACGGCACGTGGCGACGATCCGGGTTTTTGGGCGGTACCTCTGTTCCGCGGGCTTTACCAAAACGGACCCGGCGGAGCTGCTGACTCAGCCGAGTAACTGGCAGACGATTCCCTCTGTGCTGGGGAAGGAGCAGATCAAAGCCTTACTCGCCGGCCCGCAGCCGAGCGACGCGTTGTACCTGCGCGATGTGGCGCTGCTCGAACTTCTCTACGCTGGCGGCCTGCGCGCCAGCGAAATCGCAGACCTTACCGTGCCGGGTCTTCATGCGGATCTTGGCGTGGTGCGGGTTATCGGTAAAGGCAACAAAGAACGGATCGTACCCCTGGGTAAACCCGCACTGGCCGCGACCCGGAAATACCTCGACGAACTGCGCCCCCGACTGCTTCGGGAAGCGCGGCCGACGGATCATTTGCTTCTATCGCGCAGCGGTGCGCCCATTACACGCATCGTTGTCTGGCAGATCGTGGTGAAGCACGCCCATCGTGCGGGCTTGCGCAATGTCCATCCGCACACGCTCCGCCATTCGTTTGCGACCCACCTGCTCGCGGGCGGGGCGGACCTTCGTGTGGTTCAGGAACTGCTCGGCCACTCAAATATCAAGACGACTCAGATCTACACTCACGTGGATGCGGGACGACTCAAGCAGGTCATCGAAAAGTTTCACCCGCGCGGCTGAATGACGCAGCGAAAAGAGGTCTGTGGTACGCCACTCGCAGGCAGCAGTGTCACGCGGTCATGTTTTATTAAGTGTCGGAAGACAGCAACACGTCGAGAGCCTGAGAGGTTACCGGTTCGCGCAAGAACAGCAGCATGATCATTCCGGGTAATCCCGCGAGAATGGTGATCGTGAAAAACCACGGCCAGCCCACCGCCTGGGCCAGATAGCCCGTCGGCGTCTTGATCAGCACGCCCGCCAGCGCCATCAGACTGGTCAGCAGGGCGTACTGTGTTGCTGAGTAGCGGGTGGAGCATTGACTCATGAGATAAGCCACGAATCCTGCCGTCACCAGTCCCGCGCAGAACGCTTCGAAGCCTATGACGGAAATCATGAGCGGGTAGGACTTGGTGCTGAGAGCCAGCAGGAGAAACCCTGCGTTGCTTGCCGCCTGGAGTGCGCCGATGATCCAGAGTGAGCGGATCAGTCCGAGCCGCGCCACGATCCCGCCGCCGATCAAGGCTCCGACGATCGTGACGACCAGCCCAAACCATTGGCGAGCGATGCCGATGTCAGAATTGGAAAATTGGAGTGTTTTGAGAAAAGTGTTGGTCTGCCACGAAGCCATGGGATCGGGCAGCTTGAAGCAAAAGACGAAAATCAGGACGAACCACGCAGCATTGCCGTTGCGGATAAAGAAATCGCGGAACGGCTCGACCACAGCGGCTGCGAAACTTTCAGGTTGCGCCTGTGATGGCGGTTCCGGCGCCAGCAGGGTGCCCAGCAGCCCGACAGACAATCCCACCGCCATGAAGAGATAGACGCTTTTCCAGCCGATGTAGTCGGCAAGGATCAGGGCTGCGCCTCCAGCGACAATCATCGCGATGCGGTAGCCGTTCACGTGAAAAGCAGCGCCGACTCCCAACTCCTGGTGGGGCAGAATGTCCGTACGGTAGGCGTCGGAAACGATGTCCTGGCTAGCTGAACAGAAGGCGACCGTCATCGCCATCGCGCCGAAGAGAAACACCTTCTGGCCGGGATCGATCAATCCCATTGCAGCGATCGCGATGATGAGCAGCACCTGCGCGATCACGAGCCAGCTTCTTCGCCGTCCGAGCCGGCCAAGGCGCGGCGAAAATCGGTCCATCGCCGGTGCCCAGAGAAATTTGAGGGAATAAGGCAGGCCAACTAGCGCGAACACGCCGATCCCCTCGATGGACACCTTGGCATCCTTGAGCCAGGCGACCATCGTGTCCTGAGTCAGCAGCAGCGGCAGGCCGGAGGAAAACCCAAGCAGAACAAGTGCTGCCATCCGCCGATTGAGATAAACCTCCGTGAGTGTTTCGCGCCGCAGGGCCATCCGGGGTTTATCGGCGAGTATCTCCCGATCGCTTGCAGCTTATGCAAAGGAAGGAGCATTTACGCAATCAAACGCCGTTGCGTTATGACGCGAGCCTTGTCATGGCGTCGTACATTTTTTTCGCCGCGACCTGCGAGGGCATCGCCCAGAGTTCCTCACTGAACATCTCAATCGAAAACAACCCGCGATAACCCAGTGCTTCAAGGTGGTTAATCAACTTTTTGATCCCAACGACGCCTTCCCCCGGCAATACGCGATCCGCGTTGCAGTCACTGCGGTCGCCTGGCTTGTCGCGCATGTCGTCCACGTGCACGTGTACGATTTGCTTTACAACCTTGGGTGTCAGGTCATCAAACTTGCTCGGAGTGCAGTGATAGTGGGCGGGGTCAAAAAGGATGCCAACGCGGTCATCGTTTGCCTCTTCGACCACGACGGAGGCGCTTCGGAGCGACTTCATCACGGGCGACCAGTTGAACTCCAGCCCGATCTTCGCACCTCGTGGAAATTCACGAGCCAGCTCCCGCGCGGTCCGGCCGATGGCCTTGAGGGTGTCGAGGTTGTTCACCGAGTCGCCATCGGTTCCCATCACCAGGGTGACCGGCGCACCGCCTGACAGCTCGCTCATGAGCGTCGCGTTGGCGATGTGGAGCGCGTGGTTCTTTTTTCTCGCTTCCGCGTCACCAAAGGCGGTCAGGGAAGTCTCAAATCCGCCAATGCAGTCCAGCCCGTGTTTTGCGAGCAGCGTCTTCAAGTCGGCTGCTGATCGCGCGTTGGCGGAGGGAGTATTCATCCACTGTTTGACCTGTGGGATCGCAAACTCGACATGCCGAAATCCCGCCGCGGCATACGAAGCAAGCGCCTCGTCAAGGTCTTTGTGCCGGGTCGAAATTGAGTTGATAGCAATTTGGTTGGTTTTCATGGTTTGTTGCGATCCTGATAAACACGCATTAACGATTCAGAGAACTCGATTTCTTTGACAGCCTCCGCTGCGGGTGAGAGGGGAGACTCTTCGCCCCGGACACAGGCGACAAATTGCCGCGCCTGGGCAGCAAATCCGTCGATAGGCTCGAGGAACGGTCTCGTCTCCCGCGCTTCACCTTTTTGCGGAAATTCATACGCCCGCACCTCCGCGATCTGCCGCGAAGCAAGCGGAGCAGGCATTTTGATATGTAGGGTCGCCCGCGCAAAGCGGACTTCAACGCCCTCGTCCCAGTGGTTATGTGAATGGCCGGTGAACTCCAGCAGCAGATTTGCCCGGCTTTTCTCAAAGCCGCAGAAAATCAGGTGACTTCGTCCTGACGGCAGGTCGAGCTGCTTGGCGTACTCAAGGGTGTAGTCTTCACCAGCTACGTATCGCGCGAGGTTCGTTTGGTGTGAGTAGTAGTTGGTCCAGCCCATATGGCCGCGCCAGCCCCAGGTTTCTTCCGTCATCCAGTCGGGTTTGGGTTCGATTTTTGATGGATAGACAGCCGGCTCGTCACCCGCATTGAGGGCTGGCTCCCGGAACCAGTTCCAGGCTCCGTGCGAGCACCAGAGGCGCATCGAGATCATCGGCCCGTATTCGTTGCTTTCTTTCCAGGCGGCGATGCGCGCCTTGGCCCAGCGTACGCCGGGGTCGAACCGTTTCATGTACCCGACCTGATAAATCAGGTTTTTTCTTTTTGCCAGCTCGATCAGCTCGTGCCCCTTTTTCGAGGTATTGACCTGCGGTTTTTCAGTGATGACGTGTTTGCCGGCATTGAGCGCGTCTTCGACCAGTTCTGCGTTGAGTTGAAACGGCGTGATCGCCACAACCGCATCGAGCTTTGCCTTGGCGAGCATTTCACTGTGGTGGCCATAGACCTCGCCGATGCCATAAGTTCTGGCGACCAGTGCTGCGGTCTTTGGGCGTCCTTCCGCGAGTGCAACCAGCTCGACGCCGGGTAGTTTCCAGTAGTTTTCGATGTGGGCGAGTTGTCCCATGTAGCCCGCACCGACGAAGCCGAGGCGAACAGGTTTGGGTGAAGGGTTGTCAGCCATGATTAAATCTCTTGTAAGGCGATTCGGGGAACGAAAAGGATAAGCTAATCAGCCGGATGAGCAACCAACTCGACATTCGTCTGGTCGCCGGCTGCATGACCGGCACGAGCCTCGATGGTCTCGACGCTGCTCTGGTCGTCATCTCCGGTCATGGCTTGGAGATGAAGACGAAGTATGTCGGCATGGTGAGCGCACCGCTGGACAGCCTGCGTGATGAGTTACGCCACTTTGCAAGCGGCGGCGCGGCAGAGCCGATCCGATTCATGCGGGCGTCACGCAGGCTCGGCGAACTCCACGCGGAGGTGGTTGAGCAGCTTTGCAAACAGGAAGGTTGCGGGCAGCTGGATTTTGTCGTTGCCCACGGTCAGACGATCTGGCATGCACCCGACAACCGCGAAGCAAGCGGAAATGCGGGGATGTCGTGGCAACTCTTTGATCCCTGGCCGATCGTGCGACGGTTGAAAGTGCCGACGTGCTACGACCTGCGACAGGCGGATCTGGTCGCCGGCGGTCAGGGCGCGCCGATCACACCCCTGAGTGACTGGGTGATGTATCGAGGGCCGCGCGATCTGGTAGTCAACCTTGGCGGCATCTGCAATGTCACCTATTGGACCGATCTAAAAGAGCCGCGGCGGTCCATCCGGGGAGCCGACATCGGTCCATGTAATTTGCTGTTGGACGGCTTGGTATCACGACTGTTTCCGCCTCATCAATTTGATGCCGACGGGCGATTTTCAACCGGGGCGAAGCCGGATGAGTCGATGATTGGCACGATCGGGCGCATGGTGTCGGAGCGGATTGATCGTGTTCGCTCTCATGGCCGCGAGCAGTTTGATGATGCGTGGTTTGATGAACTGATACGAGTCACCGGCGCGAAACTTCGACCTCGTGAGGTGCTGGCCGCCGCCGTCGTCGAAATTGTGAATCGGATCGCGGCGGTCAGCAGAACAATGCGCCCCGACCGTGTGATCCTCGCGGGAGGCGGTGCCCGAAATCCGACACTGGTCAACGAAATGAAGGCCCGAATCTCGGAGACCGACAAAGTCGTTCTCTCCGACGAGGTAGGAATTCCGATTGATGCCCGTGAAGCGATGGGGTTCGCGGTGCTTGGCGCGCTTTCACAGGATGGCGTGCCGATCACGCTGCCGCAGGTGACGGGGGCAACAGCTCCCGGCCGCGCGGGGGCGTGGGCGTATCCGTGAAGGAGATAGAACAGAGGAGAAACATTCTCCAGCCCTGGTCAAGAATCGAGTCAAACAACAGCAACCGCTGTGAGATGAAGCAATGAGTACCGACCTTCCCAATCGCGGCCACCTCGCCACCGAGCAGCGCAACACGCAGTCAGCTGCGCTCGATGCGGTGTCGATCGGCGACGCGCTGCGGCTGCTCAACAATCAAGACGCGATGATTCCCGCTGCGGTCGGCGCAGCGATCCCTGCAATCGCAAGGCTCGTCGAGGATGTCGTTGCTGCATTTGAGCGCGGCGGAAGGCTCATTTATTTCGGTGCGGGTACTTCCGGCCGCCTGGGAGTGCTCGACGCTTCCGAGTGTCCGCCTACGTTTCACACGGATCCCTCGATGGTGGTCGGCATCATTGCGGGAGGCGACTCCGCCTTGCGCAACAGCAGCGAGGGGGCGGAAGATGATCCTAACGGCGCGCGTGCGGAGATCGAGAAGCTGAAGATAGGCCCTGACGACGTGGTCGTCGGTATCGCGGCGGGCGGAACGACGCCTTATGTGTGGGGGGCGATTCGGCTGGCGAAGGGACGCGGCGCGCGGACGGGGATGATTTGCTGCGTAAAGCTGGACGGCGAAATATCGGGCCGAGTTGCGGACACACATCCCCACCATGTCGTTGAGCTGCTGGTCGGCCCCGAAGCGGTCACCGGTTCGACCCGGATGAAGGCGGGCACCGCGACAAAGCTCGCACTCAACATGATCACCACGGTCGCGATGGTTCGATTGGGCAAGGTATGGGGCAACCTGATGGTGGATCTCCGTGCGACCAACGCCAAGCTCGTTGACCGCGCGGCGCGAATTATTGCCGGACAAACCAGCCTCACGCGGGAAGACGCACTGACGCTTCTCGAAAAAGCCGGCGGCAGCGTGAAGCTCGCGCTGGTCATGGCAAGGCGCGAGGTCGATCGCGCCGCCGCAGAGCAATTACTGTCGGCAAACGACGGACAATTACGGAAGATTCTCGGCCCGCCGCGCTGACGGCGATCCTTATCCAATCACCATCCGCGTTAATCCTCCACCGTCACCTTCATCTCGTCTGAGTTTGCCCGCAGTTCCGGCGCGTACATCGCGCTGGCTCTGGTTGGCAGGGCACTGAAGACACCGGGGATTTCCGCCCGCATGCGATACGTCACGCTGCTCTTGCCTCGTGGGAGGGTGCGGCAGAAAAGCGTCACGCGCTCGTCACGCAATTCCATGTATGCGCCCAGTTCGTTGCCGTTGTAACCGCTGCGTACTTCCATGGGTTCAAGGCCCGCAGCCTTCATATCTTCGAGCATGATGTATTCGTAGTCGTTCTTTGAATCGACCTCCAGCTCGATTTCGATGAGGTCGCCGGACTTGAGCGGAGTTGCTTTGCCTGCCTTCGGATCAAACGGTCCGGGGATCAACTCCCGACGATACTTCTCCACCTTCTGATCCACCGCCTGCCCGCGATCGCCCTGGGCTTTGATGGTCTTGTCTTCGCGTACGAGCTTGTAGTATTTGCGGTTAACCTTGATCTCCAGACCAGCCTTGCTGATCGGATCTTCGAGCGTGAAGTTCGTCAGGTAGGCATTAAAGTAAACCGAGCCTTTGCCGCGACGCCGCAACTCCAGCTTGTGTTCACCAGCGGTTACATCTTTGCCTTCGAGTACGAGTTTATTGTCGAAGGAGAAGATGTTTTCCTTGTTGATCGTGACTTCTTTCTGCTTTTTCCCGTCGAGCCACAGCTCGACCGTCATATCCGGCTGATCCTCACCGGAAGCCTTGATGTAATCGGCAAAGGCTTCGACGACGATCGCAGTATCGCGCGTGCTGTTCCAGTAGGTAGCGTGTCGGCGATTGTTGATGAGGTACTTCACGAGCCGCGATGACTTTTCGCTCTTTGGATCACTCGCGGCGAGCAGCTTGAGGTAATAGGCCTGTGCCTCGTTCTCGCTGCCGTACCAGCACCACCACCAGTTGTTTTCGGGCAGCTTGAGATAGGCGGTTTGGTTTTCATCGTCCTGAACGAGGAACTGTTCAATGTTCTGGATAATCATGTCGCGGCGATCATTGACCTTGAGCGTGTTCAGCGCCAGGCCAAGCATGGCCTTGGCGTACACCGCAAGGTTGTTGCGATCGCGGTAGAGGAAGTCCTGCATGTCCTTGTCATTGGTTCCACCATCGACGAGCACCATGTAAACGAAGGCGTCGAGGTTGTCGGCGGAATCCTTGTAATCGTTGCGATGCAGCTCTTTGTTTGCAGCGTTTTTGAGCAGGCGGACCTGCTCGGATTGGTAGCGTTTAAGCCATTCGAAGCCGCGCTCATACACACCCGGCACGATGGCGACATCATTAGCGCGGGCAACCTGGAAGCCATGGACGACCAGCGCTGTCGTGTGCGGGTAGCTTTGCTCGCCCCAGCCGCTGAACCATCCCCAACCGCCGTCGGAGCATTGCATGGAAGTCAGGCGATTGACGCCGGCTTTGACCATTTCGTTGACCCGATCGGAGTCAAAGACGGGGTTATCGTCGTCACCATGTCGCGCCTGTTTGACCCGTTTCCAGTCGTTGGCGCGAGCCTGATCGTCGCCGATCTCCTGTGCGTTGAGGTTGGTTCGCTTCTTCTGAATATCTTTGAGATCCAGCCCCATTTTCATCAGCGTTTGCTGCGTGATGACGGTGGGGAGGAAACGGTTGAGCGTCTGCTCGGTGCAGCCATAGGGGAAATCAACGAGATAAGGCAGCGCGTCGACCATGGCCCCGGCGAGGGTCGGGGAGTAACGGACCTCGATGCGGCTTTGCTCGGGGCGTCGTTCCGTAGGCACCTTCATCGTTACGGAGGCGGAGTCCTTGTCGGGCCGGATCACGCCTGAGAAAGAGTCCATCTTGAGCATGCCGTGGACATAGACGGGAAACTTCATTTCCATGGCGTCGGATTCTTCGTCGGTGAGGGCTTTCATGCGGACGAGAATCTGCCCCTCGTGTTCGACTTTCACGCGCCAATCCACTCGGGCCTCGCCGTTGGCGGGGACGTCCACGATTTCCGGCAGCGACCAATGATCCGGGTCCATGCGATGGATCGCTATGTCTTTAGGCGCGATCCTCCCGCCGCCCGTCTGATCGACCTCCAGCACAACTTTGACGCGCTTCTTGTCCTTGAGATAGTTGTGTACGTTGGCGGAGAGCACGACTTCGTCCTTCTCAACGAAGAAGCGCGGGGCCTGAAGGCGGACGATCAGGTTTTTGCTGGTGATGACCTCCGTTTCACCTTGGCCGACCTGTGTGCCCGGTCCCATCGCCCAGACTCGGGTTTTCCATGTTGTCAGATTTTCGGGCATGGTCAGCTCCACCTCGCCTTCGCCGGCATCGTTGGTGGTGAGGCTCGCCACCCAGAGCGCGGTGTCTGCGAAGTTGGACCGGACGGTGGGCTGTACTACTACTGCGGCACTGGAGTCGTCATCACCCAGATTGACTGCTCCAAGTGCATCTTTCTCGTTCTCTGCTGGTGCGGCGGAGGCCATAGGCATTTCACGGCTGGCCTTCATGGCATTCATGGGTTCGGCAGCATCAGCCATCGCGACGCCACCCTTGCCGCGGCGTAGTCTTGCGAGCGGTGCCACCTGGGCGCCTTCTTGACGCTCCTCAAGCGAAGCCACCATCTGGCCAAACACCCCCAGCGCATTCATTGCAACCTCGCCGCGGTTGACGAGGTTGTCTCCCATCTTGTTGAGACTGCTCTCCGTGGAAACGCTGTGTGAACGTCGCCATTTCCAGAAAAACGCCTTGATTTCCGGCACATTTGACCCGCCGCTGATGTATTCGACCGCCTTGTCATAGATTGTCAGTGCGGTGCTGCCGATGAATGGTTTGCCGTCCGGACCAGTGAGTTTGATCTTGATCTTTGCCTTTTCGCCGGGCTTGTATCGTTGTGCCGACGGGGTGATTTCCACGTTTAACACCCGGCTGGCAGGAGGCACGACGATCTCGCGCACCTCGGAATAGACTTTGCCATCTGAGATGGTCAGAGCTTCGATAAAAAAGTTAGGCATATCCTTTTGCACAATCTCGATCGCCTCCTGCGCACTCTTGCCTTTGAGCGCGATCAGCTTCGGCGCGAGGTATGTCGAATTGGAAGCGCGGACAAAAAGCAGCACGGTCGAGTCTGCGTGATTGGTATTGATCTGGAGTTGGACTTTCTCGCCCGGCGCATACTCGCGCTTGTCGGTAATCAACTCAAGATCGTTGAACCGAAACTGGGCGCCATCTCCAAAATCTCCGCCGACCACGGTGAAGACGTACCCGCCTTCAATCTCGTGTTTCGCAGCATCGGTGACCTTATAGCTGAGGCGGTACTGTCCGCCGGCCGCAGCTTTGATTTTGACAGCAGCATGTCCGGACTCATCGGTAGGCAGCTCCCAGCGCTGGACTTCCTTTTCGACCGGCTTCATGTCTTTGCCGTAAGTCACGCTGTAGAGGTGCAGCACCCCTGTGCCCTTGACCGGCTTGTTGTCGAGTGTCTGCGCGGAGAAGGACGCCTCCACCACGTCACCGGTTCGGTAATAGCCGCGGGTTACCCAGGCATAAACCTTGAAAGGTTTACGTGAGACCAGCACCGTTCCCTTGCCGGCAATCACGCGGCGCGATGCGTCTGTGACCTCAGCAGTAATCTCGTAGCGGTGATCCTCGTCGGCGTGGATGGCTTTGGCCAGCGCGGTATCGATCTCAACCTTCACCGTGCCGTCGGCGGTTAATGGCGCCTCGGCTTCGGCGACCAACTCCGGCTGTTGAGGGGGACGCCAACCCCACCAGGGGAACCACGGCCGCTTGCAACCCCAATACCCCCAGCCGGGATACCACGGATAGTCACAGGCAAACCACCAGTAGCCCGGCTCATAGAACCAGTCCCACGAAGCGAGCGGGTACCACGTGCTTTCAAACCCAGTGCGGAGAACTTTGTACTTCACCTTGCCTTCGGTAACCGGCGCGCCGAAGAGGTAGTTGGCCTTGATCGTGGCGGTCACCTTGTCGCCAAGCATGACCGGCTCCGTCGGCGCTTCGACGCTGACTTCGAACTCCGGCTTCTTGTATTCCTCGACACGGAAGGTGCCGACTCCGCCGTGATTGATAAACAGAATCTGATACACGCCGAGCGCCGCGTCTTTCGGAAGCGATAGTTCGCCATCCACGCCGCCATACTCATCTGCGGTGAGGGTTCCGGCCCAGACTTTTTCGTGACGAGGATCATAAATTTCAACGGCGAATTTCTGGCCGGCGAAGGCGGACTTGTTCTTCTGGTCATACTGGGCGTGATTAATCCAGGCTTTGAACTTCACCGTCTGGTCGGGGCGATAGACCGGCCGATCGGTGATGACAAACGTCTTGGTTTGGTTGTATTGATAGTCGTAATACCGCCCCGCCCAAATGTTGGTGAAGCCCAGATATGCGAGCCGACCTTCGGGTGTTGTCGCGGTAATCAGCCACTGGTAGGAGTTGCGGTCGTTGTCGTTGGGCAGCTTGCTGAGAAATTGACCGTCGGCATCCGTGAACTCGGCAAAATTCTGCGTATCAATGACATAGTGCCCGCCACCCCGATCTTTGGCGTCATTGGGCACCCATCGCGTGCGGTAGCCGAAGAATTCGAGGTTCGCTTTGGCGATGGGTTTACCCGAAACCGCATCGGCGGCGAAGTAGAACATCCCGCCGTCCAGCGGCTTTTTAATCAGGGCGGTGTCAGCGATCCATAAGACGATCCGGCTGACGTTGCCATCCTTCATTTTGGCCGTGACCAGATACGCCCCTGCCTTTTTCAACGGCGTCTCGATCTCAATCAGTCGATCGAAATGTCCGGCACGCGGCTTGAGATCCTGCTCCCAGGCGTCGACCTTCTCGCCAACGTATTTCTGGTCGCGCTCAAGGAGGTTGTAGCCGAGATTATTAACATCAAACCGATTCCAATCGACCTCTTTCGGCTTGTTTCGGATGTAGTCTTTCAGGTCGTTGAGGAGCGTTTTGACGTCGATCTGGAACGCTTCAAAGGAAACATGGTCGCCGTTACGGAAACGAAAGCCGACCTTTGCCGCTTCATTCGCAGCTTGTGTGCCGATAGGCTCGAACTGGCCCCAATTCTTGACGATTTGATCGAGCCGGCGCTGCCAGTTCGCTTTCTGGTCGTTGTTCCCGTAATTGGCGACGAGTTGCCGCCAGAGGTCGGCGGCTTTGTCGTACTGCTGGCGATCTTCAAAAATCTGAGCAAGCATTTCAGCAGCACGCCACGCATAGTTGACGTCTTTTGACGACAACAATTCACGGAGTACGTGGATGGGGTTGAACTCGTCAGCGAGCTTGAACCGTTTGATGCCGTTTGCCAGCCGGGCGATGGTTTCGCTCTCGTCGAGAGTTTTGACCTCGTAAACTCCTGACTCGTTTTTTCTTGTGTCATCGTCTTCGTCGTCACGGCCAAAGCCGCGCATGCCTGAATAGGCATAGGTCATGGTCTGGACGCCGAATTGCTGATGAAGAAAATTAGCGTAGTTGAACTGCACTTCATATTTGCGCGTGACGTCCAGCTCCATTGCCTGCATCAGGCACCAGCGCCACCGCTCACCATCAGACTGTGCGTTGTTCCAGCTTTTGGGAATGTGATGCAGAACCGGAGAGCCGTCAGCGTTAACCGGTGCGCCTTTGGAATTGCCGTTGTAATAGTGGTATGGATAGTTCTCGTCGTAGTCGGGCAGCTTTGTCAGGTCGGTCAGGTATTGCAACCGCCACGCGTCGGAATCGCCGCGCTGACCAAGAACGAACTGTGCAAGACTGAGATGAAACTGCGCCGCTTCCGCCTTGTCGCCGTCTTTTAGAACCAGCGGCATAGCCTGCTGCATGAGTTGTAGAGCGCGCACGCGATCTCGTTCATCGGACCAGACGCGCCTGCCGCCGACTCCTCCGCGGTGCGGTCCGCGCTCGAATTTCCCCGCCACGATGAAGCCCTGGTGCTCGCTGTAGAGATAGATGGTTGCGGCCTGCACCAACAAACGCCAGTTGCCCTTGTGCAGCGCGACGGCATCTTCGACATACGCATCCACTTCGTTTGGCCGCCCCAGGTTTCGCAGGGCCTGTACCGACTCATTCAGGTCCGCGCTGACACGAGCGGGATCGGCCGCGGGATCGAGCACCAGCTTGCGATAAGTCTCGTAGGCAATGTTGCAGTTGCCGTCGTTCATTGCTTTCGTCGCCTTCTTTCGTAACGACTCCGGCGTCATGGCTGCGGGTTCAGGTTGAGCCTGAACAATAAGAGCGGCGGTTGCAACAATGAGCAACAAAGTGGGAAGCCAGATCCGGAAAAAGGAGTGAAGCATGGGTGCTCCGATCGTGAAAAGACACAGGGGAAACCTGGCGGAATATGCCGGCGTGACCCGTTGAGACCTTGGACGCAGTACGAAGCTGCCGGGTTCCAACGCTCTTGGGCTGATTCTTTCCCGGAAGCTTTTGGGTCAATGCGGGATGTTAACCGGACGACCTCGGTGGAGCAGGAGCCAGTCTGCATTCTCCGCCAAGGCCTCTTTACCAAGTTCCAGAAGCACGGATCTCGCTTCCTGTTCGCGGCCTTGAGCGATCATTTCCGTGAGCAGCATGTCGGCACGGGCGTAGCTGTCGCGCATCCGTGTGTACAGCCGCAAGTGGTCACCAAAACCAAGTCGTTCCGCGTAAAAGTGGACGATGGTAGCCGTCACCGCAGCGAGGATGCCCGCGACCGCCAGGGCGTCGCTGATTCGATCCGGTACGTGTGCGTCGGTTGCGGTCCAGGCAAGGTAGAGCGCCAGAGCCGTCAGCGCCGCATAGCCGGTCATCGCAAATGCCAGCGGCCACGGTGTGACGGAACCACGCCCCGCGGAGGCACCGGGCGGAGAGGGGGTATGGCTGATATTTCGGCTGCGCAAAATGGCGTAGCCGCATCCCAGGATAGTCAAGGCCAGAACAACGGCTGCTCCCCAGGGGTTCAGATACGGCGGCTTCTCGTTGACGTGACCCGTGACACCAAAGGCGGTAATCGTGATAAAGCTAAGCACGCTGACGATGATCAGCGATCTCGTCCAGGACTCAAGCGCGTGATGTTGTCGCTCCTGCGGCACGATGCGGCTTGTGTAATAGTCCAACTGATGACGCACCCAATGGGTGAGTACGAGCTCAAGAGCTTTGGATCGACCTGTCATCGACGTGACGGCTGTTGACGCGCCGAGGGACCAGTTGGAGATGGCAGCTCTGATCCAGCGCATTTCACCGCGATGCTTGCGGAGGTAATGGTCGCGGACGCTGTCCTGAATTCCTGCGAGGAGCCAGAAATATTGCACACGCATCGCCTCGGCCAGTGCGCGGTAGTCCTGATAGAGATTCTGATAATTTCGCTGCTTGATCGTGAACCAATACCATCCATAGGCGACGGCGAGGCAGGCGATAAAGGTGCCCAGCCAGAAGTTATGCGGGGTCCATCCGCGGATATGAAATTGATGGGCCGCCAACGCGAGCAGGCTCAGGATAGCCACGCCGCGCAACGCCACTCGTGTGCGGCGTTGAAATCGCGTGGAGAGACCACCCGCGAGCGAGTGATAGGCGTCGATGTTATGAAGTCTTGCCTGGGTGTCCGGCGGCAACGTGTCGGGGATTGGAGAAAACGGAGTGGCGTCCAGGCCGGCATCGATGCCGTGCTTGATCGCATCACGGTTGAATCGTGCGATGAGGTCGAAGCCATTGCTCAGATCTGTGGAGGATTCGGGCTGGCCGGCCGGTGTGGGCGGAAACAGCTTGATAAGCTCAAACGGCTTGCCTCGTATCTCCGAACCTCGAACGCGCGGAGTGACGATGTGATATACCGGACCGGTTTCGGGCACGTCGAGCGACTGGTCAAGCAGGTTGGACAAGGGCGGCGCACCACGAAGCTTGAAGCGAACGACCTGTGACGTGCCGCCCTGCGTTTCCGTGGGATCGCCGTCCCAGAGCGCCAACAGCACCTGACAGTAGCGGGCCAGGTACACGCCGACACGCGCATAGCTGGCGCTGCGCGGCTCACCGGGGACCAGGCCGTGGCCGTCAACCGTGATTACCGAGGTCGAAGCGACCAGCAGCCGACGAAAATCTTCGATCGATTTCGAGGTTGTAAAATCTTTTTCGTACTCGGCCTGTGGCATGGGAAGCACGGCGACGAGCAAAGCCCCCTGTTTGAGTGCCACCTCGGCTACGAGCCGATCGGCACCCTCCGCCAAGGCGGATAGCACAACCAGCGGACAGCGGGGCAAGGCGCGACGCAAGTCGGTAAAGGCTTTTTCGACAGCGGTAACAAGAGAGGCGTGATCGGTTTCAACCAGATCGCGGTGACCCGTCACCCCGATCACCAGCGGCAGGGGTCCGGTTTGATCTTCCGGCTTTGCCATGCGTCGAGTTTAACAGAGCCTTTCCTTATCGTGCTATTCTGAAGGCCTCACTTCGGGGCAGCTATGAGTACGGTGCAGGATAACTGCGACCCTTCGCTGGCGGCGGCATCGCTGCTCAAAGAGGCTCGCGCCTTGGCGCAGCAGCAGCAATTCGATCGCGCCAGAGCATTACTGGATGGCGCAGCGCGTCTGCAGGGGTTGCCGGAAACGATGCGGGTCAAAATGGCTGCCGCCGCCGCTCTTTACACGGCAAAAGATAAACACCGTCCAATCAACGAACGGTATGACGAAGCGCTGGACCTGATCCCCGACATAGCCACCACACGCGATCAGGAGACGCTCGGAGTCGCGGGCGGCATTTACAAGCGCAAGTGGTTTCTGACCGGCCGCAAGCAGGACCTCGAGGCCGCCGCTGCGCTTTATTTGCGAGGCGCGCGGGAGGGCATTGCCCGGGATCTTGGCTATACCGCCATCAATGCGGCTTTTGTCCTCGATGTTTTGTCGCAGATTGAAAGCAGTTCATACCAGCGCGGATTGATCCCCGATCCTTCGCATCTGCGTCGCAAGGAATCACGAAAGCTGCGGCAGCAAGTTGTCGAAACCCTGACGCAGCGGATAAACGAACCGGGCGGCGAACAACTGCGAAAGCAATGGTGGACAGTGGCGACACTTGTGGAAGCCTATTTTGGGCTTGGTGATTTTGACGCAGCAGGTCGATGGCTGGGGTTGGCGGATCAGCTCGACGCCACGGAGTGGCAGCGCGAATCAACGCTATCGCAATTGGCGTCACTGGCGTTGCTTCGAGCGTCCGACCAAACCGAACAGGCGATCAGCGCGACGCCGGAGTGGCGATTTCTTGCGGATTATCTGCCTGATCAGGTCGAAGCACTCCGTTCAACGCTCCGGGGCAAGACGGGACTTGCACTCTCCGGCGGGGGATTCCGCGCCTCTCTTTTTCATATTGGAGTCCTCGCCCGCCTGGCGGAGCTGGATGCGCTGCGCTCCATCGAGGTGCTCTCGTGCGTCTCAGGCGGCTCGATTCTCGGTGCCCAGCTTTATCTTGAAATCCGACACTTGCTTCAGACTAAAAGTGATCACGAGATCACGCGACAGGACTACATCGATATTGTTCATCGATTACACGAAGACTTTCTTGCCGGAGTCCAACGCAACGTACGCACGCGTGCCTTGGCTTCGCTATGGATCAACCTCAAGGTGCTTGTAAAACCCGCGTACACCCTTGCGGATCACATTGGTGAATTGATTGAAAGTGAAATCTACAGCCGTGTGCGCGACGGCTGCGATAACGGCCCTCGATGGCTCAACGAGTTGACCATTAAACCCGCGGGAGAAAAGGAATTTCATCCGGACGATCAGAACTGGCGACGTCGCGCCAAGGTGCCGACGCTGATCCTCAACTCGACAAGCATCAACACCGGCCACAACTGGCAATTCACTCCCACATCAATGGGCGAGGCGAGTACGCACTTTGTGCGAATGGTGGAGAGCAACGCGAGGCTCCAGCCGATGCTTTATGCCGACGCCCCTCAGCGTCATCGGCGGGTACGTCTGGGCAAAGCGGTTGCCGCTTCGGCGTGTGTGCCCGGTATTTTCCCGCCAGTCTTACTTATGGGGCTGTATCCTGATACAGCGGTCACCCTCGTAGATGGCGGCGTCCACGATAATCAGGGCACCGCCAGCCTCATTGAACAGGATTGCACCGGATTGCTCGTCAGCGATGCGGGCTCACAGTTGGCGGATGTGCCGATTCCCCGAACGGATCCGCTGGGCCTGCTCGGTCGGGTTACACATATCCTGCTCAATCGGGTGCGTATTGCACAGTTCCGCGAAATCATTTCACGGCAGAGAGCGTCTGCGCAACGACGGCTGATGTTTGTTCACCTTAAGCGCGGAATCGAATCGCCGAGTATTGCTCATAAAGGCTCCAAGGAGGCGCCACCACAACAAGCAAGTATTCCCGCAGGCGAATCGGATAGCGGACTACCCGCGAGCGTTCAGCGGTTGCTGCCGCTCCTGCGGACTGATCTTGACTCATTTGCTGACATTGAAGCCTACACGCTGATGTATTGCGGATATCAAATGACGGCGCGGTATTACTCTCCGTCGCCGGGCGAAAGCGATACCAGGCAGGAAGACTGGCCGTTTCTTCGCGTGGCGGAAGTGTTTGACGACCCGAAACGGCTGCGGAGACTCGAACAATTTCTGAAGGTTGGCTCCCGGCGGGGGCTGCGAGCGGTCGCGCTGTCACTACCATTGCGCATCGCATTGATTGTCACGATGATTGTTCTTGGCGCAATGCTGGTCGCGGCTGTCTGGTCGGGGCGATACATGCCGACCTCTCAAACGCTTACGCTTGGACTCCAGATTGCGCTTGTGTGCTTTCTTGTGTTTTTGATTCTGACGTTTACCGCAACCAGAGTGATGAGGCGATTTTTGATCCGTACATCCGTGGTGCAGATCGTGCTGGACGTGGTTGTCTGCCTTTTCGGATGGATTCCTGCGACGCTGCACCTGCTCACGCTGGAGCGCGTTTATCTCGCCAAGGGATCACTCAAGGCCTTTGGAATAGATCCAGGGAAAAGCCAGCAGAAACACGTTACTCCGCGCGATGCGTAGCGGGTGAGGTCGCAGCAGGCATCGTTGCGGGGGCGGTAGTCGGCTGCGGGGGATTTGGCGGATGGCGCACGATTTCGAAGGCGTCTTCGGCCAGGACTTGATCCGTATTGGGATAGCCCATTTGCTGTGCGTCGCGCAGGCAGTTAACGGCACGGGTGATTTCTGTTGCGGTGTCCGCTTCCAGTCCTCCAAGTTTAGAAAGACGCGCAGCCAGCAACGCATGGAAGCGAGCCAGCAGGATCAGTCGCTCACCTTTGGCATAGGGTGTTAAGGTCGCCCGGACCAGCAGTTTGAATTCCGCATCGTCAGCAAGGGGTTTAAGCTCAAGACTCGAGACAAGAGCTAACGAGTCCGCGCTGAAAACTTCCACCGCCCGCGCCAGACGCACAAGCGCGACCGCTATTAACCGAGGGCGTGTCTGCGGACTAGCTGCACCCGCTCGAATTGACTCCACCAACGCCCGGGTAAACAGTAGGGAATAATCTCCCGGATATTTTTTTTCCACGGAAAGTAAATCGGCTTCGGCCTCATCGAAACGGCCAAGAAGCGCTCTTGCCAGGGCGCGATTAGCGCGGGAGTTTTCTGCGGCCGCTGCTTTTTCGGCTTCGGCAAACAAAGTTTCGGGCGTGCGCGGGTCCGTTCGTTGCGGCATCTGCCCCAACATGATCAGGGCTAGGGCACGCCAGCGAGGATATTTCATTGCTTCGTTGAGTGTGCGTTCCGCGGCTTCTGCATCACCCATCCGACGGTAATGACTCGCCAGATCGAGTAGCCAGCCGGCATGCAGTTCTGTTGCACGCAGAAAATATTCAGTCGCGGTGGCTGCTTTTCCTAATTTCTCTGTGGCGCGGGCAAGCCGATTCCACGCCCAATCATCATTGGCTCCGGGGCCGGCGACCGCGGATTTCAGTTGGGCCGCGGCTTCTGAAAACGCAGCAAAGTCGTAAAGAATGCCGCCCAGTTCAGCCATGGCCCAATGGGATTTAGGATCAAGACCGAGTGCTTGTTTGAAATCAGCCTCGGCATCTGAAAAGCGCAGCAATGTTCGTCTGACCGAGCCGCGCTCCGCCAAGAGTAATGCCAAGGCTTGCCTTTGGGCGTCAGTTGTCGGGGCAGGAAACAGACTGATCGCTTTGTCGTAGGCTTCGGCTGCTGCGGGTCGATAATTGACGAGAAATGTTTCACGCAGCGTTCGGGCTTTACGTGCCCATGCGGTGTAGGTATCTCGACCAACCAGCGACATGGCGCGATCCATTTCCGCGTCGGCGTCGTCGGGTGTTCGAGCCAGATAGAGCATCTTTGCGCGGGTGAAGCGAAGGCTTGCCTCGTCGGGAGCTTTGAGTTCGATCCGCTTTTTGATGTCTTCCGCCGCCTTGCCGTACTCGCCCATAGCCACAAAAAGGTCGTAGCGCACCTGATAGGTGAATTCAAAATCCGGCGCAATGGCGATGGCTTTATCAAAACTCTGCAGTGCTTTGTCGTAGAACGGCAGGCCTTGAACTTTGTAAGCGATTCCCATATTTGCATAAGCGCGGGCACGCTCCGTGGCGTCGATGCCCGGACAGGTCGCAGCCTCGTTGTAACTCTGAATCGATTCTTTATAGCGCTGCATGCGCCGCAGCACGATGCCGCGATGCAGCCACGCGACGTAATTTGTCGGCTCGTTATTGACGGCAAGATTCAGGAGTTCCAGCGCACCGGGCAGGTCTTCCTCGCCGGGTTTGGGGTTGTCCCAAAGCGGCCGTGATTTATTTTCCAGATAGTCAGCCGTGAACAGCGCGAGGTAGTCGGGCCGCTTTTTGACTGCTGCCGGCACAGCTTCCATCGCATAAAAATTTTGATACCCGAGATTTCGTGCCAATCTCAACACTTCAACGCCACGGGTGAGAACAGCTTCACTGGCGTTGGGCCAGGTCAAGAGTCCGAGGCCCAGTTGAGAGGCGAGGTCTGCTCTGTCGTCCTCGCTCAATACAAACGAGGCAAGAGCGTTTTCCAGCAGGGCTACCCGCTGCACAGGGGCCGCGCTGGCGACGGCATCGCGCCAGGCCACGAATTGAGCAGTTGAAACCGTGGGTTTGGCGATGGAGAACAGATCCCATCGACGGCGATAAAGGTCCAGCAGGGGCGTAGTGAGCATCGGATGGGCATTTGAAAATGCCATGAAGTTTTTGACGATATCCCGAGCCTGTTGCGGCAGGGTGCTGATTTCAGCGGGGGGATTTGCTTCAAGGGCTTCAAACGCAGCGACCGTTTCCGCGTGCAGCCGAAGCATCTGCGCGACATCGGGATCGATGGCGGAAACAACGGCGGTTTTCAACAGCTTTTCCTGCGCTTCGTCAGACAGGGCGACCACATTGTCACCCTCTCCCTGTAATTGGACTCCGCTGTCGCGCTGCAGCATTTCAAAAAAGCCGCGAGGGTCTTTGTCGAGTTGCTGCCAGGCGGGGCGGTCGGGAAGTAACTCCCAGAGATGCGATGGATTTTCTGCGTTGGGAATGAGCACGAGTGCGTCGGCGGCCTGATATATCGCTTGCGGATCACGGGACAAATCCGTGAGGACCGTTCGACCTGATGCAACATCTACAACGGTAAGGCCCTGATTGGTTGTGATGAGCAGCGATTCGTTTCGCGGCCCAAACCCCATCGCACGAGCAGGCGAACGGGTGAAGAAGGAAGTCAGAATCCTTCCCGATGTCGTATCCGCGATCACGCCCTCCGTGGATGTGGGCGAGGCCCACGCGATCAAGGTCCCTTCCGGATTAAATGCCATGATGGAACCGGCCCACGCTATGGACTCCGCCCGAGACAGATTGGGATTTCGCGATTCATAGCCTTCGGGAGCTGGTGCTGATGCTGGCGGCTTGATCGCCGCCATTGATAGCCCTGCTGTGGTTTCATAAATGGTAATCCTGCCTTCATTGGCGATGGCGACCATATTGCCCTTGGCATTGAAGACGGCGTCCATCCGGCCGGTGCCCGGAATGACAAAGCGCGGTTGCTTCCAGGGCAATGGACCGACGCTTACCGAAGCGTTGTCCGCCCGCGCAATCAGCACCTCGTCTCCATGAATGCCAGCCGCAACGATCAAACCACTTCCGGAAACTCGATATGCCTGATTGGCAAAGCGACGTGCTGCGTCATACACCACCACGCTGGGGCCGGGGCGGAGTGTGATGATCTGACCAGCAGCATCTGATCCAATCGGTTGCCCCCAATCCATCCCCGGATTGATCGGTAGATCCTCATCTGCGACGAATAACCGAATGACACCTGCACCCGGTCTGGCACCAGAAACATCCGCCGTGGCTATCGCGACTCCGCGACCGTCGGCGCGCCATCGCATGGCGGTCACAGGTCCGGGCGTCAGAATAATTTGGTTTACACTGCCGCTGCGGGCAACTTCTACGCGATTACCCTTGGCGGTGAGTGAATCATTGACGAAAGGTCCGACGATCCGACGGGAACCGATCGGCGGATGTGTGTTGAGAGCAACGGAATAGTCCGGATTGCGCAGGTCCGTTGCGGAGACTTCCACACAACCGTCAAGTTGCTGCACGAGGAGACTCGTAGCAGAGGTGTCCATGATGGTGGCGCCCGGAGCCAGTCCCTTGATCAGCCACGGCCGGCTGATTCCCGCGCTTACCCCGCCTGAGGAGCCGACCGGCGGCGTCGGCGGATCCCACACCATCGGGCCAAGCGGCGAAGAGAGAACAATCCGCCGTCCGACACCCACAAAGCCCAGCGTCGGAGTCACTCGGATTTGTGTAGAGGCGTGATCGCGAGTGTCGTCTAATGCGACATTGTCCTGGTCCGATCGATCATCGGATCGTTTTTCATGCGATGTCCCCCCGCGAGGGAGAAACATATCGAGTCGCGTAGGTTCTTCGCGACCGGCGAAGAAAAGGGCGACAACGCCCCCATCAGCTCGCGCCGCTGCCACAGTGCTTCCGTCAAACGAAACAGCAATCGGCAAGGATTCGTTCGAGACATCGTTCACCACGGCGGCATGTTCGACACGACCGGACGTTTCACCGCCGGGTAATGAAAGGAGCAATCGTCGTCCGCGTTCAGCATTGCGTTTGTAATCCCACCGTACCAGGGTGTCGTCCTCGAGTCGGATATAGAGCAGGTCGTCGTTGGGAGAAAAAGCTACGGACTGCACGACTGCTTGAGCCGCGGGGTTGGGCCAGGCTTGAGGCGCACCGGAAAACCAGTCAATGAGCCAGAGCTTTTTGTTTTCGTCCACCGCGGCGAGCCAGCGGCCGTCACGACTGCCGCAGAGATGTCGTACAACACCCGGAAGCTCAACCATTCTTTCAATCCGCATCGGCGGGGTGCGTACAAGGCGGCGGACCGCCTCCGGCGCGGAAAAATTACTATTGAGAACTGCTTGTGCGAGAATCTGACCTGCGGCTGCGGGTTGAGCGGGCGAAGCTCCTATCATCTCTTCGAGCACGCGGCGGTAATACTTGGCGAGATTAACCCTTGCTTCCTGGGTCTTCTCCTCTGCAATTTGACGGGCTTTCTTGGCGGCAGCCTCCTCCTGCTCGGCGCGCTTGATCTCTGTTTTGATCTGCTCGTTCTGTTTTTTGATCTTCCGGTTGCTTTCAAAGAGCCACGGCACCAGCGTGAAACATACGAGGATGATTAAAGAAAGGCCCGTCAGCGCCACATAACGGATCGTGCGTTTTCGTGCCTTGGCGAGCCGGTGTGATGACTCCGCCTCCCTTGCTTTGGCACGTGCGAGTTCTTCACGCTGTTGGCGGCGCAGACGGCTGGCACGGACGGGAGCCACGAGCACGTCGTGCGTTAATTCGATCCGCTGGACCCCCAACCTCTCCTCAACACGCAGCAGCCGCTGGCGAACCAGGGCATCAAGCGCATCGCGCGTCACGCCAGGCTCATCGAGCGCGCTTTCGAGTGCGATGTTGTCACGAAACCCGGAGCGGGTGAGCAGATGATCTTCGACAAAGACTCTCGTGGCCTCAGACACCTGGCTCATGGCCCGTTCGTAAAACGCGGCGATGATTTCATCGCGCGAGTCCGCCAACAGGTCGGCGGTGATGCGTGATTGGCCTCGCGCCAGCCGCCGGTTGTTCAGTTCTCGGCAGAAAAGGCTCAACAGTGCCGGCTGCACGGCATGCTGTTCGAGCATTTCGTCGTCGGCTTCTTCTTTTTCGACATTCGGTGCCCCAGCACGCCCCGCGACGAAATTTACAATCTGCTGCGCAACCTCCGGCTCAACTAGATTCCCTCCAGCTCGCTGGATAACTTCAAGGCCTTGTCGAATCGTCATCGGCAGCAGCCGCATGCGATTTTGGTTGATGCTCCGCATCAACGGCCTGAGTCCTTCGAGATTCGCCAGGAAATCCTCACGAAGACTCAGAATGACCTTGACGCAAGGCTCGTCAAAGAGATATTTTCCCGCGTCCAGTTTTCCTTCTTCAATCTGGCGGCGCACTGACTCCGACGGACGATTTTCGACAAGGTCCGCCAGCTCTCGGAGAAACGATTGTCCGCGAGCGCGTGTGGAGTCATTGCGCGCTCCAAGAGTAAAGATCTCCTCGAACTGATCGAAAACCAACACCGGCGTCAGCAAGCGATTGCGCTTGCTCCAGAACTCGACAGAGCGATCCTGAAAGTACTGCCAGAGCGTGATCTCGGCTGTAGCCGACGGCGCATCGGTGCCGGATTCACGAGCCGCTTTGGTAATCGCGAGCTTTACCTGTTCGATCAGGGTCGGCGGGGTGTCACCATGGTCGAGGCGGATATAAATGGGAAGGTAGTCTTGTTCACGCAGCAGTGGAAAGAGACCGGCCTGCAGCAAGGAGGTTTTACCCAGTCCCGATTGACCAAAGAGTACGGTCAGTGTCTCGCGCGTGACCAGCCGCTGAATCTCACTGGTTTCGTGAGAGCGACCGAAGAAATAATCCCGGTAATCCTCGGAGAATGCCTCCAGCCCCGGCCACGGATTCTGCCGATCAACGCTCAGGTTGTCGGTGTTGAGAGCGCTTGCGGTCATGCGCCACCCCGCTTCCGTCGGTGGTATTCGCGTACCAGCTCTCGCACACGTTCACAGAGATCGTTGGTGGGCCTGCCTCCCTCCAGTTTTATCCATTGCACTTCACGAAACTTTCCGGGGACCGAAGCGGCATAGGCGTCTGTGTTATCGATGCAGATAGGCACAATGAAAGGCACCCCCTCCGCGATCTGGAGCGCCCGCTCCGCCGCGAGACGCCATTCGAGTCGGAAGTAGCCCTCCAGCCGTGCCTCGGTCTGTTTCGACACGATGGGAAGAAACAGGGAACAGTTTTTGATGTGCCGACGAATAAGTTTGTCGAAATCATCTCCACCAGCGAGCTGTCCCTGATCAAACCACACCTCAACATCCGCGGCATCGAGGGCATCGTGAATGGCTTTGACCACGGGACGGTCTTCGCTGGCGTAACTAAGGAAAACCGCGCCGGGCGGCATTTCGTCGTTATCCGCGGCGTCGGAGGCCGGCTTGGTGGCGGCCTGCGCGTGGATAGTGGTATTTTCCGCGGCTGGAGGCGGGACACTCTTGCGTCCGCTTAACCGGTTGCAGAGTTGATCTACGAATTCTGACGCTCCGCCATCCTGAAAAATACGAGTGCGGTAGCTGAAATTCTGGAGAAACAGGATGAGGTTACGATCCGCGCAGGCGAGTTTATCCGCGACGACCTCAAGCGAGTCGCGCTGTCCGGAAAGCCGTGAGCCTTTGGCTAACCGGAGAAAAAACCGTGCGAGCCAATCGGGAAACCCTGTGCCCATGAGCAGCAGGTGGTGGGACCGCAGAGCGTCGAACAATCGTTCGGGGCGACCGCGTTCCGATTGCAGCGCGTAAAGAAACTCAAGAGTGTCTTCGTCGGTTACGACGTAATCGGGCAGCGACGAAACCTTGCCGAGGAGATGAAACACCACTGGCCGATCTTCGGTACCAGCGTTGGCAGGGAGATCACCTGCGCCATTCGGGGAGTAGCCGATAGAGAGCGTTTTTTGTGCGCCGCCGAATCGTTCCAGGTCAATCGCGTGTTCGAGGAGCGAATCAAAAGTTGTGGTAACAAAGAGATTGAACTGACGGATACCTGCGAGCTTGCGCAGAGAGTCGGGCACGGGCAAGGCGAGATCGCGCATGATGTTGCGTACGCGCGGGTAAAGATCTTCCCGCCGTCCACCATTGACAAGGTATTCGACCGCAACGGTATTGATCGGTTCGGTCTCGGAGTCCCCCGGTACGGCCACCCCCAACCGCTGCGCCAGCCGTTCTGCAACGATCCGCTCCACCAGCTCGGATTTTCCGTTGTAGAGCACGCGGGAAAGCTCACCGCCTACGATGGGCACCACGCGCCGGTCGTCGATGTACTCGACCAGATCATCCCAAAACGTGATGGTATCCAAGGTTTTCATCAGCCAATCCGTCTTTTATCACAAGTCGGGGCGGCAACGGCTGTTATTTAAGACGCCTTCCTCATTCTTGTGGCGTCACGGCAATCGTATTTGTGATATTTGCTGCGTATATGAATCAAGCAGACAGCTTTCGACCAAGGCCCCCGAATCTTGTCGCCAGTTAAGATTGTAGTGTCATAATCGCGGATTGAAGAAGCTGCATTATCTCTCGCTTCTACCCCGAACCGTTCATACAATTATGACAGCATCGAATTACGCAGGATTTCAAGTCCAGCCGTCGCGCAAGGGGGTTTGCGTGAACGAAAATAAAAGTGGCGCATTCGATCTTAATCCTGATAACCAGGGTGGCTATCCTCTCACCGGCGCACCCAATCTAACTGGCCATTCTTTGGCGGTAGAGCGATGGCTGGCGCGTCGCATGCTTCGTTCGCTTGGTGATCCGCCGATCAACATTCAGCTTTGGAGCGGCGAAGTGGTAGAAGGTGCCGCCGCCCCGCATATTGCCCGCATTGTTCTTACGGATCGTGCTGCTTTGTGGAAGCTCGCCAGCGATCCGGAATATCAGTTTGGTGAGCTTTACAGCCAGGGACGGCTTCAGGTATATGGCGACCTTGTTGCGCTGCTTGAGTTGTCCTATCGAGGCAGCTCCTCAGACGGGACATTCCGCGAGCACCTCACCTCGTGGCGGTATCGACCACATGCCGCCTCACTCCGTCGTGCGAAAACCAACATTCATCATCATTACGACATCGGCAACGACTTCTATCGTCTCTGGCTGGATGACGCGATGGTCTATACCTGCGCTTACTTTCCGACGGAAACGACAACGCTTGAAGCGGCACAACAGGCAAAACTCGAACACACCTGCCGCAAATTAAGATTGCGAGAAAACGAAAACGTCGTGGAGGCTGGCTGCGGCTGGGGTTCACTCGCCCTGTACATGGCTCAACATCACGGCGTCAAAGTACGCGCTTTCAACATCTCACATGAACAGATCGTGTACGCAAGAGAACGCGCCAAAGCCCTTGACCTGAAATCGCGCGTCGAGTTTGTTGAGGATGACTATCGCAATATTGCGGGGAAATACGACGCCTTCGTCTCTGTGGGCATGCTTGAGCACGTGGGGCCGGGAAATTATGAAGCACTCGGCGCGGTCATCGACCGTTGTCTTGGACCAGATGGCCGCGGGCTGATCCATTCGATCGGACGCAACCGACCAATCCGGATGAACGCCTGGATAGCCGAAAGAATCTTCCCTGGAGGCTATACGCCGGCCCTTTCCGAAATGACCCGGATCTTCGAGCCATACGCTTTTTCAATTCTCGACGTTGAAAATTTGCGGCTGCATTACGCTCTAACACTGCGACACTGGCTCGAACGTTTTGAGCGATCGGCGGATCAAGTTCGTCAGATGTTCGACGATCGCTTTGTTCGCATGTGGCGGCTGTATCTCGCGGGATCGCTTGCGGCATTCTCCACCGGATGGATGCAATTATTCCAGGTCACGTTCAACCGCACGAGGTGCAACGATGTACCGCTGACGCGCGAGCATCTCTACCGCGCGAGGTGATCATGGAATCATGTGATGTTCTTGTTGTCGGTGGCGGTCCGGGTGGGTCCACCTGTGCACGAAAGCTCCTCGCCGCCGGCTTGGATGTGATCGTACTCGACAAGCGCGTTTTTCCGCGTGACAAGACCTGTGCGGGATGGATCACGCCCGCTGTTGTCGCGGAACTTGAGCTGGACATCAACGAATACGCCGCATCTCGTGTGTTTCAGCCTATTACACGATTTCGCACCGGCATGATTAGGGGCGAGGCGGTTGAGACGTGTTATGACGCGCCCGTAAGCTATGGCATCCGCCGGTATGAGTTCGATGATTACCTGCTCAAACGCTGTGGTGCGCGGCTGCGACTGGGTGAAAAGTTCGAGTCGCTTACGCGCGACGGTTCATGGTGGATCATCAACGACGTAATCCGCGCCCGGCTGGTCGTCGGTGCGGGCGGCCATTTCTGTCCCATCGCTCGACAGCTAGGCGGTCAGGTCAAAGAGCCGATCGTGGCAGCCCAGGAGATCGAATTTCCATTGAGCGAGAGGCAGAAGCGCCATTGCAAAGTCGATTCAGAATCGCCGGAGCTTTATTTCTGCAACGATCTGGCCGGCTACGCATGGTGCTTCCGCAAAGGGGACTATCTGAACATCGGGCTAGGCCGCGAGGACAGCGTCCGCGTCGGCGAACACGTTGCGGATTTTCGTGCCTGGATGATCGAGGAGGGCCGGATCCCTCAGGACACCCCGGCTGCCGGGAAGTTCCACGGTCACGCTTACATCCTTTATGGCCACACCCAGCGCACACTTGTGGATGACGGGATACTGCTCATCGGCGACTCGGCTGGCTTGGCATACCCCCAAAGCGGCGAAGGAATTCGGCCAGCGGTCGAGTCCGCGCTTCTGGCCGCAGAAACGATCATTGCTGCACGAGGAAATTATTCGTCAGCGGCACTTGATCCATACCGGGAAAAAATCAGATCACGATTTGGTCAACCCAAAGCTACTAGCGCGTCAGGGTTTCTGCCGTCGGCAATCATGCTCCCGTTAGCGTCGAAGTTGCTGACGAACAGTTGGTTCACCCGGAGCGTTGTGCTCGATCGCTGGTTTCTGCATTCGCACGTACCGGCCATGACCGGTTGAGAAGGAGCCTGTACCCCATTGCGGCACCGTGAACGGGCTTAATCATTACTTGACAGAAGAATCAACCGCGAACGATCAAGACAGGAATCTTGGTGCGATGACGCACCGGCTCGATGGTGCTGCCGAATACCAGGTCGCCGATAAGCCGATGGCCATGTGAACACATTGCGATCAGATCGCAGTGACATTCTTTGCTGACTTTGATGATGCCTTCCGGCGGATTGCCCAATTCAAGCCGTGTTTCGACCTTCAGGCCATGCTTGGTCAATGATTGCGCGGTTTTATCGAGGTATCGTTGATCCTCTTTCATTTCCTCGGACTCGGCGAGCTTGAGTTGCTTGAAGTTCCGTGCTGCGAAGCCGTCCGCGACGTGCAACAGAAGCAGGCTGGACTTGAGCAACACAGCCAACTCTCCGACGTGTGCGAGCAGACGCCGGTCGGTTTTGGAATTTTCCAGCGCGACAAGAATTTTTTTATACATGCCGCTCAGCCCCCGCCGCCAGCCAGGAGGCTGACGGTCCAGTCGATGAGATATTTGATGTTAAGCGTAACGATGATGGTTGCGGTGATCCACGCCAGCGCAAGGATCCAGCGCGGTGCCGTAAACTCGCCCATCTTTTTTCTTTCCGCGGTGAACATCACCAGCGGGATAACCGCAAAAGGCAGTTGCATGCTCAGGATCACCTGGCTGAGGACCAGCAGAGTATTTGTACCTTTGTGGCCGTAGAGCCAAGTGACGACCAGCGCGGGTACGATCGCCAGCAATCGAGTAATGAGACGGCGCAACCAAGGCCGCAGACGGATGTGAAGAAATCCTTCCATCACGATCTGTCCAGCCAGCGTGCCGGTGAGTGTGGAGTTCTGCCCGGAGGCCAGCAGTGCGACGGCGAAAAGGGCACTGGCCACGGGAACATTGAGCACGTCGGTCAACAGCAGGTATGCGTCCTGAATCTCCGCGACGTTCTGATGTTCGGTGCCGTGGAATGTGGCGGCGGCAACGATCAGGATCGCGGCATTGATGAAGAGTGCGAACATCAGCGCCACGGTCGAATCGATCGTGGCGAACTTGATGGCTTCGCGCTTTCCACTGGCCGTCTGTTCGTATTTTCGTGTCTGCACGATCGAAGAGTGCAGATAAAGATTATGCGGCATAACGGTCGCGCCGAGGATGCCGATGGCTACGTAGAGCATGTCCTTGTTGACGACAACATCACGGCTGGGCACAAAGCCGCGCAGCACGGAGGGCAGGTCGGGACGCGAGAAAATAATTTCGAGGAGGAAGCAGGCTCCGATGATGCTGATCAGCGAGATGACCATAGCTTCGAGATAGCGGAAGCCTTTGTGCTGAAGCAGCAGGATGAGCATGATGTCCAAGGCGGTCAGACAGACCCCCACGGTCATGGGTATGCCAAACAGGAGGTTGAGCGCGATGGCGGTTCCGAGCACTTCCGCCAGATCGCAGGCACAGATCGCCAGCTCGCAGAGCACCCACAGGACGAAGCTCACCACCGGGTGATAGTGGTCACTGCACGCCTGCGCCAGATCGCGGCCGGTGGCGACCCCCAGACGCACGCAAAGGTGCTGGAGAAGAATCGCCATGAAATTGGAGATGAGAATGACGCAGAGCAGCGTGTAGCCAAACTTGGCCCCGCCAGCCAGATCGGTCGCCCAGTTGCCCGGGTCCATGTATCCGACAGCCACCATGAAACCCGGGCCGGCAAATGCGAGCAGTTTTCGTCCGAAGCCGGCGCCTTGAGGGACCAGCACGGAGCGATGCACTTCGGGGAGGCTTGGTGTGTGACGGTTCCGCCGCCAGCCTTCGTCCACGGGTAGCGGGGCGGCATCGGCGGGAGAGGCGGAGGATGGTTTATCGGAGTCCATGAAGATGATCCACTGGATCGCAACCACTAACTTTGAGTAATCAAAATACAAGATTGGAATATACAAATCAAGTAACGGCCCATCTGGAAATCAGGATGCGTTGTTATTGTCGCCGTGTGGTTGGGTTACGTTGACGATCCGGCCGTGTTGATCGGTTAAACTCTTTTTGAGTTTCAGAGGCAAAAACAGAAGCGAGTCTTCCAAGCCGATGCCCAGCATAACCGTTGAAAACTACGTTAAGCAGATCTACCTGGAGCATCAGGCCTCGTCGCCGCGAAAACTGGTACCCATGGGCAGGCTCGCTGCCGCAGTCGGAGTCACCGCGGGTACTGCGACAACGATGATCAAGATGTTGTCCGACGCGGGACTCGTCGCCTATCAGCCGCGGGGCGGGGTACGACTGACGACGAAAGGTGAGAAACTCGCGCTCCATGTCCTGCGTCGTCACCGATTAGTTGAGCTGTTTCTCGTCACCGTGCTGCATCTCGACTGGTCTGAAGTCCATGATGAAGCGGAGGAACTGGAACATTCCATCTCCGAACGGCTGCTGGAAAAAATTGATGAATACCTTGGCCGTCCGGCATTCGATCCGCATGGCGACCCGATTCCCTCTGCCGACGGCAAAGTCACGCATCGCGACGTCCTGCGCCTCGCGGATGTCGAGTCCGGCCAACACGTCCGAATTGCCAGAGTGGTGGATCAGGATGAACGATTCCTCAAGTTTGTTGAGCGACAGGGACTCAAGCCCGGCGCGCGCATTACCATCGAAACTCGCGACACTCTGGCGGATGCGATTTCGATTCGTCTCAAAGAGGGCAAGCTGATTACGCTGGGTACGGCTGCCGCGGGAAAAATCCTCGTCGCAACCTGAGTCACGATTATTTCCGCTGTGATCCACGCCTAACATAGACGGGGAACTTTTGTGAAACACGCTAATTCCACCGTCACGCGGAATCATGGCATCGTTCTTTTTGACGGCATCTGCAACCTGTGCAGTGCTTCAGTGAACTTCATTATTAAACGCGATCCTGCGGATTACTTCCGATTTGCAGCACTCCAATCTGATACAGGAAGATCATTGCTCCGCGAATACCAACTGGAGGAGGGCACGATTAACAGCATGGTGTTGATCCAGAATGGCAAGACCTACATTCGATCCAGCGCTGCGGTTCGTATCGCGTCGCATCTCTGCGGCTTTTGGAAGGCGTTGGTTGTTTTCATGATCGTGCCACCCTTGATCCGAGATGTGATATACAGCTTTATTGCGAAGCATCGTCACCGCTGGCTAGGCAATACCGAAGCGTGCAACCTGCTTACGTCGGAAACATCCGAGCGATTTTTATAAATTCACACCCCTTCCGAGAGAACAAACAACGTGAAACTTCAATTTCTCGGCGCCACCCGGCAAGTCACCGGATCGCGTTACTTTCTTGATGCTGGCGGGCTGCAACTTCTTATTGATTGCGGCATGTTTCAGGAACGGGCGTACCTCGGCCGCAACTGGGGGACGACGCCGATCGATCCGGCGAAGATTGACGCGCTGCTTCTGACCCATGCTCATCTGGATCACACCGGCCTGATACCGCGATTTGTAAAGCGCGGGTTCAACTCACCCATTTATTCCACTCCCGCAACGCTCGATCTGACCCGGATCGTGCTGCTCGATGCGGCAGGCATCCAGCAGGAAGATGTCCGAAACAAGATCAAACGACACGAAGAGGAAAACCGTGTCGATGAAAACCCCATTGAACCGCTCTACACCGAGGACGACGCTCACGCTTCGCTGCGGCTGCTCCGCCCGGTGAAATATGAAGAGACGCTGCGGCTGAATGATCGCGTCAGCGTCACCTGGCGCGATGCCGGCCACATCCTCGGCTCATCTCTGCTGGAAATCGTTGTCCGCGAGGCTGGTGTTGAGAGGCGGATCGTTTTTTCGGGCGACATCGGCCAGTGGGATAAGCCCCTCATCCGTGACCCTTCGCTTATTCATTCCGCGGATTATGTGGTGATGGAGTCCACGTATGGTGACCGGAACCATGCAGTTAACGGAGGAATCGAAGAACAGCTTGCTGCGGTCGTCAACCAGACCATTAAGCGCGGCGGGAACGTGCTGATACCCACGTTCGCCATCGAACGGGCACAGGAGTTGATGTATTATTTCAGCCGCCTGGTTCGTAGCGGGAAGCTGCGCGATGTGCGCGTATTTCTTGACAGTCCGATGGCTGTTGAGGCGACGGATGTAATGGCTCACCATCCGGAGTGTCTTGACGAAGAAGCGCGGGCCATGCTTCGATCCAACGAGTCGCCGTTTCGCTTTCCGGGATTGCACTTCACACGCAGCGTCGAGGAATCGAAAGAGATCAACGGACGCAGCGGCGTAGTCATCATGGCCGGCTCGGGTATGTGTAATGCGGGACGCATCAAGCACCATCTCATTCAGAACATCGGCAAGCCGGAAACAACCGTCCTTTTCGTCGGCTACCAGGCGGAAGGCACGCTCGGGCGCGAGCTGGTGGATGGCCAGAAAGAGGTTCGCATTCTGGGCAAGCAATATCCCGTACAGGCACAGATCGCGGAGATCAGCGGCCTTTCCGCCCACGCTGATCAGAAGGGGCTTTTACACTGGCTCGATGCGATGGGTGCGACCCCGAAACGATTATTCCTGACGCATGGCGAAGAAAGAGCCGCAAACACGCTGGCGGAAATCATCCGCAGGCGGGCGAAGTATCCGGTTGATGTGCCGGGGTACATGCAAGCGGTGGAGCTGTTCTAGGTCGCGGCAGTTGACCGTTGATGTGCCAAAGTGAATCACCCGTCGCTCCGCCGTAGATAAGCGAATTCCTACGCACTGACGATGTGATTGCGTTTACCTGCTATTTTTGCGGTTGCGTTGCGCGTATCAACGATTAGCCGTGCGTTTTTGACGACGAAGGCCCAATCATATGCCTTGTGATGGGTTGCGATAATCACTGCGTCATAGCCTTGCAGCATAGAGGCGGAGAGAGGCACGCTCGATTTTTGCAGATCATGGAACCGCATCTTGTGTGTGGCGGGAACGTGCGGATCATTGAAATCCACCATTGCGCCCAGAGCCTGTAACTTTTCTATCAACTCAAAACTCGGGCTTTCGCGTACATCGTCCACATCCGGCTTGTATGCCAAACCAAGCACGAGAATTTTCGCACCCTTCACCGCGATCTGACGGTCATTGAGCGCCAGCAGGGTTCGCTGGACGACATAATCGGGCATTCCCCGATTCACTTCTCCCGCAAGTTCGATGAATCGTGTAGGCAAGCCGACTTCGCGGGCCTTCCACGTAAGGTAATAAGGGTCAATGGGGATGCAGTGCCCGCCTAGTCCCGGACCGGGATAAAAAGCCTGAAACCCGAAAGGTTTCGTGGAGGCGGCTTCAATGACCTCCCACACATCGATACCCATCGCGGTAAGAAGAACCTTCATTTCGTTCACCAGCGCGATGTTCACCGCTCGGTAGATGTTCTCCAGCAGTTTGGCGGCTTCCGCGACTTCGGCTGAGGAGACGGCCACCACTTTTCGGATGGCCTTTGAATACAGCTCCGTCGCCACCCGGCCGGACTCCGGGTCGATTCCGCCGACGAGTTTCGGGATCGTCTGCGTATTGTGGTCCTTGCGGCCGGGATCCTCGCGTTCGGGTGAAAAGGCGAGGAAAAAATCAATACCGCATTTCAATTTGCCGCCTGCTGCCTTCTCAAAGCGGGGCAGCATGATCTCGCGGGTTGTGCGCGGGTAGGTTGTGGATTCGAGAACGATAAGTTGACCGGATCGCAGCGTCCGAGCGATCGCATCCGAGGTTTGTTCAATATAAGAGAGATCGGGTTCAAGATGCTTACCCAGCGGGGTAGGCACGCAAACAATCACCGCATCAGCTTCACCAAGGCGCGTAAAGTCGGCTGTCGCGTCAAACTTTTTTGGTACGGAGGTGTTTCCCCGGGTGGCGGCAACAGCCATGTCGCGCACGAGGTTTTCACCCAGATGCTTGAGATAGCTCTCGCCCCGGAGAAGTTTGTCGATCTTTCCGGGATCGATATCGAAGCCGATCACGGGAAATCCCGCATCCCAGAAAGTGCGCAACAGCGGCAAGCCGACATAGCCCAGGCCGATCACACCAATGACGGCAGTGTGATTTTCGATCTTGGATGAAAGCGTCACAAATAGCTCCGGGACAACGGGGTATGAGCGATTTTAACGCGGAAGCGACGCGGGGTTGGTTTGCTGGTGTCGGCGGGAGTATTGGCGGGCTTGGTTTCCTATACACATGTAGTCATCTGAGGTCATTTGCACGCGACTGGTTGCTGTCCGTAAATCCCGCGCATAGAATCCGCCACATTAATTTGTGAATCGATCAAGACCCTCTGGAATCAATAGAAACAGGAGCCGATCATGGCTGGTGAAGGCGTATTGGAACTGACAGACAGCAACTTTGAGCAGGAAGTCCTCAACAGCGATAAGCCCGTCCTCGTGGACTTTTGGGCGGAGTGGTGCCAGCCCTGCCGCATGCTTGCGCCAACCATTGATGAGCTTGCCAAGGAATTCACCGGCAAGGTCAAGGTTGGCAAGGTTGATACCGACCACAACCGCAACGTATCGATGAAGTTCGACGTTACCGCGATTCCGACTGTCATTCTGTTCAAGAATGGTCAGATTGTGCGTAAGTTTATTGGCCTGAATCCCAAGAAAATGTTTGCGGAAGAGCTCCAGAAGATTTCGGGCTGATTACCGACAGGCGTTAATCGGTAGTTATTTACCCATGAAAAGGACGGCCCGTGCGGCTGTCCTTTTTTATGCGTTCAACAATCAACGACAACCGTAGAATGCTCCATCGTGTGAACGTGACAGGCGAAATAACGGCGCATGAAAGTTACGTCGAGTGTTCGGATTTGACCGGCGAAAAACAACAATGCTTAACTTCCACCACCGCAAGCTTTCTAACGGCCTGACCGTGATCGCCGAGACAAACTCAGCGGCACATACCTCTGCGGTCGGTTTCTTCGTCAAAGCCGGCACGCGCGATGAAGAGAAGCCGCTCATGGGGGTATCGCACTTTCTTGAGCACATGATGTTCAAAGGCTCTGCACGGCGGACTGCGGATGACGTTAACCGCGAGTTTGATGAAATCGGAGCCAACTACAACGCCTACACCTCACAGGAAACCACTGTTTATTACGCGCAGGTGCTGCCCGAGTTTCTCCCACGCGCGATCGATCTTCTGGGTGATATGCTTCGGCCCGCGCTGCGATCCGAAGATTTTCTCATGGAAAAAAACGTCATTCTCGAAGAGATCGGGATGTATGAAGATCGTCCGCAGTGGCGGCTTCAAGATACGCTGATGGAGACGCACTTCGGTGAGCATCCGCTTGCCTATCGGGTGCTGGGAACCTCGGATTCGATCAAAGCGCTGACGCGCGATCAGATGGAGCGTTATTTCCAGACGCGGTACAGCCCGGACAACATCGTGGTGGCGGCTGCGGGCAAGGTCGATTTTGAGAAATTCGTGGACGACGTTTCGAAAGTTGCAGGGAGCTGGACCCCAACCGGAGCAAAGAGATCCTATTCGGATCCCTGCTGCGACACGCACATCAAGGTCATCGCAGATACAAAGGTGAAGCGACAGTACCTCGCGATGATTTGTCCGGGACCCAGCGCGCAAGATTTGCGTCGCTATGCCGCGAAGGTGCTCTCCGACGTAGTCGGCGATAGCGAAGGATCGCGGCTGTATTGGGCATTAGTTGATCCGGGGTTGGCGGACGAGGCGGATTTTTATTTCGGACCGCAGGACTGCTGCGGCATTTATCTGGCGTCGGCGACCTGTGATCCCGAACGGGTTGAGCAGGTCGAGAAAATCCTGCTGGAAACGATTGATAACTATGTGAATTCGATTGATTCCGCGGAGATCGAGCGCGCTAAAAACAAACTGGCCACGCAGGCCACCCTCGAAGGTGAAAATCCTGCCGGCCGGATGCGAGGGCTGGGCAGCCAGTGGACTTATCTGGGTGAGTATTTGCCGTTGGCGGAGGAACTCCAGCGGATCAAAGCGGTAAGCGAAGCAGACATCAAGGCACTGATCGCCGATTGGCCGTTCAAACCTCGGACGGTCGTAAGGCTGGGGCCGAAATAGAAAAATTACGGCGAATCAAAATCGCCGTAACTTTCACGTCGGTGATTTAGCACAATTTTCGAGTTTTCGTCAGGATACGTTGTCCACTGAGATCAGGGTGAGTTGCATGTGGATGACATGGAGAAGCGTCTCGTTCCGTATGATGAGAGTTGATGCATTCGATCCCCGAAATCCTCGCCGACCTCCGTGCTGGCAAAATGATCGTCCTGGCGGATGATGAACAGCGTGAAAACGAGGGCGACCTTGTCTGTGCCGCCGAGTTTGCCACACCTCAGGTGATCAATTTCATGATCCGTGAAGGTCGAGGGGTGTTGTGTCTGTCGCTCACCGGCCAGGTATGTGATCGTCTGGAACTAACGCCGCAGTCTTCCGTCAACACCACCCAGCGAGGCACCGCGTTTACCGTCACCATTGACGCCCACGAACGATTCGGCCTGACCACGGGCGTCAGTGCTGCCGACCGCGCCGCGACCATTCGTGTTGCCATTGATCCACAGACGCGACCGAATGATCTTGCTCGTCCCGGACACATTCAGCCGCTCCGTGCCCGTGATGGAGGGGTACTCGTGCGTCCCGGCCAGACCGAAGGGAGTGTTGATCTGTGCAAGTTGGCTGGACTCAAGCCCGCCGCAGTCATCATTGAAGTGATGAATGAGGACGGCTCCATGTCGCGGCTGCCGGACCTCCAGGAGCTCTGCCGGAGACACAATCTCAAAATCTGTTCCGTGGCGGATGTCATCGAGTACCGCATGCGGCGGGAGAAGCTGATTCATCGCATCGACAGCGTGCCCTTTACCTGTGAGCACGGACAATTCACGTTGCACGCCTATCGCAGCGTGGTTGATCCGTTTCCGCATGTTGCTTTGACATGCGGTGATGTGGGACAGCTTGATGGTGCGGGGTTGCCGCTGGAAATCACGCAGCCCGTCCTTGTGCGTATGCACAGTCAGAATCTGCTTGGGGATGTCTTTGGTGACATTCAGCAGCCGTCTGCGCGGACTCTCCGCGCATCACTTCGGATGATCCAGAATGCGGGTTCCGGAGCGCTGGTGTATTTGAGACATGAGGGCATGGGCCGCGGGTTGCTCAAACGGCTACAGACTTTGCATCTCTCCGCCGAGCAAGAGGAGCGGGCTGGCGGCCCGGAGCGCGTCCGTGTTGGCCGGTCGCAGGATGAGCCGGGGATCAAGCCGCCATCAAATAAAAGCGATTATGGAATCGGCTCACAGATTCTCCGCGACCTGGGGATTCGTCGGATGAGGTTGATAACCAACCACCCATTCCATCTGGCATCGTTGGAAGGATTTGGTTTGGAGATTTGCGAGTTTGTCAAAGTAGAGGAAGCGTAAATTAGCCGTCAGGGCGTACTCTCAGCAAGAGTATTATTCACTGCAAAGTTGCGTCGATGTTCATGCCTCTATGGATTGCCCTGTGTCTAAAATCTCCATCCAATGAAGCTTCGCGTTCTGGCGACCGAACGGTTTTCGTGTCATTCCTGCGGTAACTGCTGCCGGGGATGGCATGTTGAGCTACTACCAGCCGACCTCGAAAAAATACGTGCAATGTCCTGGCCGGCGAATGATGCGTTACACGGTGCGGACGTACTCGATCAATTTGCAGGCAAGACGGTGCTCGCCCATCGTGTAAGCGGGGCGTGTGTATTCCTCGATGAAGCCACCAATCGCTGCCGAATTCATGAAAAGTTCGGCGAATCCGCCAAACCGCTGGGATGTCGGCTGTTTCCGTTTCACATCACGCCAACATTCCGCAATGAAGCATCCGTCACGACACGGTTTTACTGCCCCAGCGTGAGAAAAAATCGCGGCATATCCCTGGAGGAGCGACGCGGTGAATTGGAACGCTACGCACGAGAACTCAATTTGCCGCAGGAGGGATTCGACGAGAAGACACGCAGCTATCTACACAGGGAGCAAATCGAAGCGATTACAGAATTTGCCGGCATGTTGCTCGGCGCCTTTGAACGTGACGACCAGCGCGCAATCTTTCTATTTCTTCTGGCTGGCTGGCTACCGAGTTTGAAAGTCAACGAACTGGATCGCGCCGTACTGGGTAACGCTTTTCCGATGTTGAAAGAACGGGTCGAATTACTGTCGTCCGGCGCAGCACGGCGGCTTGGCGCGGGAGGACATCTCGCATTCCGCGCATTATTGGCGATGACCTTGCGACGAGATGAAGACATTATGAAGGGACACGCTTCTCGATTGAGTCGAGCGATTGGAACGACCAAAGTAATCCTTGGACGCGGCAGCTTGCGTGATCTGGGCGCAGGTCACCGCGAGGGAAAGTTGGTAAAAGCTCGCCTTTTTCGTGACGAAATCAGACTTACCGATTCTGCCGTGATGTTGCTGCACTGGCGCATGGTCCGTGCGAAGCTCGGTTCGATGCAGTTCATGGGCCCAGCGAATGGCGGCCGCGACTTCCTCGCGGGCCTGCGCTCGCTGGCACTGCTTTATCCGCTTGTTGTTGCCGTCGCCAAATACAGCGCGGGTAATCGCGGCAGTAGCGAAGTCAACGAAGACGACGTGGATTACGCGGTGATGGCGATCGAACACAGTTACGGCAAACTGCCGATTCTGAATCAGCCGCTGGCGAAGTTTCTGGAAACCAGGTTGATGGAGCCGGAGTCCTTTGTGCGACTAGTGCGAACCGTCTAATTTCGATTGATGAGCCGGCTACGGGTTCGTGTATTACGTCGCCAAAAATCCGCCATCAATCGGCAGCGTCACGCCGTGAATCATGTCCGCATGTTCACTGAGCAGATACGCCACCGCATGGGCGACATCTTTGGGATAAGCAAACCTGCCGAGCGGGATCTTTGCAAGCATCGGACCGGATTTCTGAGGATCACCCCAGGCCATTTCACCCATCGGCGTGAGAGTCACGGTCGGATTCACGCAGTTCACACGGATCTGGTGCTTTCCCAGTTCCAGAGCCATCACGGCGCTGAGCATGTCGAGCGCGCCTTTGCTCGCGCAGTAAGCGGCATGGTCAGCCAACGCGGCCTTGGAGGCTTGGCTGGAAAGATTCACGATTGCGCAGGTTCGCGACTTGGCTTTGCCTGATTCGATGACATGTTTGGCGTAGGCTTGCGCAAAGATCATGGCTGCGCGAACATTCACCGCCATCGTCTTGTCGAAGGCATCCGGCGTTGTCTCAAGAAAGGCTTGCGGCAGGGAGATCCCCGCATTATTCACGAGCAGATCCACGCCACCAGCCCTGCCGACCGCCTTTGCGGCTGCCGATTTTGTCTGTGATGCATCGGCGAGATCGGCCTGGATCACCTCGCAACCGCACTCTTTTCTAAGCGAGTCAAGATCGTCCTGCGTGCGGCTGACCGCGACTACCTTCCCGCCGCACTTAGTGAGAAACTGCGTGATCTCGCGTCCGATGCCTTTACCTGCCCCGGTGACGATGATGGTTTTGCCTGAGAAGTTAATGTCCATAAAACTATTATCACCGATTACCGCAGGGTACGGTTTGATGCGACCTTACACGTACCCATCAGGGCAAGCGTGTTATCAAGCTCCCGTGCGCCGCCCGATCAGCAAATACAGGACGGCACCCAACAGCGGCAGAAGCAGTATCACGAGGATCCAAATAAGTCTTTTGGCCGGATCGCCTCCGCTGGTGATAAGGAGATAGATGCAATAAATGTCGAGAATCAGGACGGCTAGCGCGCCAATACCGTATCCAAATGGCATAAAAACCTCTGTGAAATCGCATGCGGTCGGCGCACCAAGCCCGGAACCGCATGCGTCGGTTGATCTACAGCTCGATCTGCGCCTTCACAGCATCTGCCGGCATGTGGCAGGCGAAGTCAAACGCCTTCACGCTCTCATCAAAGCGAAAACGATTCGTGATCAGCGGCTTGAGATTGATTTTTCCGCTACCCATGAGTGCCAGTGCTCGCGGATAGACATGGGCGTATCGGAAGATGGTTTCGATCCTTGCTTCCTTTACTTGAGCGGCAACCACGTCGAGCGCGACCGGCTCGCCGGGCATGCCGATGAAAACAACCTTTCCGCCCGGCGCCAGCGGATCGAAGACGCCGCTGGCTGCTTTGGCGTTGCCGCTGGCTTCAAACACGATATCTGCACCCCAGCCGTCGGTAGCTTCTCGCAGAATCTGCGTGAGATTCTGTGACTTGACGTTGACCGGGATCACCGCGCCTGGCACCAGTGATTGCGCCAGCGCGAGCTTGGGTTGTTGCACATCAGCGATGTAAATGCGGCTGCATCCTGCCGCAAGAGCCGCCAGAGTCGTCACCATGCCGATAGGCCCCGCGCCGATCACCACGGCGATATCGCCGGGCTTAATCTGCGCTTTATTAGCCGCGTGCATGCCGACCGCCAGCGGTTCGACCATTGCGCCCTCGGCAAAGCTGACGTTGTCCGGCAATTTGAAGGTGAAATCCGCGGGATGAACAACCGACGGCCGGAGAACGCCATGCACCGGCGGCGTCGCCCAGAATCGTACCGCAGGGTCGAGGTTGTACATGCCCAGCCGCGATGCTTTTGATGCGGGATCGGGAATACCCGGCTCCATGCAGACACGATCGCCTTCCTTGAGGTGTTTCACATCATGGCCGACCTCTGTGATCGTGCCCGCGGCTTCATGTCCCAGGATCATCGGCTCTCGTACAACAAACGGGCCGATTCGACCGTGCTGGTAGTAGTGGACATCGCTGCCGCAGATGCCGACGGTGTGAATCTTGATCCTCACGTCGCGCGGGCCGAGCGGCTCAGCAAGTCGTATGTCACGCAGTGTGAGTTTTTTCGTTTCTTCGAGGACGAGAGCTTCCATATCTAATCTTTCACAAGACTAAATTGAGTGAGGCTGCAACACTCGGCACGGTAACGGTAGAGCAGGATGGACGGTAAAAACTGGCGGACTACTTTTCTTCCAGTGCTTTTTTGGCCTCCTTCGCCCATTCCGTGTCCGGATACGTTTCGATGACTTTTTTGTAGGTTTCTATCGCCAGGTCTTCACGCTTCGCGCTGCGGTAGCCGGCTGCTTCACTGAGCATGGCCTTGGCGTCCTGTTCCATCTCAAGCTGTTTCAGGTCGGCCATGAATTTTTCATCAGCCTCATATTTTTTGACCTGTTCAGCAGCGGCTTTGCTTGCAGCGGTGCCAGCGTAAATCTTGACGATTTGTTTGTAAGCGCGATATGCCTGTGGATGTTTTTCAGTTTCGCGGTATCGGTCTGCCGCGGCGAGACGCTGATTCGCATAGTCTTCTCGCTTGTCTGCTGCGGAGGTCTTAGACGCGGGTTGGCTGGATGGTGCCTTGGTCAGTGAAGCCCGCATCGCCTCGAGCGATTTTTTCCCTCCCGCATAGGCGTCGAGGTAGGTAGCCAGCGACCACTGGTCATCCTGCTTTTTCGAGTCAAAAAAAGGCAGGATTTTTCTGGAAAGAGCCTGCACCGCAGGATCATCCCAGACCGGCTGCTGGATCGTGCCCAGCAACGCCAGCGGCTGGCGGTAGTCCTGTTTTTCCTTATTTGCATCAAGCAGACGATGGATTTCCTTGAGTTGCCGGACGCTCAACTCAATCCACATTTTTCGGTCGAGTTGCGGCGGCGTCTTTTTCAGGGCGGCTTCAACATTGCCTGTCAGCGCGGACGTGTGGCCGTGCCAGACGACTTCACCCTTGGGCGAAAGGACGAACGAATATGGCGGCGGCTTGATGATGCCCCATTGACTTATGACCGGACTCTGAAATCCGCGGGTATCAGAGATCTGTGGCCAGGTGAATTTCTTCTCTCGCCGCACTGCGTTGCAGTTCTTTACGTCTCGATCAATGTTGTAGCCGACAAAATAAACTCCCTGTCGTATCAACGCTTCATATTGAGGGACGAAGTTCTCTGCTTGATGGTCGGTGTAGTCGTCCGTGCTGTCCCAGAAGTTGATGACGACAACATAACCCTTGAGAGTTTCGGGTGAAATCGTCTTGTCGTCGAGGGATTTGAACTCGAACTTCGGCGTGTCGCCAACCTCATAAGCCAGGGCAGGTAAAGCAACGCCCAGGACAAACACAATGACAGCGACGTAATAGAGCAGGATGCGATTCACAAGAGTAGTTTAACCGCGCAAGGTTAAAACTCGCGCAACATTTTGAGTGTTTACCGGTTGAATCAATCCGCGATCGGTAATCAAGGCGGTGATCAGTTCGCTGGGCGTCACGTCAAATGCCGGGCTGAACGTCTTGATTCCAATCGGTGCTGTGCGTTTGCCAAAGCCTTCCGTAATTTCCTCAGCGGCGCGTTCTTCGATCGGGATGTGGCTGCCGTCGGGAGTGGCAAGATCAAAAGTGGAAGTCGGGGCTGCGACGTAAAACGGGATGCTGTGGTGATGGGCGAGGACGGCCAGATTATAGGTGCCGATTTTGTTGGCAGCATCACCGTTAGCAGCTATGCGGTCCGCTCCCGTGATAACCATCTGAATCCGTCCATTTCGCATCGTGTGTGCCGCCATGTCATCGCAGATGAGGGTCACGTCGATGTCTGCGGCCTGTAACTCAAATGCGGTGAGTCGGGCACCCTGGAGCAGAGGTCGGGTCTCGTCGGCAAAGACGGCAAAAGGTATTCCCGCCTGCTTTGCCAGATACATCGGCGCGGTGGCGGTGCCGATGCCCGCTGTCGCCAGCGCACCCGCATTGCAGTGAGTGAGAACTCCAGGAACGGCTGATGCGTTTTTCAAGCGACCGGATAGTTCTTTGATGAGCGGCAGGCCATACCCTCCAATGCGCTTGCACATCTCGACGTCTTCATGGTGAATCAGCTTTGCTTCTGCGAGGAGAGATTCTGGCGTGGTACCCGGTTGTGCTGCGGCACGCTTCATGCGATCTACGGCCCAGAAGAGATTGACGGCCGTCGGCCGTGAGGCGGCAAGGTGATCGGCAGCGGAAACGAGGTTTCCATGTTGAGAACCGATGACGCAGCCATACGCCGCCGCGACACCAATAGCCGGCGCACCGCGGACGCTGAGACGCTTGATCGCATCCCACACGCTTTGCACGTCATGGCAATCCAGATAAGTCACTTCCGTCGGCAGCCGTGTCTGGTCCAGCAGTCGCAGAAAACCGGAGCGGGCGTCACCGATCCATTCAAGAGTTTTGAGAGCAAGCATGGCAGACATGGTAGCGAGATGAGTGCTCCGGGCTGCCGCAAATACATCCGGTCGATGAAATCACGATGACAGGTGCTGTATCTGCGTCGCGACGATTAGGTTCAAGGCATTAAATCCCATGTGCGCTACGATTCCGGTCAGCAGACTTCCTGTCCGTTCATAGGCCCACCCAAACGTGACTCCCAAAATAAAAAGTGCCGGCAGCGCATGCCAGGTAACCTGTCCAAAATGAAGCAGCGAAAACACCAGAGCAGCGGTTAGTACCGCTGGCCACCGCCTTCCGCCAAAGAGTCCCACAAGAACCGACTGAAAGAGTCCGCGAAACAGGGCTTCCTCAAAAATCGGTGCCAGTACCGCTGCTGAAAGCGTCAGGAGCACAACTGTGGTTGTTGAAGACGAGTCGCCGATCAGCCGCAACATTTCATGATTGATCGTCGGCGCGGGTTGGTTGAAGAGCCGGCCAATCACCTGCATTGAAAATTGTGACAGGCCAACGAGCGGCAATACGGCGATCATCGCAACGAGACCGTAACGTATGTCGCGCAGCGGGCGACGGGGCAGAAGCCCCAATTCGTGAAAGCCGTCGGGCAGGGCGGCGGCTCGGCTTATCAACCAAGGCAGAATGATGCCCTGTGAACAAAACTGGATCACAATCATCTGACGTACTCGATCATCCGACGAGAGGGTTGAGGTCTCAGCCCCGGCCAGGAGGTGCGGCGCAAACCATTGCAATAGTCCCTGCGCGAGATAGATACCAACAAAAACAAGCAACAGTCCGATGAACAGATCGATCAGTCCGAGCCTCGTCTGTCGCCGCGGAGAATGATCAAAGGCGTGTGGCGAAAGGACGCCATTGACCCGCATGAGGGTCAATGACGTCAGAGCAAGCAGACAGAGGACGATCAGCTCGCGGGACATGAGGGCATGGTAACGGTGCAAATGGATCAGGGGTGAACCGCGACAGCAACGGCTGGATTATTTGCATGTGAAGGCCAGCAGTATGGCGGCACACGATGTTATTTCTGCTTAGAGATTGCCTCAAAAAGCAAACACGCTAAGCTAAGTAATTCGGCCTATTGCATGCGCGGAGTGCGGGATGTCGTTAATCAAGATCTGGGCACCTCATTTTCAAAGCGGCATTCGTATGCGAGGCCGCGCATATCAGGCGGAGGGTCGCGTCAAGCGGATGCCTCCTCAAGAGGGTGAGTTGATCCGCGCCGAGGTCCGAGGAAAACAGACCTATACCGTGGTGATTCGTGGAGAGGGGTCCACAGCTACAGCCGAGTGTAATTGTGCGTTCTTTGCTGGCGGGTCGTACTGCAAACATATTTGGGCGACGATTCTTGACGCGAATTACAACCCGCTGGAGGCTGCGGTCTCCGAACAACGCACGCTGGCCAATGAGGAAGACCAGCCAAGCCTGCGTGTGCCCAAGGCGCGTAAACGCGACGGCGGAGCCAAGACAAGCTCGGCCAGCGAACCGGAATGGGTTGGGCGTCTCAGCCTGCTTCGCATGCCGGTTTCCGGTGCATCCCAGGGCGTGATTCCAGCACCGCCGACGATCATGCACTCACAGGTCTGCTATTCACTCAGTAGCGAGCTTTCCTCTCGCTATAACGGGCTTGTCGTCCTGCTGCGACAACGTGACCCAACTCAGACCGGCTGGAGCCGCCTTAAACGACTCAAAATCACTGGCGGCAGTGTTGAGGAAATACAGGATTCAACGGATCGCGAACTCTGCGCGCTGGTTTGGGGGGCTACACCGATTGAGTCCGAAGACATCCGCGTAAACTTCGGCAACGAATCAATGCGCGATGCCTTCCGCTTGCCTCGCGGCGCAGGTCGAGCATTGCTCAAGCGCATGGTCGATACCGGTCGGTGTTTTCTCGACGGCGATTTGAGCGAACCGGAGCCTCTCCGCTGGGGGGGCGATGAGCCGTGGGTGCTTTGGATGATCGGCATTGAAGGAGTGAACGAGCTGGTCGTCACAACCGAGCTGCGAAGGACCGGCCCCGCGGGCGAGGAGCGGTCGAGCATTGAAGACCCGGACCTGATCGTCAGTGGTGCTGACGGCGTTGTGATCTACGATGGCCAAGTCGCGCCTTTTGACGACCGTGGTGCTGCACGCTGGGCGGGGCAATTCCGTGATGATTACCGACATGGCGGCCGCTCTGCGCCGATCCGCGTCCCCGCCGCCGACGTGCCGCGATTTCTCGATCGTCTCTACCGCCTGACAAACCTGCCGGAAATTGAGCTGCCCGATGGTGTCGGTCGTCGCGAACAGCATGTCGCCCCCATTCCACATCTGGAAATATTTGGTCCTGATGCGCATGCCGCCGCCTTGGGTGGCGGGACGCCGCGGAGTCAACTGGTGGCGAGGTTGTCATTCGCATACGAGGACTCACGTGTCCGACCGGGACTGCCGGGACGATACGTGCCGCAGCGCGAACATGGCGATGCCGCTGAAACTGATGACATCTTGGCGACCGAAGAGCTTGGTTCGGAAGAAGGTATTACAACAGAGCCGTCTGATCAGTCCGATGACTCCATCGGCGAAGAAACGAAACGAGACGACCTCAATGATCCCGGTGCCGATCTGGATGATGGCGGCGAAGACTCTGGTGATGAGGGCTTAGACGACTCTTTCCCGATCCCTCGCTCACCGGCGCAGCGCGTGCTGATCCGGCGCGATCCGGCACGAGAAAACGAAGCGGTGACGATTCTTGCCGGGCTGGGGTTTCGCCATCATCCGAATAACGGCTTCGACACCATGCTGCTTCCCGCCAGGCAGATGGTGTCGGTGGTTTCCGAGTTGCTGCGGAAAGGCTGGGTGGTGTCGGCGGATCAGCGCGTGATTCGTTACGCCGCGCCGCCACGCATCTCTATCACCAGCGGCGTCGATTGGTTCGAGATGCACGGCAGCGTGAAATTCGACACCGCAAACGGTGAACAGATCGTCGGCTTGCCTGAAGTTCTTGCGGCCATGCGATCCGGGAAAAAAATGATCACGCTCGGCGATGGCAGCGAGGGCCTGCTCCCCGAAGAGTGGCTGGAGCAGCAGGGCCTGCTTGCCGCCATCGGTAAAGTCGAAGGCGATCACATCCGGTTTAAGAAGACGCAGGCAGCACTGCTCGACACGCTACTGGGCGAAAAAGATTTCATCGAGGCGGATGAAAAGTTCCAGGAAGCTCGCCGCAAGCTCCGTCAGTTTTCCGGCATCCAGCCGATTGAACCCGCGGCCACCTTCAAAGGAACGCTTCGTCCCTACCAGTGCGAAGGGCTTGGCTGGCTGGCGTTTCTCCGCTGGTTCGGCATGGGAGGCGTGCTGGCTGACGACATGGGGCTTGGGAAAACGATCCAGGTACTGGCGATGCTCGACGCCCGGTATGGCGAGCGAGCGACAGCGCGGAAGGGCCGGACTTCCGCTGCTAACAGCACGTCGTCGGAACACGGAGCAGCGGACCCGGGACAGCACAAGCCATCGCTGATTATCGTTCCTCGATCTGTGGTCTTTAACTGGATTGACGAAGCGCAACATTTCGCCCCCAACCTCCGGGTGCAGGCATACACAGGCACGGAGCGCAACACATTGCGTGAGGCGTTTGTTGATCACGATGTGATCGTCACGAGTTACGGCCTCATGCGCCGCGACATCAACGAGCTGCGCAAACATGCGTTTGATTACGTCGTCCTCGACGAGGCTCAGGCGATTAAGAATCCGACATCACAATCCGCCAAGGCAGCAAGGCTTCTTGAGGCCAACCATCGTCTGGCGCTGACCGGCACGCCGGTTGAAAATCATCTGGGCGATCTGTGGTCAATCTTTGAGTTTCTCAACCCCGGCATGCTCGGCAGCAACACAAAGTTCGGCCTGCTGGTGCGCGGTGAACCGGAAGAAAAAGTCGAGATTGAATCACCCGCCAAGTCTGCCGCGCCTGTTGCTCAGTCGGCTGCGGGCGATCCGCGCATCACAATGGACCCCAAAGCCGCTGCGCAGATCGCCAGAGCGCTTCGGCCGTTTATCCTCCGTCGCACCAAAAAGCAGGTGCTCAGCGAACTGCCCGAAAAGACGGAGCAGACGATCGTCTGTCAACTCGAGCCGGAACAGAAAAAGCTTTACGAGCAACTGCGCCAGCACTACCGGGGTACGCTGCTTAACAAACTTGAAAGCGGAATGACCGCTTCACTGGGCGGCTCGACCATGATGGTGCTTGAGGCGTTGCTGCGCCTGCGCCAGGCTGCGTGTCATCCGGGCCTCATCGATCCGAAACGAGCTGATGAACCGAGTGCCAAGCTCGAGGTGTTGCTTGATCGTCTCGCGGACATCATCGAAGAAGGGCACAAGGCGCTGGTGTTCAGCCAGTTTACAAGCATGCTTGCGCTGGTACGCCGCCGTCTCGACGAGCGAAAAATTGTTTACGAGTATCTCGACGGCCAGACTCGCCACCGCAAGAAACATGTGCAGCGATTCCAGACCGATCCTGCCTGCCCGCTCTTCCTCATCAGTCTCAAGGCTGGCGGCCTGGGGCTGAACCTCACCGCTGCGGAGTATGTCTTTATCCTCGATCCGTGGTGGAACCCTGCGGTGGAGGCTCAGGCGATCGATCGCATTCACCGCATCGGACAGACGCGACACGTCTTTGCGTATCGCCTGATCTGTGAAGACACGGTTGAGCAGCGCATCGCGCAACTTCAGGAAAAGAAAAAGAAACTTGCGGATGCGATCGTCGGCGGACAGGAGAGCCTGCTCAGCAGCCTCACCCGCGCGGACCTCGAACAACTGCTGAGTTAGTCTATCCAGCAATTACCTGTTGACACGACCGCGACCACCAGTCTTCAATCATCGCGGCCTTATCTCCGGCTCCACAAAAAACCGTAGGTTGCAGCATGGACCGCTCGCCGGGGCACTCAAAGGGATTTGGTTTTGTGGAGATGATGAACGACACGGAAGGCAAAAAGGCGATCACGGCACTCAATGGTCAGGACTTCAGCGGTCGCTCGCTGACGGTTAATAAAGCGCGTCCGCGCACATCGAATGGCCCCGGTGGCGTCGGATACCGTGGCAATCGGTGAGTCCTTTCGGATCTTTCAGCAAAACAGGAACAAGCCATGGTTCTCCATCGGGCGGAGGGCACTTGTTGAAATCACCGTCTTCTCAGCATCACGCTGACGTTTTGCAGAGAAGCGGGTTGGTTCTGGTTTACTCTCGATATTCGTGACTATGATGCGGTCATCCACGAAGGGATTCCGTATGCGAAGTACTCCAGCTTTTCTTCTCTGTATTGTTTTCGTTTTTCTTACTGGCTGCTATCGGGGCGAGAGTGGGGCCGGGGCACCAGCCTCATCCGGATCACTTCCCGGCCTTGCGCTGGGAGAAAAGCCGACATTTTCCTTCACCACGGTTGAAGGCCGGACGATCACTCCGACGACGTATGCAGGAAAAGTTGTGATGCTTGATTTCTGGGCGACCTGGTGCGGTCCGTGTATGGCTGAACTACCCGCCATGAAGCAGCTTTACTCCGATTACAAAGGTCAAGGTGTCGAATTCGTCAGCATCAGCCTGGACAATGACCGTAACGACATGCTTCGCGTCGTCAAGAGTAAAGAGCTTTCCTGGCCGCAGGTGTTTGAGGGCAACTCTTCGCCCCACGCGAAGCGATGGGGAGTCAGCTACATTCCGCTTACCGTCGTTCTGTCGCGCGAGGGCAAGGTCATGTGGATCGGTCACCCCGGCGAAGTCGAACCTATCCTGAAGCGTGCCGTGGCGTCTGCCTCAGCCGCGGCGAGTTAATCACTTGGCAGGCTCTGGTGCGGTGCTCTTGGCGATACCGATCACGCCGCAAGCGATGCGGCCCCCCGCGTCACCCGTGGGTTGTGTTTTGAGGTCGTCCGCCTTGGCGTGAACGATCACCGCTCGGCCGACGATCGGCGCTTTGGTGCCTGCAATGGTGATGTTGTCCACGGTCACATTGAGTCGTGCAACGCCATTTTCGTCCGCCTTGATATTTCCCAGATCACCCGCGTGACGGTTTGAAGCATCGGGGGCGCCGTGCTTGTGGCCTTCGGGGTTGTAGTGCGAGCCGGCACTGGTGGCATCAGGAGCGGAGCAATCGCCGTACTCGTGAATATGAAAACCGTGCTCGGAGTTGGGATTCAGTCCTTCGATTTGCGCGGTGACAACGACCTTGTCACCCGATTGTGAAAAACGAACCCAGCCATGCGCCTTGTTGTCTTTGGTAGGGTGCAGTACGCAGACAGCATCGGTCACGGACGCCCACATGTTTTGATGCGCCATGTCGGCAGACATGCCGTGTTCATGGTCGTGGCCGGTGACGGCTTGCACGGTGGATTGCACCCGCTCAAGAGCGTTGGCTTTTTCCTCTGAGCGCGTTTCATACGAGGCGATCAGTAATACAGCGCCGGCAATCAGACCCCAGACGATGACGTTTACACGGTTCACGAAAGCCTCACTTTCTATCTATGGGTGGTTAACGCTGTTTGCCCCGACAGAGGGGCAACCCCGTCACATCGTAGCGCGCCGCAACCGGAAAACGAGCAGTTGGCCACGGATTTAATCGGGGATCATCAACCCTCGCCCGTCGGTGCTGTGATCCGGTCAGGTATTACACGGTTACCCCAGCAAGCGGGGTCATTACTTCAAGCAGATTATCCAGAGTGTATCGCTTCGACAGATCTACAGGTACGACCTGGGCGTGATTGTGATCGCAGGCGAGGACCAGCATTGATGTGCCCTGAACCTGATAGCCCATGTCGGTGGGCTGATGACCGAGGACAAAGAGGCGGACATTCCAAACCTTGGCGAGATGGTCCGCCAAATCCTGCGGATGATGTCGTCCCCAGACCATGTCATACGCCGAGCCGCCGCTATGCAGGTCAGCATCGGTCAGTTCACGATCAATCACCTGAGGATCAAATTTTTCCAGCTTCCGGGCACCGGGGAGGCTGTGGCTGACGAAGAGGCCGTTCTCGCATTTAACCGCGAGATTCAGGCTCCGCACCCAGCGGTTTACACCTGCTCGGATTTTTTCCGCAGCATCGGCATAGATGAAATCAATTCCCGCATTAAACGCATCACACACGTTGATGCCGTCTTTGCTGATGCTCGAGCCGACGATTTGGGAAAGTTCATGATTGGCGAGCAACACATGAACCTGATTGGGATACTTGAGCTTGAGCTCCGCCACACGCGCCAGCGTCCGCACGGAGAGGTCGCGGCCATTGATCAGGTGCGGACCATGGATAATTTCATGCAGGATGAGATGGTGGTCGGGACTTTCGTGGAGTGCGGCAAGTTTGATGATGCGCTGGAGGTTCCGGCCATTGTCGTGCAGATCGCCGGTAATGAGCACTCGCCCCTTCCGTGGCAGGTGGACGGTCGATCCCTTGCGGTAGGTACAGTCGAGGTTGGCAGCCGCCGCTCTGGAAAAAAGGAACGAAACCACGGTGGCGCTTTGCAGGTCGGCGCCGGTATGGTCAGTCATGGCGTTGGAGGGAGAATCCATCAGGTCATTATGGGACGCGAAGCCCTGTTTGGCGACGTGACGGCCGGGATATTTTGCCGCCAAAAGGCGGAATCAGCCTGTTTTCGAGGCATTTGCACTCTATGTCGGGTCGTTTCGGCTGGCAGGCAATAACCCTTAACCCGTCTTCGTTTATCCTTTGTCTCATGGCCGACGCGGCATCGCCACCACCATTGGATGTGACGCTTGCGCAGGCGGCTGGAGGCGACAGTGCGGCTTGGCGTGTCTTGGTTGAGGGTTATTCCAAGCGGGTCTTCGCGCTCGTGGTCAAGCAATGCGGCGATCGCGAGCTGGCGGAAGAAATCACCCAGGCCACGTTTGTGAAGCTGGTCGGACAGTTGGGTAAGTACAGCGAGCGTGGACGGTTTGAGCCTTGGCTTTTCCGCATCGCCATGAATCAGCTCCGCGACGAGATGCGGCGTCGCAAGCGGCAGGCGCGTCCGATGGACATGACGGGCGCAGCGGGTGACGAGGATCGACCATGGGCTGCGGTGGAAGGCGAACTCGTGAATGGCGCAAGCTCGCGCGGCGAGAGCGAAGAGCCGTATGAGTCCGTCAGCCGTGCGGAGCAGATTGATCGGCTGAAAGCAGCGATCGCGATGCTCAGCGAGGATGACCGGGAGATTCTGAATCTCCGCCACACCGCCGGCTTGAGTTTTGCGGAGATCGCCCAGGCGCTTGAGGAACCGCTGGGCACAGTGCTCGCCAGAGGACATCGAGCTTTAGGGAAGCTGAGAAAACTGCTGGAAGAAGACGAATCATGAGAGACGACCCGGCTACGCGACAGATGAAAAACAGTTGATAGAGGTGAGTATGACAAACCGAAACGAAAAACCTATCGACGCCCAGCTTGAATCGCTTCTTGACGAAGTGTTGGCGATTGAGACGGTGGATGTACCCGCCGGACTGGCGGATCGTATTTGCGCAGCCACACAAAGCGCGGTAGAAGCTCGCGGTCGCGGCGTGCTGGCGCGCATCGGGCCGTCACGGTTGATGGCGGTCGCGGCGATTATCCTGCTCATTACCGGCGCAGCCCTCTGGCTGCGTCTTGCCCCGGACAACGGGAAGGCTGCGTCTGGAGATATTGAAATCGCCCGCGTCAAAGCTGCACTTCAGGATCTCACCGCGTATGCCGGTCCGAGCGAACCCGTCGATCACGAGTTGGCCGAGCTGGCGATCCGCGTCGATCATGCGCACCGCAGCGATGCGGATATCAACGACCCCTTTGAGAATCTGGACGAAATTGCCACAACCTCGTTTTCCAACCCCCTGTTTTGATTTGAGAAGTCAGCGCTGCGGTTGATCGCGCAGCGCGGCTCGGACATGAAGGACGCGCTATGAAAAAAATTACGGAGCGATTCTCAACCTGGTCGAGTGTTCTGGTGCTCGCAGCTGTTGTCGGCACGCCATGTACGAAACTCCTGGCCGACCCGCCGCCTGGTCCGCCCGAATCGGAACAACAGATCGACAAGGCGGGCGCCGACCGGCCAAGCCGTTGGGATGAGGAAACATTGCGCAAACGATTTAACCCGGAGAATCGACCGGGGCCGTTGATGCGGATGCTGACCGACGAGCAGTTTGAAGAAATCATCACCATTTTGAATGACGTGAGTCCGCAGCGTGCCGAGGAACTCAAAAAAATCCGCGAAGCCAATCCTGAGAAGGCGGCGGAGCTTGTCCGGGAAAACATGGGTCGTCTCGGAGAGTTGGCGTTTCTTAAGCGGCGCGCCCCGGAAATCTACAAGGTTCGTGTGGCAGACTACCGCCTGAATCGCGAGAGCGAAAACTTGGCGCGGGAATATCGTGATGCTGTCGAAGCCAAGGACGAAGCGAAAGCCAAAGATCTGCACGACCAACTCCTCGCCAAGCTCAAGGAGCAGTTCAAAGTCCGCCAGCAGATGCGCCAACTGGAAGTGGCACGGCTTGAGAAGCAGCTTGCTGACACCAAGGCCAAGCTAGAGGCCACCGCCGCGGCGGAAGACTCGCTCATTCAGGATCGTCTGAATGATCTGACCAGCAAGGGCACCAAGCCGGAGTGGTGAAAATCACCGGCATTCTTGATGAGGTGATTCTCCGGGAAATCCACAGCGCAAACGACACCATGCTGCGGGGTGCATGGAACGGCGCGCCGATTTGTTACAACTTTGCGATCTGATCAAACTCCTCGACCAGTGCTGCATATAACCGCTGATACTGTGCGTGCCCTTGTTCATACTGTTTCGCAGCTTTGGCGTTTGGTTTAAGTTTTTCGGTCTCTCGTATCGACGCATTGCACGCTTCGGGAACGCTTTTCCAAATACCGGTGCCGACGCCCGCGAGCAGGGCGACGCCGTAGGCCGGTCCTTCCTGTGCGTTGATCGTTGCGACCTGCTTGTTGTAGATGTTCGCCTGGAGCTGACGCCAGAAACGGCTGCGTGCGCCGCCGCCGCTGAGTCGCACGGTATTGATGCGGATCCCCATACCCTCCATGATCCGAAGCGCATCAGCCATGCCGTAGGTCACGCCCTCCAGCAAGCTGCGAATCATCGACGCGCGGTTATGGCGTGCCGTCAGGCCGATCCATCCGCCGCGTGCGTTGGGATTCGGATAGGGGCATCGCTCGCCGGTGAGATAGGGCAGGAAAAACAGTCCTTCACTTCCCGGCGCAGCCTTGGATGCTTCGTCAACGAGTAATTCGTAAGGATCAACGCCTTTGCTCGCCGCAGCTTGACGTTCCGCCAAAGCCAGGTGGTTTCGGAACCACTGAAAGCTGCCGCCTGCGGAGAGCATGCAGCCGAAGACGCACCATCTGCCCTCGACAGCACTGCACATGGTGTGGACTCGACCTAACGGGTCGTAAGTGGGTTTATCTGCATGAGCAAACATCACGCCGCTGGTACCCAGCGTCGCGCTGACGATTCCGCTGTTCACGATGCCGTTACCCACCGCGCCTGCCGGTTGGTCACCGCTGCCTCCGACGACCGGTGTGCCCTCCGCCAGCCCCATCAACGCTGCCGCCGTTCGGTTCAATTCACCCGACACAACATGTGACTCGAAACATTTTGGCAGCAGCGCGCGGTCGATCTTCAACATCGAAATCAGCTTGTCGTTCCATGCGCGTTTCTTGACATCCAGCAACAGCGTGCCCGACGCATCGCCTACCTCGGTCGCATATTCACCAGTCATGCAATACCGGATGTAATCCTTGGGGAGAAGGATGTGTTTCGTCTTGGCGTAAACCTTTGGCTCATGCCGCCGCACCCAGAGAATCTTGGGTGCGGTAAACCCCGTCAGCGCGGGATTGCCTACCATGTTAATCAGCTTTCCTCTGCCGCCGGCGATTTTTTCGATTTCCGCGCACTCCGCCGCGGTTCGCTGGTCGTTCCAGAGCAGCGCGTGGCGGAGAGGTGTGTGGCCGTCACCCAAAAAAACTGATCCGTGCATCTGTCCCGACAGGCCGATCGCGGTGATCTGGTTTCCCTTGACCTTTGCCTTGCGGAGCACGTCGCGTGTCGCCTTGCAGGTCGCCTCCCACCACTGGAGCGGATTCTGCTCCGACCATCCGGGCTTTGGTGAATAGATGTCGTGTTCTGCCACCGCGGTCGCGAGGACTTTGCCCCGGTAGTCGCAGATGAGTGTCTTGGTCCCCGACGTACCGATATCAATGCCGAGCAGATAGGACATGAAAAGCTCTCCGTGAATCCGGGGAAGACAGCTCCGCCCCACACAAAGCAGCAAGCATCTTCCAATTCATTTGCGTCTCAATATCGAAAACCATTGCAATTGTGATCTCAATACGGATCGCGTCCGATCCGCCATGCGATCATCCATGCGGCGAATACATCGTTCCGCGATGGTCCGTCAACGGTGCGATCGTCACTGTGTTCTGACAACTTCGCCGGGTCTGAACACGGAAACCGATTCAATAAAAATTATCTCAGAACGTCTTGACCGAGCTTTGCTTTTGCCCGGACGCTTCACGGGCCGCTTTGCGCTCTTTCCCCAGTTTGGCGATGATCCCGCTGTTCCGCAGTTCCTCCAGCGGATCCGCAGCAACCTTCTTGCTCTTGCGCCACTCGGCGACCATGGGGCGGACATCCGTTTCGTATGCGTCACGGAGCGTGCGCTCCGCTTTGACGATATCACCCTTGGCTTGTGTGGCTGCGAGTGTTTTGCGATCGACAATCGCTGCTTTGGCGTAGAGATCCTGCGCCATCATGACCGTCTGTACCATCGCTTCAAGCTTGGGTTTGAGGTTGTGGCACTGGTCCACCATGTACGCGAGCTTTGGATCTTTGCCCGTATCGAAAATGTACGCCTCGATCTGATCAAAGATGCGGAAGACCGCGTAGGGATCAATCGAGCTGATGGTCAGGTCGTCGTCAGCATACTTGCGATCATTGAAGTGGAATCCGCCGAGCATCTGCTCATCGAGCAGCGTGGCGACGATGTGCTCGATGTTGCAACCCTGCAGGTGGTGACCGGTGTCCACGAGCACCCTGGCGCGTTTACCTGAGTGCTTGGCGAGCAGGTATGCGGTACCCCAGTCCTGGATGTCCGTGTGATAAAAGCTCGGCTCGAACGGCTTGTATTCCACGAGCATCGTCATGTTCGCAGGCATCGCGTCGTGAATCTTCTGATAGGCGTTAATCAAGTCGTGCCAGCGGCGACGGATGCTGTCCTGGCCGGGGTAGTTCGTGCCGTCAGCGATCCACATCGACAGCAGCGTCGAGCCGACCGCCTTACCGATCTCGATCGACTCCATCGTGTGTTCCAGTGCCATCTCCCGGGCAGCCTTTACAGGTGAACAAAACGATCCGAGCTTGTATTGCTGATCCTGAAAGACGTTGGGATTGATGGCCCCGATCTTGACGCCGTGCTTGGCGGCGATCTTCGCAGTCTGGTTCGGGTCAGTACCCGGCGCAAAGTCCCAGAGTACATGTACCGCGACAGTCGGACAGGCGCCGGTGAGTTTGTGTACCAGGCCGGCATCGTGCAGCTTTTGTTCGAGAGTCGAAGCAGCCGCGTCCTGAAAAAACTTACCGAATCGCGTACCCGTATCGGCAAAGCCCCAGGAAGGGAGTTCAATTTTGAAATTGTCCAGAGCTTTGGAAACCTGTGCTTGACGATCCATGTTTTCTCCAAGCGTGCTAAAGGGGTGAAAAGTTCATTATCGCATGCCGATCCCTCCAAGCGGGGCGACCTGCGCGCTCGACAACCGTTTATCTTGCCCGCAATCGTGGCTGTCTGTCCAGCCGTGAACTACAGCGAAAGCCGGAAAATCATCATTTACGGCGAATGAAGAGTTCTGTCGTTTTAGAGCCGTCCCATTGCAATCCGTCGGGCGTGACAGAGCGCGATGGCGATGGCGTCGGCGACATCGGGCGGGTTCGGAAGCTCTTTTAGGCGGCACTGACTCATCACCGCACGCTGGACCTGCTCTTTAGAAGCGTGACCGTGGCCGGTGACCGCCTTTTTCACTTCCGTGGACGGCAGGTGCTCCAGGGGCACGCCGCGCTGTTGTGCGCAGAGCAGGATGACTCCGCGAGCGTGGGCCATAAGGATGGCTGTGCGCGGGTGAGCATAATGGGCATAAAGTTTTTCAACCGCGAGCTGAGCCGGCTTGATCTCGTCAACGATTTCCCCCAGTTCACGGTGGAGTTGTTCGAGACGTTTTTCGATGGAGTCGCGCGGGTTGAGTTTGATATACCCGCCGTCAACGAGACGCGGCTCCATTGCGTCATCGGGTAACTCAACCGCGCCGTAGCCGGTGATGCGCAGACCGGGATCAATGCCGAGCACTCGGAGCATGAATGAGTTTTACTGGTGAAAGGAGTCTGTCGCCAGAATCCGCGACGCGCTACTTGAGCTCGACGGACCAGTAAGCGTTATCAAGGAACGCCCGCCAACTGGCGTATTTATCCGAACCCATCCGCAGGCTGATCACCGGATTTCGCCGCGGTTTAATCGGCTTGCGCACTAGTTTCATGTGGGCCTGTTCGGGTGTGCGGCCGCCTTTGCGGGCGTTGCAATGCACACAGGAGCAAACAAGGTTTTCCCAGGTGCTGATCCCGCCCTGACTGCGCGGCAGGATGTGGTCCAGACTCAACTCGCTGGTGGGAAAATGCCGTCCGCAATACTGACAAAGATTGCGATCGCGCGCGAAGATATTTCGCCGGTTCAGCTTTACATCCTGCTTGGGCAGCCGGTCGTAGCCGAACAGGCGGATCACTTTCGGCACCGCCAGATGCATGCGAACGGTACGCACCCACTCATATTCGTGTGAGGATTTGAATGTCGCCCGCGCCAGGCTTAGCTCGGTCCACGACTCGAAGTCGTGCGAGGTGTAGGCCCCGTCGTTGACGTGGATGACTTCCGCCAGGTCTCGCGCTAGAAGTGAGAATGCCCGGCGGGCGTCCGTGACACGGATAGCCATCCAGAGCTTGTTCAGCACCAGGACGTGAGCGTTCAGGCTGGAGGCTGCGGCATCCATCGATTCACCACCAATCCACGCTTGCCCGTCCCGGAGGCGATGCCTTCGGAGGGCAAGGGAGACAGCGACCGACCGCTGGACCGGTTTTCGAACTGGTCCACAAGCGACCAAGCCGGCAACCCTGCAGAACAAACAGGGAAAAATGTTAACGGGTGGCGGGCTGTGCTGCAAAAAATCAGCGGAAGTTGGTCAGGGGAATCATAGGCAGCACCGTCTTGAAGTCATCGCCGACGATGAATTCGACGTGTTAATCCGCGTGTTCATCGGAACCGTGAAGTTGATTTGAGATCGGGCCGAAGATACGCTTTGGGACTCGCGGGCGTGTACCGAAGCGGCCAAACGGGGCAGACTGTAAATCTGCTGACTTACGTCTTCGTTGGTTCAAATCCAACCGCGCCCATTCGCGCTGCGGAAGCCTTGGCGTCATTCCGGCCTCACGTCGTCACAGAGGCAGGACGCGGGGCACGGCCAAGCATCGCCTTCAATCGACAGGCCCAGTAGGTCTTCCACAACCGCCCATCGGTCGGCCGGTATTTGAGGCCCCGGTGAAACTCCGCCCACGCCTCTTTCGTCCGACCGCTCTGCCACAGCACCGCATAACCACGCTTCCAGAAATAATCATTCGCCAATCGCTCGCGGAGCGCGCGTCGCTCCTGGCTCGTCAAGGGCACCTCACGCCCCAGTTCTTCATACCCGCGCACGGCGGCGGCATAGACGCGCAACCGCTTATCGGCGGACATTCCCACCGCGGCGGATGACGCATTGTCGCCGTGCATGTGATAGATCAAATGAACATCGTCGAGATACCCCAGGCGAAACCCCGCCTTCATCGCCCGAATCGGAAAGAGTTCATCCTCGCCTTCGTTGCGATAGTGGTCCACGAAGCGTCGGCCCGCAAAGACGCGGTGCCGGATCACGGATGTCTGTAAAAGCACGTTCAGGTTGTGTCGCAGTTCGCAGGCGACTGCAGCGGGATCGTCGTAGATGTGCAGTTTTCCGAATTGTTTCGTGCGCAGCGAGAGCATCGGGTGCGGCTTGCCGCCTTCGTAAAAACCGCGCTCGACCACGACGCGCCCCGTATCGTGATCGATTTTTCGGGCGTCAGCGTACACCCAATCCAGATCAGGATGGTCGCGCAGGGCTGCAACGCCGTCCGCCAGATGGTGAGGCAGCCAGACATCATCGCTGTCGAAAAATGCGATGTATTCGCCGTGCGCATGATTCAGCCCAGCGTTGCGAGCGGCATAGGCTCCTGCATTTTCCTGATGGACGTAGCGCACACTCTGCGAGGGCTTGTCCGCGCGGAGGAGGCGTTCGAGCGTGGCTTTGGTGTCATCGGTTGATCCATCATCAACGACGATCAACTCCCATGCCTGAAACGACTGTGCGCGGATCGACGCCAAGGCGTCGGCCAGAAACGCCGCACGGTTGAAGCAGGGCATGATGATCGAACAGTGCCCGGGAGTCACGATTTACCCTTTACCGACTGGTAAATGTCCGCCAACTGACGCACAGCTCGCCGGGGGCTGAAATGTTCAGCTACCCGCCGGCGGCCACGTTCACCCATTTCCGCACGACGAGCCGGATCGCGCACCAGCGGCAGGGCCGCTTCGATCAGGCCGGACACATCGCCATTTTCCACGATCACTCCGCCGTCATCCACCACCTCGCCCACGGAGCCGCCGCGGTAAGCGACGACCGGACGGCGGCAGGCCATCGCCTCCAACACGCTCATGCCGAAGGTCTCGTATTCACTCGTGTGCATGCAGATGTCGATCGCGTGATCGAAAGGCTCGACAGGATCGAGCCGTCCGAGCCACTGAAACCGCTTGCCCATGCCCGTCGCTGCGATCCGCGCGATCACCTCATCGCGATGCTTTTCCCACTGAGGATAAACATGGCCGGCCAGCACGCCGCAAACGCGCGGATCACGCTTGGCTAGTTCCGCCACCGCCTCCACAAAATCAAACAACCGTTTGCGCGGCTGCGGAACCGTCGCGTAGCCGATCACGACGTCTTCGTCGGAAAAGCCCCACTGAGTTCGCAGGGTTGCGCGGCTCTGCGTCATGTTGCCGAACTTTTCCAGGTCCAGTCCCAGACTCACCACATGCTGCAAATCCTCGGGCAGCAGATCCCGCGTCGCGGGAAGTGAATCCTCTTTTTGCTGGGTGCTGGTCCAGAGCACCGCTGCGGGGCGTTTCGACCCCGTCATCCCCCATTCCACAAAGCCGCGCTCCAGCTTGAAGCGCACGTGGCAGACAATCGGCACGGGGTAGTGACGCTGCACCTGTGTGGCGAACGGGTGACAGTTGTGCTCGTTGCAATGAATCAGATCGACGTGATGCTTGCGGGCAAAGGCCGCGACACGCCACGCATGCCAGAGTCCGGGAATCGGATTGGCCTTGCTGATCCACGGCAGCGGTCCGCAGCGCACGGGCACATTGTTCTCACGACACCACGTGGCGAGGTCGTCATCGGCAACAGTGGCGACACAACCGTCGATCCCGCATGCACGACCAAGTGTCAGCCAGTCACGGAGAATCCGTGTCGTGCCGAAAAGCTTGCGATTAATGGTCAGGTACAGAACCCGCATGATGATCGCCGCGAAGGTTATGCCGAAGCCGCGCCCCGGAGTGAGCCTTGGAATACGAAGCGGAGACGGCAGGCCAGCCACGTCTTCCACATGCGCCAGTCGCTGCGCTGGTGGCGCAGACCGGAGCGGAAAGCGTCGAGTGCTTCCCGGCGGCGTCCGCTCATCCACAGAATGGCGTAACCGAGTCGCCAGAAATACTCACGCGCCAGCCGGGAGTGAGCCGCACGACGCTGGCGCGGCGTAAGCGCGGGGATTGCCAGTACGTACTCGGCAGCACGGATGTATTCCCGCTGCACCCGCAGCCGTCGCTCGACATCCTGCTGCGACGCCCCCGCAGAAGAAATTTGGTCGCCGTGAATCTGGTAGATCGCATGCACGGAATCAAAGTAGCCGATCTTGCCCCCAGCGGCGAGATATTGAACCGTCAACGCCCAGTCTTCACCCACGCGGAAGTCGGGGATGGGCGTTCGCGCGAGAACCTCTTTGCGAATCACCGAGGCTTGAAGCCCGCCCGTGTGATCGCGGTTGATGACACACTCGACCAGTTCGGGATCGTCCACGATGGAGAGCTTGCCGCTCCTGCGCGAGTGAAGCCGCATGTAAGGACGTAACTGGCCGTCGCGATAATACGAATGCTCCACGACTACCTTACCGCTGGGTATTTCTACACGCCGACCGGCACCAAAAACCCAGCTGACCTCTTGATTAGCATTCAGTGCTTCGACGCACTCGGCGAGATGATGTTCCACCCAGAGGTCGTCGCTGTCGAAAAAGGCGACGTATCGTCCTGACGCGCGGGCGATGCCGGTGTTACGCGCCGCCGCCGGACCGCCGTTGGGTCGTGAGACGTAGCGTATCGGCCGCGCTGACGCCGCGGCGCATTCTTCCACGACTCGGCGCGTGTCATCCGTGGAGCCGTCATCCACCACGATGAGTTCCCAGTCCTTAAATGTCTGCGCAGCGATGGAGGCACACGCACCGGGGATAAATGCGGCGCGGTTGTAAGTGGGTAACACGATGCTGACACACGGCTCGCTCATGTGCGGGCAATCCCTCCGACCGCACCGATTGGCGCAGCATCGGCGGTTTTGTCAGCAGCATCGCAGGGCAATCCTGCGAAGTTTTTCATCGACAACGCCAGCACCGCGGGCAGGCGGTCCCGCACGCGCTGCGCCAGCTCGCTGCTGGCCTGAATGCGCCGACGGAAAAGCTCTGTCATGCCGTCAACCGTTCCAGGTAAGTGATCCTTATAAACCAACCCATCTGTCAGCCCGAAGTGTTCAAACTGTCCTTCAAACTTTCCCTGATACGGGAATCCCGTCACCGGCCGGCCCATACCGAGCGTCGCAATTCCCAAATGCAGCCGACAGGTGAATACGTGGGCGCACTGGCCGGCAATGCACTTGAGCTGTTGTGCGCTGGGCATCGGCGATACGAGTGTCGCTATTCCCGGATGTCGCTGGTTCATTCTCGCGTGAAATGCACCGAGGTACTCGATGCCGCCTTGCTCATCATGAGGGATGCAGATGAATCGGCAGCCGCCTTCCCGCGCGAGGTGGGCGCAGGCATCCATGACACGATCAAGCAAGGCGTCGGTTTCCGGTCCCCGGCCCATGACGACCTCGGTGAAGTTCAACCCAACCACCGGCCCGGGCGCGGTCTGGATGAATTGCCGCAACGCCGGATCGAGATCCTCAACCCGTGCTGGCCGCATGAGCAGTGCCAGATCGCCGACCAGTTCAGCGGACTTGATACCCGCATCATGCAGCCGTTGGAATGACAGCGCATCCCGGACGAACAGCCGAGTGCCGTCGTTCTGAGCTTGTTGGAAGCGACTGCGCAGCGCGTCGGACGGCGCACCGTTGACGCTGAAGCCGATGATCCGTGTGGGGCAACTGCAACGCGCTGCAAGGTGCATCGCGTAGAACGAGCCTTCGCTGCGCGCCACGCTGTAATGCTCGTCGAGAACATCGGCCCCGATGAGGATCACCTCACCCTTGCTGCGCAGGAAGCGCACCCAGGCGAGTTGTTCCCGGAAGCATTCCAGCGAGGTGAACACCGGGTAATACCCCGCATGGATGCGGATTCGCTCATCTTCCCGGATGGCGAGGATCGGATGGTACGCGGTCTGCACGAGATGGATTTTTTTCCATGGCCCCCGGCGCAGAGTGTCCACGACAGCCGCGAGCAGCGCCTGATCGCCGCGATTTCCTTCGGGTACCGGGGCACAGCAGACGACAATCTCGGTTGCCGGCGCGCTATGGGTTCGTCGCGCCGAGGCGATGCGGTTGTTGAGTACGAATTGTCGAATCGCTCGTTTCATGGGGTGTTGCCGAGTGTTGTCCTGTGTCGCCGTCCGATCAACTTTTTTCCCGCTGCAAGCATCGCTGCACCGTAACGCCCAGCGGCGAGCTGGCCGGAAATCCAGCCTTCATCCGCCCACGGGTAGCCGGTTTGCTGCATTCGTCGCAGCGCGTCGGTGTCGAGCTTTCCTGTTTGTTTCATGCGATGGGCGATCTGACCCAGGGCGGTGTCGGAGTCCGGCCCGACTGCGACGCTGAAAATGTGGACGATCGCCGCCCCGCGCAACGTCGAGCGTTTCATCATGATCTGGGCGTTGTATCTGGCGGGGAGCGTTGCGATCTTCACCTCAAGGTCCGCCAGCGCGCTGTTGAGGGAGAACTGGTCGGCGATCTGACCGGCCTGCCACGCGATGCGCCAGCGCCGCTGCCATTCCGCACCCAGCCGGTGTGCTCCGGGAGTGTCACGGAAAAGGACGACCCCGCTGTTGTAGTAGCGCGGCGGGAAGCGCCAGCCGACTTCCTTATAAAGCGCGATCTCTGCTTTCATCGGCTGATATTTCTGCGGCGGGTCGTGGCGATCTAGCACCGCTGCGAAATCGCAGTCGAGCCGAAAGATCGAATCAAACGGTCGGATGGCCAGCGCATCGGCATCCATAAAAAGAAAATCGCCCGGTACCACTTGCCGCATCATCGACTTGATGCACCAGGCGCGTTCGCGCGGTTTAGGCAGGCCGGTGGGGACGACCTCCACGTGATCGCAATAGTTGAGTACCTCCGCACGCCGCTGTTCAAGCGATGGGCGGGTCTGCTCATCCACCAGCAGCCAGATGGGCAGCGAAGGATGGATAGACCGGATCATCCACGCGCAGATCGCGGCCATTTCCGCGTAGTAATCCTTTTCCTGACTGGAAAGGATCAAGACCACCTTGGGGTTGGCGGCACGCGATGCGTCGGGAGCGGAGGCGGCGGGGTTCAAGCGGTCTGCCTCCTCCGGCCGGGGATCAGCCGTTGTGCAAGAACACCGTAATTTCCCGCAGCGGCACGCAGGAGCAGCGAATCGGTGAGCCAGGGATAACCTGAGCGGCAGAATCGCTCAATCATTTCCGTGTCGAGCTTGCGGGTCTTCTGCAAAGTCTCAACCAGCCGCGCCAGCACGGTGCCGGGTTCGGGACTTTTTCCGGTCGTGAAGAAGTGAAAAATCTTCGCGCGGTGGGCGTACCAGGGTGAGGTACGGACCATGGCGTTGTACCGCGTCGGCAGCACGCGGATGGGAGTCGTCAGGTCGTGGATCGCGCTATTGAAGGAAAACTGATCCTGATGGATGCCGAGCTTGTCGAACTGTTGACGCCAGCGGTTATGCCACTCCTGCCCCAGGCGTCGCGCTTCGGGCGTGTCGCGCATGAACATGACGCCGGTGTTGAAGTAATAGCGCGGCGGATAATTCCACGCCATCGAGTCATAAACCGGCTTGACGGGTGCGGGGATGGGCGGGCTTTCCGTCCAGTGGCGCCAGAGTAATTTCAACTGGTACCACTGTCCGGCGGGGACCACCAGACAATCGCGCACCGCTGCGAAGTCTTCTTTCACCAGAGCCATCTGATGAAACGGCTGGACAGGCAGCGCGTCAGCATCAAGAAAAATAAAATCGCCCTGAACCACCTGACGCATCGACGTTTTTACAAAGCGGCTGCGCGATGCGACCGTTGTCATCCCGGTCTCGACACGGACCACTTCATCGACGACATCCAGCACCGGAGAGTGATGCTGCTCAAGTGCGGGTGCAGTCACTTCGTCGCACAACAGCCGGATGCGGGCATCGGCATAGAGCCGCCGCGACATCGACGCCGAAATGTAAAGCATGTCGGCGTAAACATCGTCACCCGACCCAGCCAGGACGTAACAGATTTGGAGCGGACGCCCCATGTTCAGGTCGATCCTCCTGAGCTTTTCGCTGCACCATTCCAGCTTTGAACCACCTGCGCCACGGGCTGGACAACGCTTTTCCAGGGAAAGCGGTCCGCCTCACCGCGTGCGGCGGCAATACGTTCGGCGGAATTGATCGCGAGCAGCTCCCGCACCGCATCGGTCATCGCTTCGGGTGCCGGCTTGGTGGTTTTGATGGCTCCCCGTGTCAACTGATCGCGCTCGAAATCACAGAAAAGAGGCAATGCGGTTGCGATGACGGGACGACTGAGCGACCACGCGGAAAGAAGCGCGCCGCTGCTGGTCACTTCGTTGTAGGGCAGCAGCACGATATCGCATGCTTGCACAGCCTCGGCATATTCATCGTTGGTCAAACGTGACAGGCGGCAGCGGATATTGGCGTGTTTTCCGGCGGCGGATTCAATCTGTCTGCCGTAGTCGGCGTTGTATGGTTTTCCGCTGATGAACAACTGGCATTCGTCACCCCACGTCGCCGCAGCCTGAATCGCCAACTCATGACCGCGATAGGGTCTGACCGAGCCGATCACGCCGCAGACCGGTCGATCCTCGCGCAGTCCTGCGGCGCGGCGTGTCTGGGCGACGGACTGCCGGGGGTGGTAAAAGTCGTCGTAGTTGCCGTGTGGCATCACAACGATGCGGCCGGCCGGGTTGTACTTTCGCTGGATGTAATCGCCCGACCACCGGCTGTGCACAATGATCAGATCGGCTGCCCTGGCAACGACGCGATAAGCCAGCGCGTCAACGCGCATGCCTTTGTCGTGGCGGGCATGGTTGTGGACAGTCCAGATCAGGCGTTTATTGAGTCGCTTGAGACAACGCAGATACGTGTACAGTCCGAGGGTCGCGCGGGCACGCTGCATCGTCGAGCCTTCGCCGATGATCGACTCGATCCAGTGGAAGTGAACACCGTCGAGGGAGCTGGCACGGGCGATCAGGTAGCTGTTTTCAAGGCGCTCCGTCGGCTCCATAACGATGCCGTGTTGCCGCATCGCAGCAGCGAAGTCTTCCTGGTAGCGGTTCTCTGTGGATCGCGGAAAGTATTCAAATCTCATGGCCGGTCCGCTTTCTCCGATTGTCGATCCATCTGGCGGCCCGCGCGGTGACGGCGTGCGGGTAGGCCAGCAACGCTCCGACTCGATCGCGGAGCATCACGGAGCGCGCTGAGTTTTGATAATGCCCCTCGACTCCAGCCCGGATCGGTTCCATAGCCAGTCGAAAGTGGCTGCGATAGCGATGCAGCGCACGGTCCGTTGCGTTTTGCAGATCAGTCCGGACGGCTGCCCGTTCGCTCGCCAGTGCGTCCACCTTCTCGACCAGATGCGCTGTCTCCGCCTCTGCGGCCGCGACCACGTAGCGATCGTCCGTCACCTCGCCCGCCAGATCTGCGCACTTGGAGCGATAGGCGACGTTGACGGTCGGCACGCCCACCGCGTAAAGAAGGCCGGAGGCGTGACACTTCACCGTCAGCCCCAGATCAGCCTCCGCCAGTATCTGTGCGAGGGTAAACGGATCGCGTTCCGTAACGATGCGCGGCGGAGTCGTCAGCAGAGATGCGGCTTCACGAATCGGTTCGTCGTCGCGACGACCCATCGAAAAAAAAGCGATCTCAAACCGAGATTCAAGTTGACGGCACGCCTGGGCAACGGCGGCGCAAAGACTTTGGCCGGGTCGGATCATCAGCGGGTGACGACCTTCGCCCAGATTCACCATGAGCAGGGGACGGCGGCGGTTGGGTGACGGCCGCGGCGCGGTCCACCGGATGCCAAAAACAGTGTCGCCGCTGATGATGCTCTCCGGCGCGCCCAGCATCTGTGCGCTCATCTTTCCCCGCAGGCAGAGGTAATCAAACCAGTCGCGAACGCGGTACTTGCGGCTTGGCGCTACCGGCCAGCGTTCCCACGTCGGCGGCGGAACGACACCCAGCCCCAGACCCACGAGCGGACCGCGAAGGCTGGCGAGACGAAACTCCCGCATCCACTCGGTGCGGTAATCTCCCGGCGAGATCAGCGTGCCCAAGCCGACAACGGATGCCTCGCATTCCGGCCAGCGTTCCCGTTGCGTCACCAGTTCGCACTGCGCGCTGAGGTCGGGTGCTTCTTCCGCAAAACAGCGACGAAAGACCTCCGGCCCCAGCTCGTCGCCGATGTTGTCGTGTCCCAGCCACCCGATGTAGGCGATCCGGTAGGGTTTGTTGTGGCGATGGGTAACCATGCGGCGATTCACGGCCTCACGAGCTTGAGGGAACCACGATTGACCAGCGATGCGGCATACAGACGGCGGTGCTTTTCAGGCGTTTGGGAATCGGACGCCCATTGACCTGACCCGGTGATATGTCGAAAAACGTCGCGGCATTCAGGTGGTCTTCGAGGCCTTCGGTGCTGTAAAGCGCCAAATCGATCCGGTAGCGGCCGGGGGCGATCAAAAGCTCAGGCAATTCGCAGACAAAACGCGGCTGAGGCCCGGAGATGGTCGTATCCGCTGACCCGTGCATCTCGCTGCGCAGCTCGCTGAGCGGCTGGCCCATGTGATCCAGAATCTTGACGACGCAGCGCAGGTTGGGCAGCCATCCGTTGAGATCGAGTGTGATCCGCGCCGGTCGTCCGGTGGCTGCAGCGGTCGTGCCCGCTTCGTCAAAGCTGGCGACCTCCACCCGGCTCACCCGGACGCGCCCTGTTCCGCCCCGTTCCTGTCGGGTTTCGAGCTGCTCCGTCGCTTTTTCTTCAAACTGCGCCAGGTACTCGCGCACGGCACGCTCAGAGGTGTCGTCAATCACCATCCGCCCCTGATCGATCACGATGCCGCGATTGCAGAGCGTCTGCACCGCGCCCATGTTGTGCGATACGAACAGCACGGTGCGACCAGTTTGCGCGACCTGTCCCATTTTTCCCAGGCACTTGGTCTGAAAGGACACGTCGCCCACAGCCAGCACTTCATCGACAATCAGAATTTCCGGTTCCAGGTGGGCCGCCACCGCGAAAGCGAGGCGGACATACATGCCGGAGGAGTAACGCTTGACGGGCATGTCGAGAAATTTTTCCACTTCGGAAAAATCCACGATCTCGTCAAACTTCTTTTTGATCTCTGCACGGCTCATGCCAAGGATGGTGCCGTTGAGATAGATGTTTTCGCGACCGGTCAGCTCCGGGTGGAAGCCCGTGCCGACCTCAAGCAGGCTGCCGACGCGGCCGTAGATTTCCGCCCGGCCATCGGTGGGGTCGGTGATCCGCGAAAGGATTTTGAGCAGCGTGCTTTTGCCGGCACCGTTGCGCCCGATGATGCCCACGACATCGCCGCGATTAACCTCGAAGCTCACATCGCGCACCGCCCAGAACTCGGAGCTTTGCGGCGTGCCGTTTCGATTTCCCGTAAGCCATCGTGCCGCGGCACCGACCTTGTCGTAGATCAATTCGCGCAGGTGGCCTGGCGCGCCCTGCCCGATGCGGTAGCGCTTGGAGAGGCCGGTTGCCCGTATCGCCAGATCACTCATGGAATATCAATCCTCCAGACCGCACGCAGCCTGCGCCACGCTCAGATTAAATCGGCGAAGCGACGCTCCACCCGGCTGAAATACATAAGACCCAACACCACCAGCACCGAGGCGACCCCTGTCGATATCGCCCACGAACTCCAGGGAACCGGCGTGCCCAGAATCACCGCTCGGAATCCCTCGACCGGTCCGGCCATCGGATTGAGCTTCAGCAGCCACCGATACCGCTCCGGAAACATCTTGATCGGATAGATCACCGGCGTCAGATAGAACCACACCTGGATCAGGAACGGCACGACAAACTTGAAGTCTCGATAGCTCACTGACAATGCCGCGAGAATCAACCCCACGCTCAGCGAAGCGAGGATCGTGGAGATGACCAGCAGGGGCAACAGCAGGAGAGTGATGGAAAACGTCGTGCCGTAATAGACCATCATGCCCGCCAGCACGACCATCGACAGCGCGTAATCCGCCATCGGAGCGCCCTGTGACGAGAGAGGGAGGATGAGCCGAGGGATGTAAACCTTTCGGAGCATGTTGGCGTTGGACACGAGGCTGTTGCTGCCGGCATTGACCGCGCTGGCGAAGAACTGCCAGGAAATAAGACCGGAGAAAAGAAAGATCGGGTAAGGGACATCGATGCCGATGGTTTCCTTCACGCGGTCGGACATGCCGCCGAAGCGACCGAAAACCAGGTTCAGCACGACCATCTGCGTCAATGGCTGAATGATTGCCCAGAGGACGCCCAGGGCGGCCTGCTTGTAACGGATCGTCACATCGCGGAGGCACATGAGGGCGAGCAGGTCACGGTTGGTCCAGATTTCACCCAGACGAATCGCCTGCCACCCTTTATGAGGGTAGATGAGAATGGTTGGCTTGCGCGGCGTGGCCGTCGCAGGCATGGAGCGGTCAGTCAATGCCGACATCGTCAAAACACCTTTTCTATCGGACCCGCCGTTTCCCGGCGCGCCCTCGGACTCAGCCGGGGACCACAGAGATAGCCGGCGTGGAGTACCGCACGCCAAAAGGATCGGCAGGACCGTCCGGACACTTGATGCCGCGGAGTCTCGGATGCGGCCAAAAGATTTGCCGCATGCGGAACGCAATTCCAGCAGCCGTCGCCGGATGCGGTTCGACCGATGCGTGATGTCCCCTGATCCAGACCGCAATAAGTATAGCCGCCGATCGTGTAATTCGATCTTGGGTAATCCCCTCAGGTAGGCCGATAGTATTGCCGATGGCACCGGTCGCAGAGGCTGGTCTGTGCCGCTGGCCAACCTCCAAACATGCCCATAGCCGACGCCCAACATCTGCTGCTTTGTCAGCGATTCCTGCCTGAGCACGGCGGATCGATCCACTGGATGCACGAGGTCTATCGCCGCTGGCCGACGACGGTCCGGGTCGTCACGCACGACTACTACGCGCATCCGCCGCGCACGCCTGAGTTTCCCGATGCGCCTCAGCGTCCCGCTGCGGGCGACCACGTCACCGATGCCAACCTGCGCATGGATCGCCGCGATATTTTTATTAACGACTGGGGCCTGGAAAGTCCGCGTCGCGCGTTGCGCTACTGGAGGATGATGCGCGCTGTGCATCAACAGTTGCGATCACTCAAGCGGGGACAACGGCTGGTCGTCCACGCCATCCACGCTGTACCGGAGGTCGCTTGCCTTGTTCCGCTCAAATGGCGTTATGGCCAGCGTCTTCGCATTGTCTGTTACGCACACGGCGAAGAACTCAACGCCTGCGAGTCGAGCCGACAGTTGCGTTTTCTGCTGGGAAAATCGTGCGGCATCGTCGATAGGATGATCGCCAACAGCCGGTACACCGCCCGGATCGTCAACCGCTACGTGGCTGACGAACGGGTGCGTGTCATCAATCCGGGAGTGGACCTGAGCGTGTTCGCCAGCGCGGAAGATGCCGGATTGCGCTGGCGTCGTGACGAAAAATATGAAGACCGGATCGTGGTTGCGACCGTCGGACGGCTCGATCCGCGTAAAAATCAGGCGGCGGTCATCAATGCCGTCGCCGATCTTGCGCCGCGTTTTCCGCAGTTGGTTTATGTTGTCGCCGGTGCGGGACGGACGAGCGACCAGCTCAAGGCTCTGGCTCGTTCGCGGGGGGTTGAGGATAAAATTGTGTTTCCCGGAGCGGTCAGCTCCGCGCTGAAGCTGGCGATTTTTGGCGGATGCGACATTTTTGCCATGCCCGCGGTACGCGACGGGCCGGATGTGGAAGGCTTCGGCATGGTCTTTCTGGAAGCTGCCGCCTGCGGTAAGCCGACGATCGCCGGTCGGGAGGGCGGCCAGCCTGACGCGGTCGCCGACGGACAAACCGGGTTGATCGTCGAGGGCGATAACCCAGCGGCGGTCACGGCGGCGTTGGAACGACTGGTGGCCGATTCGGCTCTGCGCCGCCGAATGGGTCAGGCGGGAAGAATTCACGCACAACAGTTTGATTGGCCGGCAGTGGTGCAGCGGACGGTCAAACTGGTCGAAGAAATACTCTAAGACATGTGGGGTTACATCTTCACCCATCTGCTGGCGGCGGCCGGCGTCCTGAAAGGTTGGCTCGACCCGGTTTTCGGGTTGATGGTGTACTACGCCTTCGCCAGCCTCAGGCCGACCGCGCTTTGGTTCTGGGCGTTTGACCAGCGAAACGCAACACGATTCAGCTTCTATGTCGGTATTTCCACGCTCATCGGCTGGTTTATGCTGGGGCTGGGCAAATGGGACGGCCTGCGCAAGGCCGCCTTACCGATGGCCGGCCTGATCCTCTACCTCCTCTCCGGGGCGGTGGCGGCATCATTCTGCGAACGCGGCTCAGCCTATGCGTGGGAAGCACTGATCATCCAGACCAAGATCGGGATCATGGCTCTGGTTACCCTCACGGTCGTCCGCGAGCCTAAGCACGTCAAGACTCTCGCCTGGGTTATTCTCCTGAGCGTCGGCTATCTGGCGTACAACTTCAACAACTACTACGTCTTCAGCAATTGGAACATCATCGTCAGCCGCGGCTTTGGCGGCATCGACAACAACGGCGTGGCGATGACCATGGTCGCCAGCGCGCCGCTGGCGTTCTTCCTGGGTATCCACTCCCGTAAATGGTGGATCAAGGGGCTGTGTTTCTTCGCCCTCGCATGCATGATCCATGTCATCCTGTTCAGCTTCTCTCGCGGCGGGATGCTCGGCCTGTGCATCGTCGGTGCGTCCCTCTTTACCGTCGCGCTGGCGACCCTGCCCAAAAAAGGCGTCACCATCGCCATCGGTATCGTCATGGTGGCTATCACCCTCCGCCTGGCGGGTGTCGAAGTTCGGGAACGATTCTTCAGCACCTTTGTTAACGCGGAAGTCCGCGATAAATCGGCGGCGAGCCGGTTCGATACCTGGCGCGCCGCGTACAACTGCATGAAAGATCACCCCATCGGCGTCGGACCACGCGCCTTTGGTCGCTATGCGACCGAATACGGCTTGGGCGAAGGCAAGTCCGTGCACAACCTGTTCCTCCAGACCGGTGCTGACTACGGCGTCGCGGGAATGATCGGACTGGCGATCTTCTACTTCAGCTCAGCGTGGCAGGCGATCAAGCTCTCGATCCATCCGACCGCCCGACGACTCGGTTGGCCTCGCTACTACGGCTCTATGGTCAGCATCTCGCTGATCGGGTTTCTGACGTGTAGTCAATTCATCGGGCTTGAATCAGTGGAAATCGCGTTCATGGTTTCGCTGCTGGGACTTACCACTGCCGCCTTCGTGGATCGTGAAGCGGTCAGTGCCCGCAAACGCAGGGAAGTCCTGCCCGAGCTTGCGGAAGTCGATCTGGCTTACGCCAGGACGACTTGATCCATCGAGAAGTTTTGTCGTAAACCGGAAAACATCGGGGCGCGGATACCTGCGCGATTCCGTTCATGAACGAACACGCACTCCCGACCATCGCGCATGTCCTGCACCGGCTGTATTTCGCCGGCGCGGAGGTACTGGCTGCCGACCTGGCCCGCCGGCTGCGCGGACAGTTTCGCTTCGTCTTTTTCTGCCTCGACAGCGTCGGGCCGATGGGCGAGCTTCTCAGGTCTGAGGGCTTCGATGTCTTTGATCTGGCGCGCAAGCCGGGCATCGACCGTGCGGTGGGCCGTCGCATGCGGGCGATGGCGAAAGAACACCGCGTCGCACTGTTCCACGCTCACCAATACACGCCGTTTTTCTACGCAGCCTTGTCACGCGGATTGCTGTCTTCCCGCGCGGATGCCCCCATTCTTTTCACCGAACACGGACGGCACTATCCCGATCATCGAAGCTGGAAGCGTGTGCTGGCGAATCGGTTTCTGCTGCGCCGACACGATCGCGTCACAGCGGTCGGTCAGTTCGTCAAAACTGCTCTGGTGAATAACGAAGGCATCCCCGCACCGCGGATCGAAGTGGTACGCAATGGCATCGATCCCGCTCTTTTCGAGGCTGTCTCTCCGACCGTGCGACGGGAAGTCCGTGCTGAGCTTGGCATACGCGACAATCAACCCGTGGTGCTTCAGGTTGCACGCTTTCATCCGGTCAAAGATCACGCCACCGCCCTGCGCGCCATGGCAGAAACGCTCAAATCTCTGCCCGATGCCCTGTTCATCCTGGCCGGTGACGGCGAACTGCGATCAGCACTCGAAGCACAGGCAGCGCAACTGGGCATCGCGTCCAGCGTCCGCTTCCTCGGCGTGCGGCGCGATGTGCCCCGTCTCATGGCTGCCGCGGATGTGTTCATCCTTTCCAGTCTCAGTGAAGGCATCTCCGTCACACTGCTCGAAGCGATGGGCTGCGAGCTACCCATTGCCGCCACCGATGTCGGAGGTAACGGCGAGGTTGTCGCGGACCATCAGACCGGTCTGCTTTCGCCGCGCAGTGATGCAACAAAGCTGAGTGCGAATCTCGTCACGCTTCTGCGTGACAGCGAGTTGCGTCGCCGCATGGGTTCCGCGGGACGGAAGCGGCTGCTTGAACATTTCACGCAAGCGCAAATGCACGCACGGTACGCCTCGATTTACAGCGAGATGACCGCCGTATAATTCCCGGCCCGCGAGGGGTGAGATGCTGTTTTCTCGCAGTCATCGCTACGGTCTGCGAAGGGAGCCTGCGTAAAGTCGAGCGGTGGTTATCGAGAGGCCGATAATTTCTGTCACGGCACAGCAGGGTGCCGGCCCGGCGGCTCGGGGAGTCGCGGGTCGATGGAATGAGCAATCAACACACGAATCCTGAGATACGGTTCGAGGAGCGGCGGCGAAATGTTCAAAGGGGTGTACCATTCGGGTCGTCTGGCAGCGCTGTTTGCGCTGGGTCTGCTGATTTCTGCACCGGCACAGGCGGCGGATCTTCAGAGTCAGGTACGGGCACTGGTGAATGCCGCCGACCTGCGGCAGACGGACATCGGCATTTGCATCGTTGATCTCAACACCGGCAAGCGCGTCGCGCAGATCAATCCTGACGATCCGCTCATGCCCGCCAGCAACATGAAGGTTGTGACCACAGCCGCAGCCTTGAAAACACTTGGGCCGGATTTTGTCTTCCGTACCGAGATGCGGCTGGTCCAGCCGGAGGATTGGAAAGCACAGGCGAATCGGCCGTTGGCCGGCACCGCATCAGCGCCGGCGTCAGGACCGGTGCTCATCATTCACGGTGACGGCGATCCGGCGCTGGGTGACCCCGACCTGCTGCGACTCCATAACCTTGATGTCGAAGATCAGCTCAACGGTTTCGTCAAGGCGGCCAAATCAGCGGGCCTCCAGCGCGTTGCGAGACTGGTGGTGGATGATCGCGTGTTCGACCGCGACTTTGTTCATCCCTCCTGGCCGCAGGGTCAGCTCAGCGCGTGGTATTGTGCTCAGGTGGGCGGGGTGAACTTCTACGACAACTGCATTGATGTGTACGCGGAGCCGACGACGCGAGGGCAGGGTGCGAAGGTCCGGCTCATTCCCTCCGCTCCGTTTCTGCCGACGACTAACCGCGTCGTCACCGGGAACAATGACCGCTTCATCGTCAATCGCAAAACCGACACGAACGAAATCACCTTTTCCGGCCAGGTCAAGACACGACGTACGCAGGCGACCACGGTGACGATCCACGATCCGCCGATTTTCTTCGCGCAGATTCTGGCCGATCGGCTTGGCCAGGCGGGGATCAAGGTCGATGCGATCGCCCGTCCGGATGCGGAGGAGTCTCTACCCGCAGGTCGAGCGATTTACGCTGTCGAGACCACGCTCCCGCTGGTGCTTCAGCGTTGCAACAAGGATTCACAGAATCTGTTCGCCGAGTCGCTTTTCAAGCGAATGGGTCGCGCTTTGACGGGCGCGCCCGGCAGTTGGGATAACGGCGCCGCCGCCGTCCGCCGGTTTCTCAGCGAGGAGCTTCAGACGCAGTCAGCGTCCGTTTCCATCGCCGATGGAAGCGGAATGAGCCGGGACAATCGCGTGACTGCTGGTGTGATGGTCGGTCTGCTCGCCGCGATGAGGAAGGACGCCCGTCTCTGGCCGATCTTCCGTGACAGCCTTTCCATCAACGATGTCGAGGACAACCTCAAGCATCGTTTCAAAGACCTCAAACGCCAACTCACCGGGCGGCTGTATCCCAAGACCGGCTACATCGCCGGCGTGGTGACGATCAGCGGTTACATCGTGGTACCCGACGGCACAGGCGAGCGGACCTTCGCCTTTTCCCTGCTTTTCAATAATTTCAGAGCACCCATTACGATCGGGCACATTCAGGATCTTCAGGACCGCATCATCCTGTTGCTGGATCAACAGGGCACGCCCGCACCTGAGGCGGCTGTGGACGCCCAGAAAAAGCGATAACACGATTTCCCGATCGTCCGTCAACCGCATCGCACAGGGTTGACACGGCGGTCACCGTGCGAATGTCGATATTTTTACGTCGTGGCGGCGGAACTGTTGGCTGGAGCCGACACCACCGAGCGCATCCGGCGGGCGCGACGGGCTTCGAGCTGCGTCCATCGACCGCGCTGCGCCAAAGGCCCGGCGAAGACTGAGAGCGATTGCAGGTTCGTGCCTGCCACCACCGCAGTCACCACGGCCGCGAGGTACGGGATCGACTGGAGCGCCAGGCTCGTCATCCACACCAGCGTCTGCGGGTTTTGCCAGCTTCCTCGAATATAGACGATGCCCGCGATACCCGACCAGAGAAGCGTCAGCAGCACCATTTCATCACGCGCCATGGCAAGGCTGCGCCACAGGGCGGACATCTTCTCGCACTTGGGCGTGCGATAGAACGGACGCCCGGAATACACCAGCCCCGTCAGACACGCCCGACCGATGGTGTAGGTCAATCCCAGCCCGGCGATGCACGCCCCGATGCGCTGCGGCCAGGTGCACGCGACCCGCTCCTTATACAGCCACACCGAGCGCACGATGTTGAACACCGCCAGCGCCATCGGCGGGATGAGGAACGCAACGATCGGCATCATGAAGTGACGCGGCAGAAAGACCAGCGCAGCCGTACCCAGCAAAAGCAGCAGGGTGAAAACCAGGTGCAGCGCGTCACCCAGCCACGGGAGCCAGCCGGCGATGAAGTGGTACTTCTGCGACAGCGACAGGCCGTTGCGCGACCAGGGGAGCAGGCTCTTCCAGTGCCCGCGGAGAATCTGGATCGCTCCGTAGGCCCAGCGGAACCGCTGTTTCTTATAGGCTGCCAGCGTGTCGGGTACGACGCCAAAGCCGTACGACTCTTCCATGTACACGGTTTCGTAGTCGTGCTGCATGAGACGCAGACCAAGCTCCGCGTCCTCGCAAATGCACCATTCACCCCAGCGGCCGACCTGTTCCAGAGCCGACTTGCGGATCAGACACATCGTGCCGTGCTGGATGATCGCATCGTATTCGTTGCGATGAACCATGCCGATGTGGAAGAATCCGCGATACTCCCAGTTCATCATTTCCTTGAAGGCGTTTTTCTTCCAGGAGCGATGGTCCTGCGGTCCCTGCACCAGGCCGACTTTCGGATCGTTGAAGTAGGGCATGACCTCGCGCAGCCATTCGGGCTTGACGATGTAGTCAGCATCGAGCACGCCGACGACCTGCGCCTCAGGTGCGGTCTGCGTGAGGGCAAAGTTCAACGCGCCGGCCTTGTAGCCGGGCCATTTTTCCAGATGGAAAAAGCGGAACCGATTCTGTCCCGCGACGCCCGACTGGGCACACCAGGCTTCGAGCGGTCTCCATTTGGATTCATCGCTCGTGTTGTTGTCGATGACCAGCACTTCAAGATTCGGATAGTCCAGCGCCGCGAGTGATTCGAGCGAACGGATCACCATGTGCGGCGGCTCGTTGCAGCAGGCGATGTGCAGTGAAACCATCGGGTAACGATTCGCCGGCAGCGGGTGGACGTGGGGTTCAAACCGGCGACGCCACCGCTTGACCCAGAGCATCTCGCTGACCTCCTGCGCTTGAATGATGACGATCCCCATCATCACAAGCTGCGCAGGGAAAAGGAGAATCCAGAGCAGCTTGGCGGAAGGCGTCAGCCACGCCATCGTCGGCACCAGCCCCACATAGGTGAGGACCGAGACGGCTGCCTGAAGCATGACGCAGAAGAAAGCCAGTCCTTCAAAGCGGAATTTCTCGTGATAGCGGAAGATGAAGACGGCGCTGAGGATCATGCCAGCGGCGGTGGCGGCCAGCCATTGCGTCATCCACGGCACACCCGCGTATGAAGGCTTTTCCCAGTCGAACTTGGCGTGACGGTTCTTATCCCAGAGACCCCAGTGTGCGCCGACGCTGCCTTCGCTGTCGCCTAACTGCGCGTCGCCGACACCTTTCCATGGCTCGTCAAACGCTTGGAAGATGAAATAGCGCCGCTGCATCGTCCGGCTGACAAACTCGCGGACAAACTGCTCCTGATTCCACGCGCTGGGTACTGCGCCGAGGCGGAACTCCCCGCCGCTGGGCCAGCCGATTTCAGTGACGACGACCTCCTTGTTCGGATAGGCTTTGCGAACCGCTTCGATGTTCTGCTCGGCAAAAGTCACCGCTTCGTCCACCGTCTTGCCTTCCCAGTAGGGGAAGACGTGGATGGCGATGAAGTCCACAGCCTCGGCGAGCTTTGGGTGCTCCAGATAAACGTGGTACTGCTCGCTGGCGCTGACAGGCACGCCGAAGCGGCTCTCTTTCTTCACGCGATCAAGGTGCTTGATGAGTTCTTCGACCGTCTGCTTTTGACGATGGGTGTTGGCTCGTTTTGCGGCTTCCCATTCGATCGGGTTGTTTTCATCCGCCTTGGCTGCGCTGGTCGGCTTGACGCCTGCGGGCAGATAGGTCACCCAGTTGTTCTGCGGATCGTTGGGGTCCGCCAGATCACCGCGGTACACCACTTCGTTGCCGACCAGAACGGCTTCGACATTGGGATTGCGGTGCGTGCTGGCGATCAACTCATTGATTTCCGCCTCGTTGGTTTGGCGGTTGCCGTCGAGCCATGCGGTCTGGATTACCCGCAGCCCGTGTTTGGCTGCCAGCGCGGGGATGACTTCCAGACCTTTTGTTGAGCCGTAGGTACGAATCGCCTGTACCTTGCCGCTGAGGATGGCGAAGTCTTCATCAATCAGCCGTGGGTTGGGAATGCTCCCTTTGGTGGGATCCTGTCCTTCACGGTAGGGCGAGTAGGTGATACCCGGGAGGTGCGAAAAGGCATGGGCCTCGATGTCACCCGTGCCGCGAGGGGAGAGGCCCCAGGCGACAAAGTTGAGGAACATCACCAGCGCGAGAATCAATGCGATAGACGTGGACCTGTTCATAGAAGGACAGCCTTGACGGCTTTCGCCGTACCCACTCTTTCGTGTCGGCCATCGCCCGGCCTGACATTGGGCCGGACAACCGAAACGCGCTCTGATTGGCTTAAAAATGGGGCAGGGTAGGACCAGGACGGTCCATGAAGACAAGAAGCCCTGAACCCATGGGGTTTGCCCGCAGCGCCCGAGCGAACGACCACTACGCACAATTCCCACGACTGCGGAATCTGCCCGCAGGAGCATAAAAATAGCAGACAAGGTTAGAAAAGTCCACATGTTAAGAGCCTTTACCCGGCCTGCGGAGCACGGCAGACCCGCCGACCAATCCCGACGCTGATTCCAGAACCAAAAGGCGCAATTTTTATCTAATACACTTCAAATAAAAGAGATATGGAAAATTACCAAGCTCGTTGGACGTGTTAAACCTGTCAATCGTGGTCCTTTGGTTTTGCGGTTCGCAGCAGAGCTTTGATGTGATTCACGAGTCGATTGTCGCAGCCGGGTGTCTCTCGACCTTCGGTAAAATAAAAATACAACAGTACAACGTCTAAGTGGGATAGTTTATTGCATAGTGAACTTTTTATTTTGCAAATTTCTTTCCGCTCCATTCGGGGCGGATGGGGTGGCTTGGATCGGAGTTGCGGATGATGTGATCCGTCGCCGTCCGTGGCGGTGCGTGATCCGGTCGGCCTTCGTTAAAATGCCCGCGTCGCGCGCTGCGAAAATGACCTCTGCAGCAGTTTCGCTTTTTCGATTCCTGATCTTGATGCGGATATGACATGCCAACTTTTCGTCAGCAACTCATGATTCTCTACCTGAGCACTCCCGACCTAGGTTCGAGTGTCGGAGCCTGGACCATCTACGACGGCACCGGCCGGGAAACGCACACCACGGGTGACAGCGACCGTCCGCCGTATGACTCTGTTCTCGAAGCGATGAAGGACGGTTGGCGCGTCATTCAGCTTCCACAACAGATCCCCGCCTATCCGGGTATGGAATACACCACCAGTTATCTGAAGTTCGAGTACGTACTCGAAAAGATGGTGGACGTGGATTTGCCTGTGCCGCAAAAGCAGCAGTCGTCCGTCTGATGATTGGCAGCGGAAGCATTGGTAACGGATCAAGCCATGTCTGACTCAAAGAATCTTCTCACCACCCGGCAGATGGCCAACTTTGTGACGGATGGCTTTCTCCGTTTCGACCAACTGGTGCCGCCGGAGATCAATCGAGCTGCGATCCGGGAGTTTGAGGAGCAGCCCTGGCCACACAGCGGCGGCTATCGAGGTGAGCCGTTGTCGAGCAAGTGGCGGGATTCATCGGGCGTCGGTGCCATGCTCGCGCTGCCGAAGGTGCGTGCGATCATTCACTCGCTCGTTGGCCCGGAGCCGCGCTACGACCATCACCACGTCCACATTGTTCCGCCGCGTGCGCAGCAGAGGCACCTGTGGCACGCCGACGCCATCATCGACACCCGGCTGGACTTTGACATCCAGATTTTCTACTTCGCGCATGACACGCCGCGCGAAATGGGCGGCACGATGTTTCTGCCCGGCAGTCATTTCCGGCAGGTCAACGAAAGCGATATCGCCCGCCATCAGAACTTCCTCGGCCAGCACCCCATCGTGTGCAAGGCCGGCACGATCGTGGTCGGTCACCACGGCGTCTGGCATTGTGCGCAGTCCAATCACACCGAGCAGACACGCTACATGTTCAAGGTCCGACTCAACCCGATGGTCAGGCAGCTCCGACTCTGGAACACCGACGATCTGGATAACCCGGAAATCGACGGCATCCTTGGTCGCAGCCACGGCTGGTACGGCAACGACGACCGCATCGAAATCGTGCAGCGCATCAAACTCTGGCGATTTATCACCGGCAACGAGAAATTCGACGCAGGCTATTGGCTGGGACGATTGGAAAACAAACCGGAGAACGTGCCCGCTGCGACGTGACGATGAAGCCTCGCGCTTCGTTTCGCCGCACCGGAAGAAATTGTTCCGAAGCTCCAGGGATCACGCACATGGATAAATCACTCCTCCTGACCAGTAAGCAGATGGCGCGCTTTGTCGCGGATGGTTTTCTTCAGTTCGACAGTCTCATCCCTGCCGAGCTTAATACCAAGGCTCTTGCCGAGCTTCAGTCGAAGGAGACCGGCGGTTGGTATGGCTACGCGAAGTCGGGCACGCCGTTGTCGCGGATGTTTGAAAACATGCCCGGTGTGCGTGCGGTGTTCGACCACCCGCGCTTTCAGGGAATCATGCACTCGCTCGTGGGGCCTGACCCGTTGTACGACCATCACGCGAACCACACCGTTCCCCCCGGCCGCCACGAAGCGCAGGCTCTGCACGCCGACGCCATCATCGACACGCGCACGCACTTCGACGTGCAGTTCTATTACTTCCCGCACGACACGCCGCGTGAGATGGGCGGCACCATGGTCGTACCCGGAAGCCACTTCCGACAAGTCAACACGTTCGACATCAACCGCTATCAAAACTTCCTCGGTCAGCATTGCATCGTTTGCAAGGCCGGCACCGTCATCGCCACGCATCACGGCATCTGGCACTGTGCCCAGCCCAATCTCACCGACCGCACGCGGCACATGCTCAAGCTCCGCGTCAATCCGACCGTGCGCCAGCTCCGCTTGTGGAACACAGAGGACATCGACGATCCGGAGATTCGACAGATCCTCAGCACCAACCACCGTTGGTACGGCAACGAAGTGCGCATTGAGTACGTGCAGCGCGTCAAACTCTGGCGCTTCCTCACCGGCGATCCGAAATGGGATTTGTCGATGTGGCTGGGAAGGATCGAGAACAAACCGCGGAATCAGCCTGCGGCCGTCTGAACCCGTCACGCCGCGGAAGCCTCACGGTGATGGCCTGCGGAGAATCCCGTTTTGCAGCGGCCCTCAAACGGGAGCTGTGAAAATGCCGATGACATCGGAATGTCCAGCCCGGATTACATCCTCGACATCCAGGGTTTGAAACCTCCCGCGCCGGCGGAGGCGACGCCCGCACCCATGCGCGGACGGCCTTGGCTGGCGGTGAAATGGCGCTGCTGCGCTACCTACTCACGAATCTACCGCAACGCCGATGGCTCAGCCTACGAAGGCCGATGCCCCAAGTGCGGCACACCCGTCCGGGCAAGGGTTGGACCGGGCGGGACAGATCACCGCTTCTTTGAGGCTGGCTGATGAGCCTCTCCACGCCGCGATTCGTGAGCATGATGTTGATGACGCGGCACTACCTCGATCACCGCTCACGCTTTTTTGTGCAAGAGATCACCGCAGCCGCCTTATGATGAATCATGGGGATCCCCGTGACATGGACTCGTAAACCAATCCGTGATCGTCTCGATACGCTGGGTTTGTTGTTCCTGTCGCGGCTGGTGGTGCCTTTGGCCTCGCTGGGATTTATCCTCACTCCCGCAGCCGCACAGATCATTCAGCAGACCGATCCCGCAGCCCAGATCACAGCCATCGACCAACAGATCTATTCGCTGCAACTCTATCTCGAACAACTTCGGCGTGACTACCGTGACGCGCGGGACGAAGCGCGGGACATGGAGGATCGACTCAATCAGCTCACGCCCCGACTCAAACAGATGCGTAAGGACGGCCAGGCGATCGTCAAGCAACACCAGGCTGCCGAAAAGAGATTCAACGCTGCAAAAGCCAACGCGAAAAAAACCGATACGCAATTCCGCGTTCTGCACAAGCGGTTGATGGGTGCGATCGACACATCACCGGCGTGGCTCGAAGTGACTCGTGAATTCAAGGAAGCCCGCGCGGAATATCTGGCCGTGCGCAATGAGATTCTCAAGCCGTTGAAACAGTCGGAGGAATTTCGCCGGGCACAGGACGAGGTGGACGCTGCCCAGCGGCACTTCGACGAGATCGAAGATTCGCGTGATGCCACGCGGCAGACCAAAACCGCCGCCGCCAACGATCTGCTCCAGCTTCAGGGAGTCACCACCCGGATGGAGCAGCGCGCACTTGGGATGGAGCCTGCCTTCGGCAAGGCACAGCTCACGCTCAGCCTTGCGGTTCTCGATTCGATTGCGGTTCGCGGTGAGTTGGTCATGGCGGTATATGCCGACCCGCGCTATGTGAAGGCCAGCCGTGATCGCGCTGAAGCGCGGATGGAATGGACCCAGGCGGAGGAGGCCTACAAGACAGCCACGTCCGAACGCGAGCAGATCGAAGGCGACTACAAACGGCTCTCTGCCGACGCCAATCGAGCGACCAAAGACATGGCCGCCGCCGAGGGCCGACGAGATCGAATCGATGACGAGATGGATCGTGTGAATCGGGAGCTGGCTTACCTCCGAGCCCGCCGCGAGTCACTGTCGCGCACGCTTTACACCTATCCGCGTTACTGAGCCTCGCCCCCGTCACGTGTCGAAACTGACGCTGACTCCGTGTTTCGCGTTAAACGCGGAGTTGGCAACTCTTAATTAACGGTTGTTTGTCGCAGCTACCCATTCCCTACCCGGTATCTCCGTCAAGTCTTATTGCTCCCATGCCGATTGTAAAAGTGGAGATTTTGGGTAGTTTGGAATATTTGATAGTTGCCCTAAAAGGGAGATTCTGGCTATGTCAACGCCTGAAACCACCGACCTCGTCAACAAGCAGATTTTTACAACCGGCGAAGCTGCCGAGGTTTGCAAGATTTCTCAGCAGACCATCATCCGTTGTTTCGACAGCGGACGGCTGCGTGGTTTCCGCGTACCGGGCAGCAAGTTTCGACGGATCCCCCGCGAGGAATTGATCCGTTTCATGCGGGAAAACAACATTCCAACCGACAGCCTCGAAGGCGGCAAACGTCGGATTCTCATCGTCGATGACGACGAGCAGATTGTCGAGCTGTTCGTTGACGTCCTTTCGCGGGACGATCGGTTCGAGGTCAAGACTGCGGCGACCGGCTACGACGCTGGTGTGCTGACCGAACAATTTCGGCCGGACCTCATGATCCTCGACTTCATGCTTCCTGATATCAACGGCAACGTCGTCTGCAAAACCGTCCGCTCCAACCCTGATCTGGCGGGAATGAAAATCATCATTGTCTCCGGCGTGGTAAATCAGGACGAAATTGACGAGCTGCTCAAGGCTGGTGCCGATGAATTCGTCAAGAAGCCCTTCAACATCGAAAAACTTCTGGCGCGCGTGGGCGAATTGCTGGTGCTGTGAAATCCAGACCCGGCCAGCCGCGCTCCGAAAAAGGTCGTACCGCGAGCTTCATAACGAATCGTCGAGTTCACCGGGCCACCGGCCACTACTCCAGCACTTTTGCGACCCATGCCCACCGACCTTTCCAAGACTCGACGCCTCGAACTGATTCTCCGGCAGATTGATTCTCTGCCGACGCTTCCCGTGGTGGCGACGCGGTTGCTTTCTCTGACCGCCAGCGATGAGTCCAACGCCCGACAGGTCACCGACCTGATCATGGGCGATCAGTCGCTGACCGCCAAAATCCTCTCGCTCTGCCGTCAGGCTGATCGCGGGGTGCGCACGGATGTCATGACCATTGACAAGGCGGTGGTGCTGCTGGGCTTCACCGAGGTGCGCAACGCAGTGCTGTCGATCAAGATTTTCGAGACGTTTGATCCGCACGAGTCGCGCAAGGAGGAAAAGCCCGACAGCTTCGATCGTGTGGATTTCTGGCGGCACAGTCTGGCGGTGGGAATCGCCGCCGAGCTTATCGCCGCCGCACACGGCTCGCCCGCGGACCTGCCGCCCGCCGAAGCCTTCGTCGCCGGTCTGCTTCATGACATCGGCAAGGTTGCGCTGGATCACGTCCTGCCCAAGAGTTTTGCTCGCGTCATCGAGCTGACGGATCTCAATCAGGGGAATATCGCCGAGTTTGAACGACGCATCATCGGACTCGACCATCACACCGCCGGCAAACGCATCGCCGAGCAGTGGCAGCTCCCGCACCGACTCCAGGACTGCATCTGGCTGCACGGCTCATCCTACGAGTCGCTGCCGCGGCTGGATCATCGCCGACTCATCGGACTCGTGGGGCTGGCGGACCTGATCGTCCGACAGCAGCACCTCGGATACAGCGGGAACTTCCAGATCAAACAGACGCCGCGCGAGCTGGCACAGAAACTCGCACTCGATCCCGACCGCATTGAGCGCGTCGCGCAGCGACTTCACGAAGAAGTGGAAAAACGCGCCCGCGCGCTGGGACTGGAAGATCGGCCGTCGCGCGACCTCTATCTCCAGTCCATCGAGCAGGCCAATCAAGTGCTCGGCCGGCTTAACAGTGCGCTGGAGCGGCGCAGTCGGGGCTTGTCGAAGCAGTCGCAGGTGCTCGACGCGATCGGAGCGTTTCACGCTGCAGCACAGCCGGGCCGAAGCATGCTCGACGTGATGAACCTCGTTGTCAGTAATGCGGGCACAGCACTGGGTGAGGGGTTTTACGCGCTGCTCCAGCAGTCGGAGCAGGAAGGCCAGCCGTGGTTCATTGCGCAGTACGGCACGCAGGGGCAGCCGTTGCGGTCGCAATACATCGAGCCTCCGCCGCTGGCGCCGGACCTGACGCGGCTGGGTGAGGGTGAGCCGGTGTCGATGAACCTGACGCAGATTCTTCCGTGGATCGCAGACTATCTGCTCGAAGCACCGGACCTTCGCGAGGTGAAACTTCTGCCGCTGTCCTGCGGTTGGGGCACCGCAGCGGTGCTGCTGCACAACCAGACCCAGCTTCCGCCGTGGCCGCAGCTCTCAGCGTTGCTGAGCACCTGGGGCTCTGCGATTGCCGCCGCCGGTCAGCATGACGGTGCCCGTCGCATGGGTGAGGAACTCGCCGAGGCGAATCGCGCCCTGGCTGAGGCACAGGACAAGCTGCTCCACACGGAATCGATGGCTCGTCTGGGCGAGATGGCTGCCGGTGCCGCCCACGAGATGAATAATCCTCTGGCTGTGATCTCCGGCCGCAGCCAACTGCTCTCGATCTCGCTCCCGCCGGGAACCAAAGAACAGAAAGCAGCCCAGACGATTTTCGAACAGGCGCATCGACTCAGCGACCTGATCACCTCGCTGCGGATGTTCGCCGATCCGCCCCGCGCCGATCCGAAGCCGACCGACATCGGTGCGCTGCTTCAGGAAACGATCAAGCGGGTACGCAAAGAGCAGGGCGCGAATGACAAGCCGGTGAATCTCCAGATCAAGACGAAGCTGCCTTCGGTTTCGCTCGATGCGAGTCAGATTCAGTCCGCGATTACGGAGTTGATCGAGAACGGTTTGCAGGCCTCACCGCGAACCGGGGTTCATGTCACCGTGCGGGTTGAGCCGGTCGAGCGGCATCTGATCGTGCAGGTGAATGATGACGGCGTGGGGATGGATGGTCACACGCTCGCGCATGCGATGGATCCGTTTTTCAGCAACAAGACGGCGGGCCGTCGCGTAGGCATGGGACTGCCCCGAGCGCAGCAGTTGGCCGCGGCGCATGGCGGGTGGATCGAGTTGCGGAGCAAGGTGGGCGAGGGCACCACCGCGTCGCTGTTCCTGCCGCTGGATGAGGTGGATTTTGAGACGGCGGACACGACAGCCGCGTGAGCAGTTATCGTCGGCGGCTGTGAAATTTCACATCGAATAACACTTCCGGTCACCAAACTGACCCGCGCCGAACGCCGATACCCAAACGGAGCGACTGCGTTTTGCCGCTCACCGTCGGCACGGATTGTCGAACCGGACCAGGGAGATTGGTGTGACCCGTCGAAGTGTGGAAGTGCCCCAAAGCTCCTCGAAAACGCCCCCTGCAGTGCGGGTGTTGATCGTGGATGGTCAGGCGCAGAGTCGCCGTGCGATCCTGCGCAGCCTGCGCGGCACTCCCACGATGGTGATTGAAGCCGCTAATACCGCCGAAGCTCGAGAGCGGATCGCCTCCGCGTGCATCGACCTGGCACTGATCGACGAAAAACTCTCTGATGGATCGGGCATCGCGCTGGCGGAAGAACTGCAACGCGGCAGGCTCGCCACGCAAACAGTCGTCATGACCGATCACGCTGACTTTGCTCTCGCGGTTGAAGCGATGCGCGCCGGGGCGGCTGACGTAATCGTCAAGCCATTGAAGGCTGATCAGGTCCGCGCCACGCTCAGCCGCGCTCTTGAACGACAGCATACCCATCGCGCGGTGCAGCAGCGCGTTCAGCGTCTTCGCCGCATCTGCAAAAAACTGAACGCTTCGCGCGATGAGATTACTCAGCAGGTGGACGTGCTGTGCAGCGACCTGGTGGCTGCCTATCAGGAACTGGCGACCCAGATGCATCAGGCGGTGCAGACCAGCGAGTTTGCCGGCGTGGTGGGTAACGAGCTTGATCTCGAATCGCTCCTGCGCAAGACGCTCGAACATCTCCTCCACAAGGCCGGCCCCACCAACGCAGCGATCTTTCTGCCCTCGACCTCCGATGAGTATTCACTGGGCGGCTATGTGAATTACGACTGCACCTCCGAGTCGGCGGATATCCTGTTGCAGCATCTGGCTGACGTGCTGGCTCCGCGACTGGCGCGCCGGTCGAACATTCTGCACATCACCGACAACACGACGCTCGTCGAGTGGATCGGCGACGATGCGGCCTACCTCGAAGATGCGCACATCGTGGCCTTCCCTTGCCGTCACGACGGCGAAGTGCTCGCCTCGATCGCGCTGTTCCGCGACGGAGCGCAGCCGTTTGAGTCCAGCTTCGTCGAGGCATGTAACACCATTGCGCCGATGCTCGCTGGCTTCCTTGCAAAAATCATCCGTATTCATCACCGCCATCATGGTGATGACTCGCAATCACGCGAAGCGGCATAAGCGATTCGGCTGCGGTTCAACCGCTGTCAGCCGCAGCGTTCCGCCTCCGGTATGGAGTGCCGCGTGATCTCAGTTCATGCGATTGGCGGCCTGTCGCAATCTCGTCGTTGAGACGGGACCCGTTAAACTACACGGATGGCCTCTAAATCTCCGAAAAACGCATCCGTCCGCTCCGCCAAGCCCGTCGTCAAACCCTGGGAACACGCCAAGGGCGGCAAGTCCGGCAGCGGCGGTGATCCGCTGGCGTCACGGTTTGTCGAGTCGCTCTCCTACGACCGCCGGCTGTATAAGCACGACATTGCCGGTTCGATCGCCCACGCGACCATGCTCGAAAAGGTCGGCCTCATCACTAAGCAGGAGTTGAGTGAGATCAAGCGCGGCCTCAAGGAGATCGAAAAAGAAATCGAAGCTGCCGGAGCGGATTACGGCGCGAGCTGGCCGGGCTGGAAAATCGAGCTTGAAGACGTCCACATGTGCATCGAGGCGGCACTGATTGAAAAAGTCGGTGACGCGGGGCGCAAGCTCCACACGGGGCGCAGCCGCAACGATCAGGTGGCTCTTGATCTGTTGCTCTGGGTCCGCAAGGAGTCGGAGCATCTGCGCGAACGGATTGTTGATCTGCTCAAGGCGCTGGTTGCACTGGCTGACAAGCAGGGCGACATCGTCATGCCCGCTTACACGCATCTTCAGCGCGCCCAGCCGATCGTAGCGGGCGCGGAGTTGATGGCCTGGGCGCGGGCGTTCGGGGTATGTATCCAACGGATCGAATCATTGCGCGTGCTCGATCGATCGCCGCTGGGTTCCGGTGCCATTGCCGGCTCGTCGCTGCCGCTGGATCGCATGGCGGTCGCAGGAGAATTGCTGGATCAAAACATTCCTGGCGACATCGCAAATCTCCTGTCCAACGCTCTGGGATTGTCCGACGCGATGGCGAAAAGCATCGACATGACGACCACCGTTGAGGAGAACAGCATTTTCGCCACGGCCTCCCGAGATGCGGCACTGGATTTCATCTACTGCTTGACCACCATCGCCAACTGGCTCTCCCGCTGGGCGGAGCAGTGGATCATCTACTGTTCAACCGAGTTTTCCTTTATCACGCTCGACGCTAAATACACCACCGGTTCGTCGATGATGCCGCAGAAGCGCAACCCCGACATGCTTGAGCTTATTCGTGGCCGGTGCGGCAACGTGTACGGCCACCTCGTCGCGCTCTTGACGATCCTCAAAGGGATTCCCGTCGGATACAACCGCGACCTTCAGGAAGACAAGCGGCATGTTTTCGCAGCCTACGATGTGGTGTCCGATTGTCTGGAGATGGCAGCGAGGATCGTCGCGACGACGAAGTTCAACGAGGAGAAAATCAAGGCCACGCTCGACCGCGGCTTCCTCGATGCGACCTCGCTCGCGGAATATCTCGTGACCCGAGGCGTGCCGTTCCGCACGGCTCACCAGGTGGTCGGCTCGCTGGTGCGGACCTGTGAGGAGCGTGGGCTGGTCCAGCTATCGCAATTGGCGGTGAAGGATTTTGAAACGGCCTGCGACACGGCAGGCGCGAAAAAGGGCACGGTAAATCGAGACGTTTACGACTGGCTCGGTGCGGAAAACGTCGTCAAGCGCTATCAGACGTACGGCAACGCGGGTGTCAGCGGCTTTCAGGCGCAGCTCAAGGCGTGGAAGGAACGAATCAAAGGCGGGATGTGTTAAATCGCTCGCCCCCCGGATCACGATGAAGTGTTGACAGCCTCGTTTTGCAACGCATGACCCTATGCTCATCCTCACCGTCATTCAGGGCCCGGATAAAGGTCGCCGCTGGCGCTTGCCGGACAACGAGCCGCAGCTCATCGGTCGCTCCGGCGAGTCGTTACCGCTGACGGATCGCAACATTTCGCGTCGGCATGCGGAGCTGACACCCGACGAGGGTAAGTGGATCATCAATGATTTGCAGAGTTCCAACGGCACGCTGGTGAATGGCCGCCGTGTGGAAAAGCCGACCGTGCTGCATCCGGGCGATCAGATCAAATGCGGCTCGACGCTGTTTCTTTTCGGCCAGGAGAGTCTGGGCAAGCGCGCCCATGGCGTGCGTGTCGCCAAGGCGGGGGAGATCGACACCGTCGTTGAGATGACGGTTGCCGCCAACGACGAGTCCATGATCATGGCTGTTCCCGACGCCAACGAAGCGGCGGCACTCCAGCTCAAAGTCATCTACGACATGGTGCAGTTGACCGCCCAGACGACCGACATGGAGCAACTGCTCGAAAAGGTGATGCACCTGATCACCGAATACATCCGTGTCGATCGCGGATTTGTCCTGCTCCAGGAAGCACCGGACCAGCGACCTGAGCCGGTCGTTGTCTGGCACCGCGTCAAGCCGGAAAGCAAAACCGACCAGCGCATCACGGTCAGCCGCACCATCGTGCAGCACGTGCTGCGGCATGGCGAGGGCGTGCTTTCGTCCAACGCGATGACCGACAAACGCTTCGCCAGCGGTGAGAGTGTGCAGTATTACGGCATCCGCTCGGCGATGTGCGTCCCCATCCGGTTTCGCCAGCAGCTCTACGGCGTGATCCACGTGGACAGCCAGGTGGCGAATTACACCTACACCGAAGATCAGCTTCGCCTGCTGACTGCCATCGGCTTGCAGACCGGACTGGCACTGGCGAACGCAGGTGTTTACGTGCAGCGGCTTAACCGCGAACGGCTCGCGGCGGTGGGGCAGACCGTCGCGTCGCTTTCTCATTCGATCAAAAACATCCTGCAAGGCATGCGCGGCGGAGCGGACCTCGTCGAGCTGGGGCTTAAGAAAGAGAACATGAAGGTCGTCAAGGGCGGGTGGGACATCGTCTCACGCAACCTCGAACGCATCTCGCACCTGATGCTCAACATGCTCGCCTATTCGAAGGAGCGCAAGCCCGAGCTGGAGATGACCAACCTGCCCAAGCTGCTCGATGAGATCGTGGTGCTGGTGCAAAGCCAGTTCGACGCGAAGAAAGCAGCGTTGATCGCCGACTTCGATTCCGACATGCCGCCGATACCTATCGACAGCGCGGGGATCCATCAGGCGGTGCTGAATCTGCTGCGTAATGCGCTGGAGGCCGTCGAGCCGGAATTGGGCGCGGTGACGCTGGCGTGTGAATATCACGAGGAAACGCAGGAAGTGACGATCCGCGTGATCGACAACGGCCCCGGAATCCCGGAGGAAGTACGGCGTCGGCTGTTCGTTCCTTTCTATTCCACCAAAGGACTGCGCGGCACGGGGCTGGGGCTGGTCGTGACACGGAAAATCGTCGAGGAACACGGCGGCCGCGTGACCATCGAGAGCAAGCCCGGCGAGGGAACGACCGTGACGGTTTGGCTGCCCACCAAGGGTACGAGTGCCAGCGCGGAGACGCACACGGGTAAGTGATTCAAGTCGCGGCGCATGTCGCCAAATCTCAGCGCTGTCATCGTCCAACGACGGCGATACCCGCCCTGTCCGCCGCAGCGAGCAATTCGAGTTTGTCCGCCAGGATCACTTTTCCCGACTGGACGACGAGGCATCTGGCGCTGCAGCGTTTGAGGTTTTCGATGGTTTGCAGACCCACGGTGGGCACGTCGAAGCGCATGTCCTGCGTGTGCTTGCCTGCCTTGAGCAGCGTCCATCCGCCGATGCGGCAGAGTTCGCCGGCCCGACGGATCATTGCGTCGGTGCCTTCGATCGCTTCGACAGCGATGACCTCGCGCTCGCGCACAGCGATAGCCTGACCGACATCGAGGTTGTTCATCTGCAGCAGCAACGGCCAGGCAAAGTCGATATCGGCCAGTTGTTCAGCGGTCGGAGCGCAGCGGGTCAGTGTGCCCGGTGTCGCCAGTGAGTCAGGAATGTAACGGGTGGAATCGACCAAGGTGATGCCGCCTGCGAGGAGTTCCGAGGCGACGGCTCCGAGGAGTGCTTCGTTTCGTCGGTCGTGACGCAGGACACGATACCACAGCTTGGCGGCACGCCAGTCGGGCATCTGTCGAAACAGCCGCATGGGTTCAAAGATGCGGGCTTTTTTTACCCGGCCGATCATCACCGCCTCGCGCACTCCCCAGCGTCGCAGCAGGCGGATCCACCGACCGATGCGGATGATGCCCGCTTTAGCGAAGTCGTCACACAGTCCGGGTAATTCCGGCGCGTACTGATCGGTTAGACCGACACACGCGACCCGTCGCCCCGCCGCACGGATGCCCTGCGCGGTCAGCACGGGCAGGCGTCCCTGGCCGGCGATGAGTCCGATGGGTTCTGACGACATGCGTTTTATCGTATCGAAGTTTGCCGCCTCGATGCCACGGGTGCGGATCGCGCTGCGTCCGGCGATTACGCCCCTGCGCCCAGCAGCCCCTGTAATTCCGAAACAGCCGCCAGATCATGTCTCCGGTCGTGCATGTAGAAAATGTGCTGAAGGTTCATGAGCATCCGACCGAGCCACTGTCGGTGTGTCGCCGGCTGCAGCAGCGAGTCGGATCGCGTCACGGTAGGCTGGCCGGCCTGCTCGATCATCTCAAAAGCCTCGTCGCGGCTGAGCACGTTTCCGCCGGAGAAGGGATCGACGAGCATCAGCGGTGCGGCATTGTCGGAATCAATCTGCACACCAGCCAGAAAATGCGACGGCGCATTAATGCCGTAAACGCGCAGACCGAGCCGCCCCAGCACCGCTTTGTAAATCAGCGTAAGCGTGATGGGCAGGCCGCGCTTGTGTCGCAGGACGATGGGGATGTAACTGTTGTCGGGCGAGTAGTAGTGTTCCGGAGTCGATCCGGTGAAGCCTTCCTCCTCAAAGAGCACTTCGTGCGCGTGGGCGAGGATTGCCTTCACCTGTCCGCTGCGGACTCGTGAGCGGATCGTCTCCGCCAGCGAGTTGATTTCCGCCTCGACTCGGAGAGGATCGATTTCCGGCATCGCGTGCATGGCGATGGCGACCGCACCGCGCTCCAGCGAGCCGGGCGTTTCAAGATTCGGCAACTGATTCGCGAAGAACGAAAAAGCCGCCGGCCGACAATGGATAGGCTTTGCTGCGTCCGACACGAGAGGTTCCCGCTGGATCAAACCGACTAGTTTATTGTAGGAACAAACCTCAAAAACCTACAGCCTTTTTTGAGTTTTTCCGCCCGTTACCCGATGGAAATTTCCACAAAAGACAGGCGGAGGCGTCAGCCCCTTGGTTATTGAATCGCGGCCAATCCCGACCGTTTGTCACTTCTGGGCGACGGTCTTGCGTGACAGCGCAGGCAGGCCATAGGTTTGCCGAGTCTTTCCGTCCGGCAGTCTGCCGGTTAGCCTGCCGTGACTCCCGGAGATCGACTTGAGCAGCACGGAATCCACCTCGACATCAGAGCCTGTCACACCCGTGCTGCCGCCGCGTCGTCCACGGTGGTGGGTAAGGTTGCGGAACGCCGGCATCCTGCTCCTGCTGATCGTCATCGGTTGGCTGAGCTTCCGCTGGTGGACTGCCCGTGGCCCGCTGCCGGCCACCGAGATTTATCACGGCGTGACCTACGCCTGTGAACGCCTGACGCCCGACGAACAGGGCAGCGGCCTGATGCACTGGATTCGCGTCGATCTGAAAACACCCGGTATCGAAATCTTCACCACGCCTCTGGATTATCCGTCACCTTCGGAAATGGAGTACCGCCTCCGTTACACGAGCACAGCCGTCAAGGAGCACGACCTGGCCGCCGCGGTCAACGGCACGCTCTATCGTGCGGGTGATTTTCCGCTTCCCGGCCGGCCCGCCCGCAGCGCGGAGACGGTCGTCTCCGAACACGTCGTGAATCATGTGGATCGCAGTTCGTTCTTGCTCTGGTTTGAGGATGACATGACGCCGCACATGGAAGCGACGCGCCCCCCTGGGGAGTCGGTTTTACGGCGGGCACGGTTTGGAATCGGCGGCAATGTCATGGGTGTCCACGATGGCGCGGTGACGCCATACGTCGGCACGAGTCGTCGTGACAGCCGGACCTGGTTGGGTCTTGATCCGCACGGGAAGCTGCTCTGGATGGCTGTCTTTGATGACGTGACCGAGCGCCGCGCTGCGGTGGAAATGAACCGCCTGGGTGCAACCGAAGCGATTCCGCTCGATGGCGGGTCGTCAACGGAGATGGTTCTGGGCGCGGATGCTCGGCAGGTGCGTCCCGGCGCGATCATGCGGACATGGATACCCAACGCCACGCACTTTGGTATTCGTGCGCAACCTTTCCGCCCATAGCCGCCTCGATGGTTTGCCCGCGTTCAACCTGCGAAAATCGGCGCACTTACGAAAGTCGATCACGTCGCAGCAGCATCGCCGCGACGATTCGCTTCCGCCTTTGCCTTCTCAATGAATTCTTCGAGCTTCACCGCGCCTACGTCGCCCTTGACCCGATCGCGGACACTCACTGAGCCGGACGCTTCATCCTTGCCGCCGACGATCAGCATGTAGGGCACCTTGTCGTCCTGGGCGATCTTGATTTTCGCCTGCACGCGCTCGCCGCTCTGGTCGAGCGTCGCGCGGAATCCTTCCGCCAGCAGTGCGTCGAGAACTTTTCTGCCATAGGCGGCGAACTTATCCGAGATCGTCAGCACGCGGATCTGTTCCGGCGCAAGCCAGAGCGGAAACGCGCCGGCGAAATGCTCGATGAGCAATCCGACGAACCGTTCCATCGAGCCGAACGGCGCACGATGGATCATCACCGGTCGGTGCGGCTGGTTGTCCGCGCCGGTGTAGGAGAGGTCGAAGCGGTTGGGGAGCTGGTAATCCACCTGCACCGTGCCGAGTTGCCACTCGCGGCCGATGACATCCTTGACCACGAAGTCGATCTTGGGTCCGTAAAACGCGGCTTCGCCCGGCTCGGCGCTGAAGGGCACGCCCAGCGTCTGCGCAGCACGTTTACAGGCGGTTTCAGCCTTGTCCCACTGATCCGCACTGCCGACATATTTTTTCGAGTCCGGGTCGCGCACGCCGACACGCACGCGGTACTCATGGAGTCCGAGCGTGCCGAAGATGATCTTGACCAGCTCGAGGCAGCCGAGCAGTTCCGAGTCGAGTTGTTCCTCGGTGACGAAAAGATGGGCGTCGTCCTGGGTGAAGCCGCGGACACGGGTCATCCCGCCGATCTCACCGCTCTTTTCCCAGCGATACACCGTGCCGAATTCCGCGAGTCGGATCGGCAGGTCGCGGTAAGAGCGTTTTTCGCTGGCGTAGATTTTGATGTGGAAGGGGCAGTTCATCGGCTTGAGCAGGTAGCCGTCGATGTCGCCGCTGCCCATCCGGCTGGCCAGCTCGGCGCAGCCGCACTTTTCATCGGCCAGCGATTTCATCTGCTCGTGGTCGATCATCGGCGGGTACTGGCTCTCGCGGTAATAGGGGAAGTGCCCGGAAGTCTTGAAAAGATCAAGCCGTCCGATGTGCGGAGTAAACACGTGGCTGTAACCCTGGCGGCGCAGATGTTCGCTGATGAACTTCTGCAGCTCGCCGCGCACGACCGCGCCTTTGGGCTTCCACAGGATCAGTCCCTGGCCGACCTGTTCGTCGATGGTGAACAGGCCGAGCTTCTGTCCGATGACGCGATGGTCGCGCTGCCGGGCCTCCTCGACCTGTGCGAGGTAGGCATCGAGGTCCGCCTGCGAAAAAAACGCCGTGCCGTAAACACGCTGGAAACGGTCGGAGTTGACATCGCCGTGCCAGTTCGACGAGGCGACGCTGGTGACCTTGAACGCGCCGATCGCGCCGGTGGAAGGCACGTGCGGCCCCATGCAGAGGTCTTCCCAGTTTTTATTGATCTCTCCGGTCGCGTACCAAGAGAGCGATCTCGCGCCGCCGTCAATCGCACGCTTCGCGTTGTCGATCTTGTACTTGTTTCCCTCGATCTCAAGTCGTTTCATACCCTCGGATGGAGGCAGTTCATAGCGAGTGAACAATCGGTTTTCCGCGACGATGTTTTTCATCTCCGCTTCGATCTTTGGGAAGTCCTCGCTGCTGATCGGCGTATCGAGCGCGATGTCGTAGTAAAACCCGTTGTCGAGAGGCGGGCCGTAGGCGAGCTTGACCTTGTCTTTGCCGTACACGCGCTCGATGGCTTCGGCCATCACGTGCGCGGTGGAGTGGCGCAGCAGGTAGAGCGCGTCGGGGCTGTGTTCGCCCTTGGTTTTCCCGTCCTTGTCGGTGCGCGGCTTGGTGATGATGGCGAGGCTGGCGTCATGGTCGATCGGCCGGTTGAGATCCCAGAGCTGGCCATCGACCTTCGCGCCGATGGCGGCTTTCGCCAGACCGGCACCAATGTCCGCGGCTACGCGCGCAGGGGTGACGGGACCAGCTTGGGAGTCATATTCCTTGATGCTGCCGTCGGGCAGGGTGATGCGCATAAAACCTCCACTGCAGGAAACGGAGAAGTTTATCGTCAGATTGCAGCAAGCGGGTAGCGTTTGGTCTGCCTGCATCCTGCGCGAGCATTAGGGAGAGGCAGTCGGATGCGGAGTGCCAAGGCTCATTTAATCCCAGGCATCCAGCCCCAGCAATCGTCGTCCCAGCAGAGTCAGCGTCGCGGTCTTGCCGGACGTTTCCTCGATCTTTCGCGGATCGCCTGAGAACGTCGGCAGACTTCCACGCCAGCGGTGCACGCGGTCAGCGCGATCCTGATCCGAGGCATCTTTGGCCGGGTACATCAGGACGTACTGGGCGAAACGCGGCCGGGTCGTGGTGTTCAGCCCATTGCCGTGGGGCAGAAAAACATCCCACACGATCAGATCACCCGCGCTGCCCGCAATGGGTGTCGGCGTGATCGCGGAGAAATCGGGCGGCGCGGGTGCGCGTTCCGATGGCGGGGTCTGTGCCCAGCTACGCAGTCGATGGTTAAACCCCGGCACACAGTGGAACCCGCCCTGGTTTTCCGTGGTGTCGGTGAGATAGATCACGCCCTGAAGTCTGATCGGTGCATTGGCGGGTAACACGTCATTCGCAGCAGGCAGGGGTACGTCGATGTGCAGAAATCCCTTGTCCACCCAATCGGGGTATCGGGAGTTTGCCGGCAGCTTCATGCTGACGCGGTCGAGACTGCAATGGAGATTTTTCTCGTGCAATAACTCCGCGAAAATTTTGTGCAGATGCGGATGCTGGCGGTTGTCCCAGAGCGCCTGGTGGTGATAAAGCTCGATCATGCCGCCGTTGCCCGGCTTGAGCGGGGGGCGATACCACGTGTCGGGGCGGCGCCGGTCGAAGTCGAGAAACTCATATATCGCTGACACTACCGCAGCGCACTGCTTTTTCGGTACAGCGTGCGGAACGTGGAGATAACCGTTCTCGGCAAAAAAAGCATGGTCGGTTGAAGTCAGAACAGACATGCAGAGTCCAGAGAAAGATAGATGACGAAAATCGAAACGCCCATCGCCCGCTGATCACACAGAATCACCGGCAGAGATATTCATCTTGCGGGTTTCAACTCCATGACCATTCACTATCATAGCCCGCTCAAAATCCCACCAAGGAGTTCCCATGACGTCGCTCCTCGATCAGCTCGTACTCGAACGCACCGGCCCGGCCGACGCCTCCGTCGGATTAATTTCTCTGCCTCTGCCGCGCGAGTCAGCGGGCGCTCTTGCGATCGATCATCCGCTCGCAGCGATGGAGCCGGTCGCCTGGTGGGAGCGTCACCGGACACCCCGCCGTGCGCTGGCGATGATCGTTGACCGTCATCGTCTGCCCGACACGCTGCGGCTGGTTTCTTCCGCCGGCTCGCATACGGCGCCCGCGTCCTCCGCATGGACGGTCTCGACTCACCTCGTCCGGGAAAAGCTCGACTTCAAGCCGCCAAAGTTTTACGACATTGCCTCGCTCCGGGGCGTGCCTGCTGAGGATTGCACGACCGTTGAGTTTGAGGTTGTCCTCCAGTACGGCCAGCGTGAGCTGCGGCTCCAGTGTGGCGCGACCGATCCGACCGGTCGGGAGCGAAATTATTTCTGGCAGAACGTGCAGGTCGATCGCCTCTGGAACAACGCTGCGGCACAGGCGGTGCGCGTCGGCGGCGTGATCTACAACGGCGACACCTACCTCTGGGCGGATGTGTTTCTCATGCTCTTCGCCAACGGCGTCGCACGCGCAGCCGCCCATTTCGTCAACACCAAACTTCACATCGAGGGTTACGACTTTCAGGGCCTGCCGCTGATCCGCTTCGCCGGCAAGGGAATCAAGCCCGTCAGCGCGATACTCTCGACGCACGGGCCTGACTTCGACCTGGGAAACGCCAGGCTCAACCTCGCCGAGGCGATGCAACTCTCCGGCGCGGAATATCCGAGCCGACTCGACGCGGGCGCGGATGACGTTGTCTGGCGCCCGGTGAGTCGGACATTTAATCCGCAGGTGGAGACAGCCCCGGTAAATGAGTGGCCGGCCGGCTTTGCCCGCACGGTGCGGTTTGACTTGAGCCTCAGCGATGCAGCTCCGAAAATCGCGCGCTACCGTGCGCCCTCGTGGTGGTACGCAGTCGCGGGTGAACCGTGGTCGGGCGGTTACCTGCCCGTCAAGGGTAAGCTCCAGAGCGTCGCGTCAGTAACCGCTGAATACGTCCGCTCACTGATGCGCCGCAATCAGTTCGACGCAGGCAATGCGGGACTGGGCAACGACGGCTTCGCGGGCATCGGTCTGTTACAGCATTACTACCAGTCCGGCGATCCCGACTTTTTTCAGGCCGGCCTCGACTACTGCCACTACTGGGCGGATATCGCGGTGGACCACACCGATTTTTCCGTGCATCAGTGGATCGGCGGCTGGCCGTGGAAAACCTGCGCATACTCGAAGTTTCGTGACGTGCTGTTTGGTTATCTCGAAACGGGCGATCCTTACTTTCTCGACGCCGTTGAAAATGCCGCTGATGCGTACTGGATGTGGTTCCGCTCAAACTGGCCGCGCAACACGATCGGGCGGGATGCGTTCGAGGTCGGCGGCTGGGGTTTGCTGCGGCGGTATCTGCGGAGTGAGCGTGCGCGGGAGCGCACACGCGAGTTTGTCCGCATGATCGGCGTGGTGCTGGACACGCGCGGGATGGTCGGTGGGCAGCTAGGCGCCGGCCCCCATCCGGGATACATCTCCTCGATCTACATGACCGGCGTGTGCATGAACAGTCTCAGCGATATCGCCGAAGCTGAGTTTGAAGAAGGCTGTGATGAGGGAGTGGCCGCAGCGTATCGCCTGATACTCAAGCTGCACGAACGCTGGATGCGTGACGACGTGGAGCTTTTCCCGAGCAGTTACGGTGCCGGCGGACGCGACAAGTGGGGAGAAGTCGGCCAGCAGATGTGGGTGGTGGTCAGCGGTCGCGTGTATTCCCTGGCGGCCCGACTCGCTCCGCGCTGCGGCGCACTGGCCGGTGCGGTCAAAGCGATGGCCGAGGCGGGGTTCCGAAAGATGGCGGAGCAACCGTCCGTCGATGTTCAGCGGTGGGCTCCGCGAGGCCGACTGGGGGATAACATGCTCAACCCGCTTTATCACGACGCCCTGCGTCTGGGTGCGACCATCAAGGGTCACGGTGTCGAACTTTCACCTGTCGGCGATCTGAGTACCGGGCCGTCTGTGCTGACCGTGGCTACGCCGTGGGGTGAGTTGAAGGTCAACGTACGCTCCGGCGCACAACCGTCGAGTCCGATCTTCGTAGCCTCTGCACAGCGAGAGGCTGCGATCGGTTGATCAGCGTGCGTTGAGGTTCATCTCGTGTGGATCGTGCGCGTAGTCGTCGCGCTGGCTGGGCGGCTACTTGAGCACTTCCCACTTCTGAATGGCGCCTTCGAACAGGGCGTCGGGCTTGGTGCCGGTGGCAATGACTTCCAGCCGCAGCGGTACGCGCGACCGATCACCGTTGAGCAGGGCGGTCAGCTTTTCGTTGCCGCTTTTGGAATAGGAAAGATAGATTTCATCGCCGGCAGCATTGGTCAGCGCCAGATACTGACGGGGTGAGTCCTGGTCATTGAACATGGCCTGACTCGAATACTGCGTCGGCGAAGCATAGCCCAGCAGCTTGAACACCTTACCCAGATGCGACGCGGGATTTTCATTCAATTCAGCGAAGTTAACCGGCTGGTCGCGGATCTGCCGGGCGACGGCGTCGTTCTCTGCTGCCGCAACGGTGCGGGTCGGCTCGTCAGATTTCTTCGTCTCTGTCGCCGCGGTTTCAAGGCGGTTACGCAGGTCGGTAATCAGCTCCTTCTGGCCGTTTACTTCGGCGGCGAGTTCGTCCAGCTTTTGAGTCAGCGCAGCGTTTTCCTTTTTCAGCTTTGCAATCTCCGCATCATTGGCGGCAAGTCGTTGCTTCGCTTCGGTCAGCGTGCCGAATAACCGCTCTGTTATCGCGCGCAGCGTGGGCAGGTCGTATTGTGATAAATCGGGCGGCTCGTCTGCGGGTTGAGTGGCGGGCGTCCGGGTGGTCGCGGCAGGAGAGCTCGCCGGGGCGGCTGAGAGTGACGAAGCGATAAACGTAGCGGCACAGAAAACAATCGCGCGCATCAACATGACGGATACCCGCTTTCAGTAATAGTTCAAGCCGCGCATTGTAGAGTCGGCTCGATATTGTTCAGCCGGTAACTCAGACGCGAGAGTAACGCGGCAGTTCACCGGATATTCCCTGCGATCTGCCGGTTACGATTTTTTCGTCAGTCTGACGGCTGCGAGGCGATGAAGAATCCAACAGTTGATTTGTATCATCCGCCGATGCCCACTATGGTGAACGACCGGAAGACGTGATCGCCGGTCTAAGGAATCGGTTAAGGAATCGGTATAGTTTGGTAGTTGTCATGGAGGACAAGGCCATTGATCAGGCCCAATAAATCCACATCCAAGCAGCAGGGCGGAAGTCTGTTCGACTCGTCCGAGCGAGACGGTACAGGCGCCGAAGTGAACAACGTTTCTTCATCCGGAAACGGAAGCGGACGAGGCGGTGAAAAACGTTCAGTCGGAGGCGGAAACGGCGACGGAACTGGTGCGGTAGCACTGCACGAAGCCGCCCAGACTGGATACTTAAACTATGCGCTATCAGTAGTTACCGCTCGAGCCCTGCCTGACGTACGCGACGGGCTGAAGCCTGTTCAGCGGCGTATTCTTTACACCATGTGGCAGCGTGGGTTGACCGCCGATTCCAAGCATCGTAAGTGTGCCGATGTCGTCGGTACCGTTCTTGGCAGCTATCACCCGCATGGCGACAGCTCCGTCTATGACGCCCTGGTTCGTATGGCCCAGCCCTGGGTCATGCGCGCGACGCTCGTCGATGGGTCGGGCAATTTCGGGTCGATGGATGGCGACAACGCCGCAGCCTATCGCTACACCGAGTGTCGTCTCACCCGCATCTCCGACGAACTGCTCACCGAGCTAGATCAGCAGACCGTGCATTTTCGTCCCAACTACGACGGCACAAAGTCCGAGCCGGTCGTCCTGCCCGCGCGATACCCCAACATGCTCGTCAACGGCGCGTCAGGCATTGCCGTCGGTATGGCGACCAATATCCCGCCGCACAACCTTGGCGAAGTCTGCAATGCGCTGATCAAGCTCATCGACGACCCGGAGCTTTCCACGCATCAGCTCTGCAATTACATCAAAGGCCCGGATTTTCCAACCGGAGCACAGGTTCTCAACCCGCGGAGCGAGATCAAGCGCATTTACAAGGAAGGACAGGGCGGCTTCCGCATCCGCGCCACATGGAAGCCCGGACCGGTCACGCGCAGCGGCAAGACGATCATCGTCAACAGCATTCCCTACGGCGTGAATAAGGCGACGCTGGTCGAGGAGATCGCGCAGATTGTGCTCCAGCGCAAGCTTCCGCCGCTGGTCGATATCAAGGATATTTCGACCGACGATGTGCGCATCGAGCTGGAGCTAAAGCGTGAGGCGGATGAACAGATGGTGATGGCTTATCTCTTCAAGCACACCGGCTTGCAGAGCAATTTTGCCGTCAACATGACCTGTCTGATACCGACGGAAAATCCTGAGGTTGGCCGCCCTGAGCGGCTGGAGCTGCGCGAGGTGCTGATGCACTTCCTGAAGTTCCGTCTGGAGGTCGTGACCCGCCGGCTTGAGCATGAGTTGGCGCAGCTGGGCAAACGGATTCACATCCTGGAAGGGTTTGAAAAGGTCTTCGACGCGCTGGATGAAATCATTCGGATCATTCGCAAGAGCGAAGGCAAAGCCGACGCCGCCGAAAAGATCATGAAGCGTTTCGAGTTGGACGCCGAACAGACCGACGCGATTCTCGAATTGAAGCTGTACCGGCTGGCGCGGCTGGAAATCCTCATCATCCAGAAGGAGCTTGAGGAGAAGCGCAAGCGTTCGCGTGAGATCAAGGGCCTGCTCAAGGATGAGGACAGCCGATGGAAACTCGTCCGCGCTGAGTTGTCGGAGATCGGCGAGAAGTACGGCAAGGATCCGCTCAACAAACGCCGCACGCTGATTGAAGATGTCGGCGAGGAAAAGGAATACTCGGCGGAGGACTTCATCATCGAGGAGGACAATGACGTCATCATCTCCCGCGATGGCTGGGTGAAACGTCAGAAGGAGGTCAAGGACCTGGCCACCACCCGGCTGCGCGAGGGGGACAGTGTAATGGCGTGGTTCCGAGGCAGCACGCGCGCGACGGCGGCGTTTTTCACGAACTTCGGAACCTGTTACACCTGCCGACTCATCGACATCCCCGCGACGACGGGTTACGGCGAGCCGATCCAGAGCCTGTTCAAGTTCAAGGACGGAGAGAAAGTCGTAGCGGCTGCGTCAATGGACCCGCGCGTCACGACCGACATCAAGGCCCGCAAAGAAGGCGACGAGCCGCCCACCCACGCCATCGCGGTCACCAGTGACGGCTATGCGCTGCGTTTTGGGATCGAGCCGTTCGTGGAAGTCAGCACTCGTGCGGGGAGAAAATTCGCTCGAACTGCGGAGGGAGCGCACGTCGTCGGCGTGGCAATCATTCACGGCAGCGAGGTCATCATCACCGCGACACGTCACGGCCACGCACTGCTCTGCCGTGCAAAAGAGGTGAACTTTCTCACCGGACCCGGTCGCGGCGTGATTCTCATCAAGATTACGGACAAGGATGACGGCGTGCTGGGTTTCATCGCCAGCACGGGCGACCGCGACCTGATGAATGTCGAGTCGGCGCGCGGCGGCCAGCAGACGATCAGCACCGCCAAGTACGAGTTGACCAGTCGGGGCGGCAAGGGACGCGCGATCCTGCAGCGCGGCGAGTTGTCGCGCGTGATTTATGACGATCCCGCTCCGCCGGTGATGCTCGATGAAGGGGATTGACGGAGGATGTCGTGGTCTGTGAACACCTGCGAGCGTTGGAAGAAGAACTGATCACCCGTGGGCATAAGGTCGATTACCGCAGCCCGTCGTCGAGCGGCGGCACGCATGAGCGGATTTACTTCGATGTGGTGTTTGACACGGAGGCGTTGCAGAAACGATTTGCGTTTGCTTCATGCGTACGGGTGAGCAGTTTTCTCGGTAAACACGATGGCGCAGAACACGGGTTTGAATGCGTGGAGCACCATGATGCGATATTGGGCCGTCACCCGGGCATGTACGAGGCACGCCCCGGCTCGCATGAGTCGTACATCGCGTACATGAAACGGCAGTTAGAAGAAAAGATGTATCGCTGAGCATAGTGGATTGATGAGGAAGGAAAGTGCCAGCCGGTTGCCGGCATGAAGGATCACGGATGACCAGTACCACCGCTTACACCGCCAAAGATCTCCAGGTGCTCGAAGGCCTTGAGCCAGTCCGCAAACGTCCCGGTATGTACATCGGCGGCGTCGGCAGCGCGGGCCTTCACCACCTTGTCTGGGAAATCCTCGACAACTCCGTCGATGAAGCCATGAACGGCCACGCCACCGCCATCGAAGTCACACTCGATGCCGACGGCACCAGCATCACCGTCAGCGATAACGGCCGCGGGATCCCCGTCGATATTCACCCCAAAACCAAAAAGTCCGGCCTCGAAGTCGTCCTCTGTCAGCTTCACGCCGGCGGTAAGTTTGAACACCAGAATTACAAGACCTCCGGCGGGCTTCACGGCGTCGGCGCGTCGGTCGTCAACGCGCTCTCCAAGGAACTCATCGCCACCGTGCGCCGTGACGGTCACGAGTACGAGATGCGGTTCAAGGCTGGAAAGCCCCAGGGACCGCTTAAAAAACTCGGTCCGGCGCGCGGGTCGGGCACCACGATCTATTTTCATCCTGACCCGACCATCTTTCCCAAGACGGAGTTTGATCCTCTGCTCATCCGCGATCGACTGGAGATCACCAGCTACATCCACAAGGGGATCAAGGTCGCGTTCAACGATGAGGTGAACAAGCAGAAATACACCTTCCAGCACGAAGAAGGCCTCGTCGCGTTTCTCAAAAAGATTTTGACGGAACGAAACGCCAAACCGATCCACGATCCGCCGTTCACGCTCAGTCGTGAGAACGGCGTGAAGGTCGAGCTTGCGCTCCAGTGGACCGAAGCTACCGATGAGCACGTGCGCAGTTACGTCAACGGCATTCCGACCGGGTCAGGCGGGACTCACGAGCTGGGTCTGCGGGCCGGGATCGGCAAGGCGTTTCGTAATTTCATCGAGACTCACAACCTGACGCCCAAGGGCGTCACGATCACCGCGGAGGACATACGCGAGGGCATGGTCTGCGTACTTTCGACTTTCGTCACCGAGCCGCAGTTCCAGGGACAGACGAAGGATCGACTGAACAACCCCGAAGTGCAGGCTCACATCGACGGCGCGGTGCGGCCGGTGCTCGAACACTGGCTCAACCATAACAAGACGACGGCAGAAGGCATCGTGGCGCGGATCATTCTGGCGGCGCGAGCTCGTGAGGCATCGCGCGCCGCGAGCCAGGCGATTACCCGTCGCGGTGCGACTTCCGGTCGGGCGACATTGCCGGGCAAGCTCAGCGACTGCACCTGTCGCCGCGCCGATGAAAGCGAGCTGTTCATTGTCGAGGGTGACTCAGCCGGTGGTTCCGCCAAGCAGGGCCGTGATCGCGGTACACAGGCGATCCTGCCTCTGCGCGGCAAGGTGCTCAACACCGAGCAGGCGGCACTGGGCAAGGTGCTGGAAAACAAAGAGCTGGCGGACCTGGTGGTCGCGCTGGGCTGCTCGATCGGCAAGGATTTCGATATCAGTCGGCTGCGCTACGGGAAAATCATCCTGTTGGCCGATGCCGACTCGGACGGCCATCACATCACGACGCTGCTGCTGACCTTTATTTTCCGTCACATGCGCGGTTTGCTGGAAGCGGGCAAGGTGTTTCTGGCCCAACCGCCGCTTTTCCGCGTGGACATCGGCAAGGAAACATACTGGGCTGCCGATGACACCCAGCGCGATGAACTGGTGAAGAAACACGGCGGGCGCGCCAAGCCGGAGATCACGCGATTCAAGGGGCTGGGCGAGATGATGCCCAAGGTGTTGTGGGATACGACGCTGGACCCGAAGAAGCGCCGCCTGCTTCGCGTGGAGATCGCCGACCCGCTGCTGTCGGATCGCGTGATTGCGGATCTGATGGGTAAGGACGCATCAGCACGGTTCAAGTTCATCATGGAGCGTGCGGAAGAAGCGCAGGAGCTGGACGTGTGAACCGTCCTGAAGCAGACGCAGCTTTGATGAAAACTGCTGCGTGATGCCGCTGATCAAGCCCAGCTTAGCTCGATGATGCCCGGATGGGCTTTGAGAGCAGCAGCGACGCGCTGGGAAACTTCGAACAGGTCGGTCTTTTTGTATTTCACGTCGAAGCGCAGCGTTCGCCGACCATCGAGCAACTGGTAGTGGAGGTCGGTCTTTTTCACCCGCACGCCGGTGGCATTGATGGTGTCGCGGATGGCGGCATCGCTTGGGCCGGTGGCGTCGAGAACGACCGTGACCACGCCATACCAATCGTTGGCGATCAATCCACCCAGCGGCGGGATGATGAAGAGCGCGATGAAGGCGATGCCGGAGGCGAGGATCCCCAGAAGGTAAAAGCCCGCGCCGAAGCACAAGCCCAGAATGGTGACGTACCAGAGAACAGCGGCCGTGGTGACGCCGCGGATGGTGTTGCCTTCGCGGAGGATGGCACCGGCACCGAGGAATCCCATTCCCGCCAGAACACTCGCACCGAGTCGTGCAGGGTCGGGTCTCCAGCCGTTACCGGGGGTGTATTGATGCAGATGTGTGGAAAGAAGCATCGCCACACAGGCAGCGACACAGGCGAGCATGGTGGTGCGCAACCCGGCGGCGCGGCCGCGTGATTCCCGCTCATAGCCGACGACCAGGCCCATGAGTACCGCCAGCCCAAGCCGCAGCAGGACTTCAGCTTCCGACGGAAAAGTGCCTTGGAATTCGGGCATGTTCGCTTTCCGCAAGCAGGGGTATTCACCCAATCTTAACGTGGACTTCCACGTTGTTTGTTGTGCTGATGATCCGACCGAGAGCCTATCCGAACAGGAGCGTGAGTGAGTCGGGGCATTTCCGCCATGAGCAGGCGAGAAAGTGACAGGTCAGAGCAGTTCGACAAACCGCATACCGTAAGCGGCTGCGCTGAATGAGACGGTGAGTTGATCGACAAGTTTCTGTTTATAAGGGCGGGTTTAATCGTACAAGCAAATCAGCCGAGATCATTTCGCGATGCGAGCAACGCCTTGACCGTATCAAACGCCAGCTTCGGGCGTCGGTACTCGTCCACCAGTCCCTTGGCGTTGATCCCGCGGATCGAGATTGATGCAGCTTCATAGTCGATGAAAAGCCACAGAAAAAACCCAGCGACCCATTCACGATCAAGGATCGCACGGATATGTCGGCAGAGCAGTTCGCTCTGGTAATCCTCTGTCCAGGGATGCATCTCCAGCGATCGCTGGCCGAGGATGCCCTCCGCTCCGAACTCGGTCACCATCAGCGGCTTGTTTCCCCAAAGCGACTTCACATGATCGAGCAGCTTCGGGAGAAATTCCGCTTTGTCCGCATACCAGCCCGCGTAGCAATTCAATCCCAGTACATCGACATACGCACTCGTCGGCGGTAAGCCGCCGGTCGGCTCACCGCTTACTTTTTTAACCACCGTCAGGTGTTCCGGCGGAGCGGGACTCTCTGCGGTGATCGTGAACCGCGTCGGATCAGCCTGCTTGAACGTGTCGTGGATGGCTTTGAAAAACTCGGCTGCGCCGGGTTCAAAGGTCTTCGATTCATTTTGAATCACCCAACCTACGATGCACGGATGATGGCCGAGTTGCCGAACCATCTGACGCGCCATTTCGCAGCAGAGGTCACGGACTTTGGTACTGGCAAACTGATGCGGGTGGAATTGCCAGCAGGGCATCTCGGCAATGACGAGCATTCCCTCGCGGTCACATGCGTCATAGAACGCCTGCGCATGCGGGTAGTGCGCGGGACGGACGGCATTGAGGCCGACCTGTTTCATGAGCTGAATATCACGTGTCACCTGCCAGCCGGGCACGCTGTTGCCGAAGGTCGGATGCTGTTCATGCCATGATGCGCCGAGGATGCGGGTGGGTTTACCGTTGAGGATGAAGTGTCCGGACGCGAAATCCGCGTTGCGGAAGCCGGTCAATCCCGTGACTTTGTCGGTCACGCCGGACACTGACGGACAGGTGATGGTCCACTGGCTCAGGCCGCCTCTTCCCAGCTCCCACACGACGGGCGCGACGAAGCGCACTCTCGCTGTCCGGGTGAGGCCGCCTTCGAGTGTGGCGGTTTGTCGTTCCCGGCCGGAGCTGATCTGCACCGTCACCGGTCCGCGAGGCGCACCGACGATCTGTGCGGTGACATCGGCAAACCAACTCGTGCCGTCACGGCCGGTGGTCACCCAGGCCGCATCGACATAAACCTCCGGCCGCCATTCGAGGCAGACCGGCCGGTAGATCCCGCCGTAGTTCTGCCAGTTGAACTGCTCCTGCGGCGCAGCGTCTGGGCTTCGCAGGTTGTCCACGGTGATTTCCAGATGATTTTCGCCGCCAATCGCGATGGCGTCAGTCACCTCAAACTCAAATCCCAGGTGTCCGCCTTCGTGTGTGCCGACTTCCTGACCGTTGACCCGCGCGGTGGTGCGGTAGTTACTCCCCTCGAACACCAGAAATACTCGTGACGGCGGGCGGCGATCCGCGCCGTCGGGTACGTACACCATTTTGCGATAGGTGATCGTCCCCTCGTTGAATTTCCGCATCACGTCACGGAAGTTCTGATTCTGTGTCGGTCGGACAATGCCGGAAAGCTCCTGCGTCTCGCTCGGCCAGCGCAGGTGGTCGATCTGCTTATTCCACGGCAGGGGAATGTAGAAGTCTTGCTCGATGACAGCAGGCGCGGATACGTCGATGGCGGGATTCAACTCCAGCCGACCCTGCCAGTAGCCTGAGAGGTCGAGACGGTGGCGCATGGCGGAATCTTACCGCCGGCATGGCTCACCGATACTTGGGCAGCATTTTCCCGTGGGCGTCGATCAGGTCGTCGCACAGGTCACGAATCTGGTCGAGCGACAGTTCTGAGCTGGTGTGCGGATCGAGATACGCTGCGTGGTAAATGTGCTCGCGTTTGCGAGTGTAAGCAGCTTCGACGGTCATGATCTGCACGTTGATGTTGGTGCGGTTGACTGCCGCCAGATGTTCGGGCAGGCGTCCGACGTGGATCGGTTGGACGCCGTTTTTGTCCACCAGGCAGGCGACTTCCACGCTGGCGTTGCGCGGGAGGTTGGTGATCAGGTCGTTGTTGAGCACGTTGCCGTGGATGCGTGTCGGATTGCCGGTTTCGATCGCTTCCATGATGTACGAGCCGTACTCGTGTCCGCGAGTGTGGGAAAGGGTCGGGTTTTTCACGATCTCGTCCCGCTGTTTTTTCCAGCCGGCGATCTGGTTGATGCAGCGGCGGAGATATTCATCAATCGGAATGTTGAGTTCTTTGATCAGCTCCGGGTGCGTGCTCTTGATCCAGTAGGGCATGTATTCGCTGGTGTGTTCGCTCGACTCGGTGATGTAGTAGCCAAAGTGCCGCATGAACTCGTAGCGGACCATATCCCAGTGTTTTTTACCATTGGATTTTCGTGCAGCGTCGTTTTTGGCGAACGCAAGTTTTTTCACTTCCGGGTAGATGTCGCGTCCCTTGTCGGTCAGTTCGAGCAGCCACGCCTGGTGATTGATGCCCGCGATTTTCCAGCGCAGATCCTTGCTGTTCTGGCTGGGATGGTTGGTGCCCCATTCACCCAGAAGTCCGGGTACACACGCCTGCACGCTGTGGCAGAGACCGACGGTCTTGACCCCGGTGTACAGGGTCATGCCCATGACGAGCATGCACATGGGGTTGGTGTAGTTGAGCAGCCATGCGCCAGGGCAGACGTCTTCCATCTCGCGGGCGAAGTCCCACATGACCGGAAGCGTGCGCAGCGTGCGGAAGATGCCGCCGATGCCCAGCGTGTCCGCGATGGTCTGTCGCAGGCCGTACTTTTTGGGAACCTCGAAGTCGATGACGGTGGAAGGCTTGTACCCGCCGACCTGGATGGCATTGACGACGTAGCTGGCGCCCTTGAGCGCAGCTTTGCGGTTGCGCGTGCCTAAGTGGGTCGTGATGGTCGCCCGGCCCTGATTGATGTTCCTGTTGAGCGTTTCGAGCATCAACTGCGACTCACGCAGCCGCTGCGGATCGATGTCGTACAGCGCGATGTGCGAATCGTGCAGTGCCGGCACGAGCATGCTGTCACCAAGAATGTTCTTTGCGAATACGGATGAACCAGCCCCGATGAAGGTGATCTTGGCCATAAGAATTCCCAATGTACGGTGAGAGTACCCCTCATGCGCAGGCGAGAGTTTAGGGGGATGAAAGCGGAATGTGCAAACCGTTCATTCGTTGTACCGGACGACTAATGCTATTCAGCTGCGCCTGACGACTGAGCAGCTCTGAGCGTAAATCTCTGCCAGAGGCGATCCGCCGCCCACGCCACCAGCATGGAAGCTCCCGCCACCGGCACGAGCAAAGCGACCAGCAAAATCGCTGTCAGCACACCCCAGCTCAGTCGCGCATCTTTGACGCGAGCGGGCATGCCCCATCGGCCGGGCGGGCGACGAATCCACCACATGATGCAGCCGGTGACACACAGCCCCGCGAGGATCACCGCAACTACCAGCGACAGCATCAGGCTCCATCCTCCGCCGATCGTTCCCAGATGCACGCTCTTGGCGACACGGGAAAACAGCGGAGCGGTGCGAGGATCGGTGAATCGGCGGACAATCTGGCCGGCGGCATCGATCTCAACGCTGCGCGGAGCGGCGGCGCCGAAGCGCGGCCTTTCCGTCACGACAACCGCTCCCCGTGCCGCACGACGAAGGCTCAGCGGCACGTCGGTGAATCCAGTCTTCACCGCGATGAGTCGGGCAGCTTCCCACGAAAGAGCCGGTCCGTTGTCGTGTGATTCGTGGTTGTTCACATCAACTCCTCCACGCCGTTCAGCCGGTGCGGTACGCGGCGGAACACGGAGGAGGTACGACTTGATCAGTCCTCCCTCGACCAGCGACATGGTTAATCCGCTGAACGCCTGCGCGATCACCAGCAGAGCCACGAGCGCACCGATCACCGCGTGCGAGTCGCGCAGGGCAAGATAGGCACCCTGTCGAAAGCGGATTTTTAATGCGGACTCACGCCAGAATTTTCCACGAGGCCACCAGAGAAAGATGCCGGTGATCGCCATGATCATCGCCCACCCGGTGACCAGTTCGGTGATGATGCGGCCGGTGGTCCCCATAAACAGACGGCGATGGAAGTTTTCGATGTCGCCGAGCCAGTCGTCCTTTGCCTTGAAGCTGACGGTGCGTGATTTTTCGTAAGGATCCACCGCCAGCATTCGCGGCGGGCCGTCTCCGCGTTTCATCGTAAAAAGCGTCGTGCGCTCAGGCCCATCCACGAGGATGGTTTCGATCTTTGCTTCCGGCTGTGCTGCACGGGCGATGAGGTATTGCTCATCGAGTGTCAGTGCAGCCGCGGAGGTTGAACCGCTGCTCAGGTAGCGATCCGGGTAACTCATGACGCGCAGCTCTGGCGCGTAAACGAGCAGCACTCCTGTCGCCGCAGATATCAGCAGGAACGGCGCGATGAGCAGGCCCGCATAAAAATGCCACCGCCACACGATGCGATAGAGATCACGGCTGCGCGTGCGTGAGGAAAGCGCAGCCAGGGCGGGAGCTGTCTGTAGAGATGGCGCTGCGGTCACGATGCTTTCACTCGTGGGATGTAAAGAACGATCGGTGAAACGGGATCAGGCGGCAAGTGTCCGCACCCCAGGCCTCTCTCCAGCGCGGGAAAAACAACACGCTGGGAGAGGGGGGCGGCCTCCTCCGATCCATTACTGGACAAACGGGTCTCCCTTGCCGTTCCAATACCCGTTGTCTTTAACACCGTCTTTGTTGAAGTCGTCGATCTCCGCCAGCTTCATCGCTTTGGCGTGGCCGTCGAGGAAGCTGAAGTGGGCAGCACCGTTGTTTCGTTCCGCGGGGAAGGCGCGGTAGAGATAGGTTTCGGCTGTGCCATCGGGCTGGTCACCGCCCGTGCCGGCCGGCTGTGTGTAGTAGGAGTTACCCGCGGCTGGGGCGGTGCGGCGGGCACCCTGGGAGCCCAGTGTCACCGATCCCAGGGGCGGATCGACAACGTACACCGCCGAGTTGCCTTCGCCGGGACGGTTTGTCGCGATGCCTTTGCGCGAACCGGCGGTGTCGGCGATGGCGACGGTGTTCGTAGGAGCTTTGATCTCATCCACACGCACATAGAAGGCCGGCGCGCCGGTAAACGCGCGACGATCGCTGCCCAGATATTGGTAGTTCCATCCGTACCCGCCATACATGGCTTTCGGGTCGTTGATGTATTGTTCGGAGACAAACTTGGTGGTGAAGTCTGCCCGTTCCTGCTCGGTGAGCAGGGGGCTGATGTAGATCGACGGAATCTCGACATAACGGAACAGGTGGTCCGGCCAGTGCGTCCGACGAGCCGTCTTGCCGTCAGAAGGAAAAGTCAACGAGGTGTCGGTGTTTCTGATCTCGGAGAATACCCCCGGTGCGTTGAACCAGCCCTCGTGCTTGGGCAGGTACTGGTTGCTTTCCGTGGCGTAGCATCCGACGGCTATACCCATCTGCCTCATGTTGCTGAGACTGACCGACGCAGCCCCCGCCATGCGCGCCCGACTGAGCACCGGCAGCGTGATGCCTACCAGCAATCCGATGATCGCGATGACCACCAGTAATTCAACGAGCGTAAACCCCGACAACCGCACTCGTACATCGCGCGTTGCAACGCGACGGGAAAGCAGGGACGACGGGACAACGCCGAACGACAGACACGAACAAACCATGAGAATCATCTCCATAAAAGTAAATGCGACTGATTCTCAAGGATGATTGAGAACAAGTCTCAAGTCAAATTTGGAAAATGTGTAATCTTTAATGTTTTGTAAAATAATCAGTTAGATTGTTGACAATTTGTGGAGAGAGAACAGGGTTTGGTCTTGATCATGCGAAACGAGAGAGGACATAGTTGCCGCGAGGGCAGGATCGGAAAAGCGGGTGACGGGACTCGAACCCGCAGCATTCAGCTTGGAAGGCTGACACTCTACCGTTGAGTTACACCCGCAGACGAGGTTGATGAACGTCGGATTCTACGCGGACAAAGCCATCTCAACAACGAGACGTCCTGGAGTATTTTCGAAAAAGTAGACGCTTGTTGATCGAGCACCCAAGTTGAGCGCAGCTACTCGCAGCACAGCTTATCGAGCGACGCTTTTCACATCAGTTCCTTACACGCAGGGGGCGAAGACATCCCGACTCACACGACGGGATAACACCCGCTCTCAACATCGTGCGCATGTTTAGAAGTTGTGAGCAGAGGCGTCCGTACCCGCGTCTTCCTTTTTTCAACCCAGAGCTTTGATCGCTTTGAGTTCCTGCGTCAGGTAGTCCAACCCCGTCTTGATCGCCATCGCGGGTTCTTCAATGCCCTCGAACTCCAGCGACAGGTAGCCTTTGTAGCCCGACTTTTTGATCAGTGCGAGTTGTTTGGGGATGTCAATGATGCCATGGCCGACGATTGCACCGCGGAGCGAGATTTCCGTCGGCGTGTCGAACCAGCCGGTAGGCGGGCGCAGCTTCTTGAGCTTCACATGGAAGTCTTTGGTGTGGACCATGATCGCATACTTGGCGACACGGGCGACCGCCTTGACCGGGTCTTCGTTCACGCAGAGGAAGTTACCCATGTCCAGAGTCAGGCCGAAGTTTTTATGGCCGACAGTTTTGATGAGCTTCTCGACACGCTCGGAGGCCTGCATGAAAAAGCCATGATTTTCGAGGGAAGTTTTCACGCCGCATTTGACGCCGTGTTCGGTGATCTCGCGGACAGCGGGAACGACGACTGTCAGTGCGTGTGCGAATGTCTTAGGCCCTTTGAGGTCCTTATTCGCATCGTTGAAGCCGTAGGCCACATCGTGGCGCATGTTTCGGGCGCCGAGTTCCGCCGCGATGTCCACATCGCGTTTCACCTTTTCGATGACCTTGCGTTGTTCAGTCGGGTTGAGCAGCAGGTTGGCGCCGACGCTGAAGCCGGCAACATGCAGGCCGCGTTTTTCGCAACGCTTGCGGAGCGCCGCGGCGCGCTTCAGGGGATTGGCTTCAGCCTGCTTGTCGAGGCCGGAAAACTCGATTGCCTTCACGCCGTTCTCAGCGATCCAGTCGATGGAGTCTTCGAGTGTCTTGTTATTTTCATTCCGCCATCGCGCGAGGCTGTAGGTGCTGACGCAAAGTTTCAAGGTAGTGCTCCCAGTGGTGTGAGTGTGGGGCGGCGAGTATAGAGAGCGCGTGAAATAGCGGCAAACAGAGCCGTACGTGGTGTGCGTCACCGGCTTGCGGTATCCAAAACAAACGAGGGCGCGATCGACATCTCTGCCGGATCAGTCGGCGATCTACTGCTTCCGCCTCGGAGACAAAAGTGCGTCAGGAGGTTTGCTTTGCCTTCCAGGCGCGGAACTCGCGCGGCCGCACCGGAATCTGCGGCGTAAAGCCCAGCTCTTTTTTCAGGTTTGCGATGGAAAAGATCGGGGCATATTCATGTCCGGGCTTTTCATAGTGGGACAGGTCGTAGCTTTTCCATCGCGGGTCGAAGCTGGCGCGGAGGATGGCCGGCACAGGGTCGTCGGCTGTGGCGGTCGGCGCGACGAGGTTGAGCACGCGGACTCCCGGCTTAGGACTGCCGGTCAGCGCAGCACGGATCGCAGCCACGACATCCACCACGCAGACATTGGAAAGCAGGCATGGCGGCGACCACGTCGGCGGAGTCTGCGCGGTTACATCCTTGGGGCTCCAATCCACGGGCACGACCGCTCCGATTCGGAAATTCACGAAATCCGCATCTGTGTATCTGCGGGCGAAGTATCGGGTCTCCTCTTCCATCAGATACTTCGACAGGCCGTAGAAGTCGAAGGCAAGACAGGGGTGGTCATCGGGGATGGGTAGTTGCAGAGGCAGAAAGCGGTTGTCGAGCAGTCCGACGGTGGCGATGGAACTCGCCAGGACGAATCGGCGCGTGCCGCGATCAATGAGGTAGCGCAGAAGTCGACGCGTGCCCTGCACGTTGACCGCCAGGCCGTCTTCTTCTGAACAGCCGCCGGTCACCGCACCCAGATGTACCAAGGCGTCGATTTGATGTGCGTCGAGCTGGCGCAGGTCTTCAAAAAGCTCGAATGATCCCTTGTACCACTTGCCTGGAGCGTCGGGCTGCTTGCGACTCAGCAGGATTGGATGATGGTCGCGGGCAAACTCTTTTGCCGCATGGGTACCGATGAAACCACTCGCGCCGGTGATGAGGATTGTCTTCATAGGAAAAAAGGATATCGAAATCCAAAAAACGTGGTGCAGGGTCCCTTGACGGGGAGTAATTCGGTATCCTGTTTGACCTTCCCAGTACCTACCATGAGAGAAATGACATGACGACTGCTGCTCCGACTCGCGGTGAAATCCGCATCTATAACGAGACCATCACGCCATTCCCCAGTTACGCCGTCAGCCGCGGCATCCCATTGCCGCCCGGTGCGGTGAAGGATCCCAGTGAAATTTCCATCCGCGATAAGGATGGCAAGTCGATTCCCTTCGGTGCGAAGGTACTCCAAAGACGTCCCGATGGCAGTATCGAATGGCTGCTGGTCGATTACTCGATTGATCTGGCGGCTGAGGAGGAGAAGTCGTTGTTTATTGAGCTTCGCCCCGGCGATGCGCCGGCGGTGAAGAATCCCGTACAGGTCAGCGAATCCGCCGACTCAGTCACGCTCACCAATGGCATCACGACACTGGTCATCTCCAGAAAGGGCGGGTCCATTGTCCGCGAATGGTCCAGCCAGGGCCGTCAGATCGTCGGGCCGCAGGACCTGTTTGATCTTGAGACGATGGATACAGGCACGAAGATTTACCGTGCATCGCTGTCGGGGCCGTTGTCGGTCAGCGTCGAGCATGCCAATCCGCTTCGTGCAGTGGTTCTCGTGGAAGGCAAACACACCGCGCGGGACAAGAGCACATTCCTGGATTTCCAGCTTCGTTTTGTGCTGACCGCCAACTTGCCGGATGTGCGGTTTGAGCACACGTTTCTCTGCCGTGAGAAAGCGGAGTTGGTGCATGCACGGGCGATCCGTCTGGTGACGACGACGCGCATGGACCCGGCCGCCCGGAAGCTCATTCGCCAGAAACACCACACGCAGGAGTATTTCCACCGGCCGATGTCTCTGGAGGAAAACGTCGAAGTTGTTTCCAGCAGTGTCAGTGATCTGGACCATTACGAGCGTGACTTCAAGCCGTTCAAGATGGGCACGGTGTTTATCCGTAATTTCAACAGCCTGAAGGAAGACAGCTCCAAGTATCCCTACCACATGCGACCCGACTCACCGAGTAAGTTTCGCGAGGATTATGGCGTCGGCGCATTTCGGCAGATTTTTGAATATCTCGGCTGGACCTCAAACGATCTCTCGCTGTCGTTCAGCTTCCTGCGATGGGACAAGCTGCATCCCAAGTCGATCGCACTGGATGAAAACCGGATGACGATTTCGATCTGGCCGGAGTGGGCGACGCCTTGCCGCATGACGCAGGGTGCGAGCAAGACGCACGTCTTCCATATCACCAGTGATCCGCGTTCGATCAACATCAACGAAGTTGAGCGACGATTCAATCGCTGGGAGATGATGGGTCTGGACCCGGTGGCGATCTCGTTTGACCCTGCATGGCCGGCACACTGCGAAGTGCTCGATCAGCAGCACCTTTTCAAATATCAACCCAAGAAATATCCGTTCCTGGAAAACCTCATCGAAGTCTCGCCGGCCGCGGGCAATCCGGGTCGCTGGACGTACTATCGCCTGCCCGGTGCGGGCATGTGGCACTTCGGTGATCTTGGCGGCGAAGGCGGATTCAACAACAACGAAGACGACGGGCTGGTCCTCTTCCCGCTGGTGGATTATCTCCGTACGGGAAATGTGTATTGCTATGACTACGGTGTCGAGACGGCCAAGCACTATATGGAAGTGGACTTCTGCGAGTTCAGCACCAATGCGCGGCAGAACGGCGGACTCATCGCCCACACGGTCAATCACTTCGAGGGTATGGCTTACCCAAGCCATGAGTGGGTCGAGGGCATTCTCGCCTACTACTACCTCACCGGTGATCCCCGCGCCAAGAGGACGGTCATCCGTGTCGGCGATCATTACATCTGGTGGGCGAACAACCTCATGTCCACCATCGCGGTCGATGGACGCGAGGCCGGCATGCCGCTGGTGAACCTCGCAGCGGTGTACCGTCTGACGGGGGATAAAAAGTATCTCGACGCGGCATTCAAGATCGTCGATGCCTTCCATCGCAAGCACTATGAGGAGCACGGCGAACTCAAATATCCCTATCCGCAATACGGCAACCTTGAAGGCGGTTCGTGGCAGAAAAATATCCGCGGCTACGGCGACTGGTCGAGCTATTCAGGACTCTATCGCCTCTGGGAGCAGTCTCACGATGAGAAGCTCAAGGAACTGCTCATCAATCTGCTCAAAGTGGCGGTGCAACCCGAAAGCTTCAGCGTCAATGACGCACGGGCCATGGATTTCTTCACCGTCTGGATCTACATGAAGCTCACCGGCGATACGGATGTGATCAACCGCCTGGGCATGATCATCCCGATGCTCCTCAAACGCGGCGGACATCCGACGCGGCGGCTCCACTTCCTCAAGGAACTCGATGAGCGCGGCTTGATCGACGAGAGGATCGTCGGCTCCCGCGGCGGAGTGATCTGATGCGGACGATTACGCAAACTCATACACGAGTTTGCGTGCCCCAGCGAGAAGCTGCACGCTGATTGCCGTAGGAATCCGCGTCAGTTTCCGCGCGCTTCCCACCCCAGAAGGTCGCGGGCATTCCGGTGACGGTACCATTGTTCCTTTACGTCCCCGGTGGCGTGGATGATGTGATAGCCGGGGTGTTCACAGGCGATCGCTGCGAGATAGAGGCGCGTCGCGTCATTGGGCCCCAGGTGCGGCGGCTCACGATCCGGCTTGTAGCGCTGTCGGGTGGCGAAATGTTCTCGGTTGCGCGGAGCCATGACACGAAGCGTGAGAAACGTGGCGTCGGGTTGTCGCTTCGCCGCTTCTTCGCAGATGAATTCACCGCACCGCTTGCTCATGCCGTAGGGATGCCACGCCGATGCGGGATGGTCCTCGGTGAGTTGATAGTCGGGCATTTCATCGGCGAAAACGCTCAGCGAGCTGGTATAGACAAACCGCCGGACGCCTGCGAGCAGGCCGTAAGTGGCAAATCCCAGCCACCCGCCGGTATTGACGGAAAAGGCGAAGTTTAGTTCGTGAACATCCTCGCGGTGTCCGGTGGGGCTTGTGGTGAGTGATGTCACCCCCATCGCCATGTACACGATTGCCTGCATCGAGACAACCGCACGTTGAATCTGCTTTGCATCACAGACATCCGCAAGGATGGTGCGCGACTCTCGGCCGACGACCGGCTTGAGGTCGTAGTACCAGCAGTCGTGTTGAGCTTCGAGGCCGTCTCGCACAATCGAACCGACGTATCCGGCTCCGCCGACAATAAGAATTTTCATCGCCCCTCCGGTTTCCAGCCTAGAAGCTGATGCACGCGAGTGTGACTGAACGCTTTTTCCTCCAGGTCGCCGGTCGCTTGGAGAATATGTGAGCCGGGTATCCGACACTCCAGAGCAGCCAGAAACAGCCGCCGCAGGTCGGAGGGGCCGGTTGGATACCAATACTGGCCGGGTTTGAATTCGTTTCCCGGCCAGTCTTTTTCGTTGCGAGGCCACATCAGCCGCAGGGATGTCAGAGTCGCGTCTTTGAACGCACTGGCGAAGACATTATTGATTTCCTCGCCCAGACGTTTGGTCATGCCGTAGGGATCAGTTGAATCGGGTGACATCGATTCGTCGAGCGTTCCGCATCTGTGTGCGGACAGACGGTACACGCTCAGGCTGCTGGCATAGACGATGCGGCGCACTCCTTCCTGCAGTGCGGTGCTGACAGCGCGGTAGTAGCCTTTGGCGTTGACATCGAAGGCGAAGTCGGTGTCGCGTGTCGGATGCGGCCCGTCTGCCGGCTGGGTGGGTGCCTTGCCCATAGCCAGAAAGAGCAGAGCGTCTTTCTGATAGGCCGCGGAACGGAGCGCGTGTTCGTCGTTGAGATCAGCGACGAACTGACGGTTATCCGCGACGCCCTCGAAGGGTACAAGGTCGAGGTGATAGCAGTCGTATGCCGCCTCGAGCGTGGGTCGCAGGATGGAACCGACGTATCCCGCGCCTCCGATGATCAGCAGCTTCATTTTCCTTCGGGCCTCCAGCCCAGTATTTGTTCCGCCTTGGCATAAGGCCAGCGTTGCTGGCCGAGATCGCCGGTCGCCTGCACGACGAGGTAGCCGGGTTTACTTGTGTATTCCAGAGCAGCGATAAACAGCCGACACGTATCGTTTGGCCCCATCGCATGCCAGCCTGCGTCTGCACGGTACTCGTTGCCTTTGAAGGATTTTTCATCCATGGGCGACATGAGCCGCAGCGCAACGATACCCGCATCAGGATATCGCAACGCTGCGGTTTCGCAGACCATTTCGCCCACCCGTTTGGTGAACCCATAGGTATTCCACGCATTAGGCGGCGAGGATTCGTCGCGCGGCTCGCGTCTTTGGATCAGATCCCCGTAAACACTCAGTGAGCTTGCGTGCACGAACCTCCGCACTCCGGCTTGCAGTGCGGCGGAGTAGAACCGGTAAGCTCCCTTGGCATTGACATCAAAGGTGGCGTCCACGTCATAGATGTAGGTATTCGGACCGACACCCATCGCAAGAAACACCGCCGCCTGCATTCCCTGTAAAGCGGCGCGGGTGATGTCGGGATCGTTGACGCTGCCCACGGTTGTCCGTGATTCAGCACCCGGTACGGGTTGAAGGTCGAGGTGATAACAGTTGTACCGCGCCTCGAGTGCGGGGCGGAGGATTCTGCCGACATTGCCGGCACCTCCGACAATAAGCACGTTCATGATGAGGGGGTCCAAGGCGGGGTTCGAGGAAGATTACGACGAGAGATTGTGATGGTCAAGAGGTTGCGCGACTCGCCGTCGGCAGTAAGAGTGGACACTTGCATTTTCCTGATCGAGTGTGTTTAATGAGGCCTTGGTTCGACAGGTGCCCGTTCGTCGGAGAATCCGGCGGCGGGTGAAAAGGGAAGTGGGGTGCAAAGCCCCTGCGGACGCGCCGCCGTGACGAGTTGTCGCCGATATTGAGGCGACCACGGCCGCTGACAAGCCACTGCTGCGATTGCAATGATCGCGGTGGGAAGGCCAGCGGCGTGAAGAGAAGTAATCTTCTCAGCTCGAAGCCGGAAGACCTGCCTGTCGAGTGCCGTTGTGTGTCCTCGCGAGATGGGACGCCGCGGGCTCGACCTGTCCACTTCCCCTTGGACGGCCCCGCCCCGGATCTGAAAAACCGCTCGCCAGGACGGAATTATTTTTTTCACGTAGGGGATGCCCCGCGCGAATCGGGGCTGGGAGCGGATCATGTTTCATGTTCGTTTGGGTCGGATGGCGGGTCTGGTGGTTCTGGGACAGTTGGCGGTGACTCTGACAGCGCAGGCGGGCGCGCTGTTACCGACCAAAGACAGCGGCAATGCGTATGCGACGTATGCCCTGGGCTACAGCACCGTCAACAGTTCACACGAGCTGTTCGTGCATACGGGAGATTCGATCTGGCGTTACGACGCCGACACGGACTCGTTTACCGATCAGATCAGCGGATTGCGCAGCTCATTTGGTGGGCCGGCCCGCATCTCGGATATGGGCTTTGCCCCAGGTCCAGACGGCGAAGCGATGGTGATGATGGGGCAGGCAGGCGGGGCCTTGCTCGTAAACCTGAGCACGGGTACTCGTGTGCTGGCACCCAACATTGACTCAGGACCGGGAGACACCGGCACCGACGACAACCTCTTCTCCGCAGCCAGCCGAGCGGACGGCAAGTACTACGCGACCTATGTCGCGCCGGATTATTCCACCTTTACCTCGGTCTATTTTCTGAATCCGGGTGATCCGACGCCGGCCAGTTTTGTCGTTGATCCTCCAGTGGCTTCACCGATCCCCAACAGCACCGCTGATTACAGCGGCTCGATGACATTTGATACGGCGGGAAATCTTTACGTCGGGGTCTTTAGCTATCTCACCGGTCAGAGTTTTCCGATCGGCACCGCCGGCTTTTTCCGCATCGATGCCGCAGACCTCGATACGTTTGAATCCACAGGCACTCTGCCAGGCTCAGCGGTTCACTACCTTGGCGGGGCACCCTCCAACGGCAACGGTTCGCTGGTCGTGGACTTGGAAGGAAACTTGTATTTCAGCACCTCGACCGGTATCGGTCGCTTTCGTAACGGCGTGATTACGAGTGTCGTAGGTGATGTGCTTTTCAATGGTTTTCCGCCGGTCAACGCTGTCGAGGGCCTTGCTTACGATCCCGCGACGAACAGTCTGGCGTTCGGTCAATACAACCAATCGCTCGGCGGTCATGAATTGGCGTTCCTGATGGTTCCTGAGCCGACGAGTGCGCTGCTGCTGGTAATCGGGGTGGCAGGGGTGATGCGGAGACGCGGACGGTGAAACGGAGATCGCGATTAGTGCCGTCCGGAACCCTCTCCCAGCGGTGGAGCCGTTGCTGCGCTGTTTTCGGGAGACCAGCCTCACCGGGTCTGGGAGAGGGTTTTACCCTCATTGAGTTGCTTGTCGTTGTTGCGATCATCGCCTTGTTGATTTCGATCATGCTTCCCGCTCTGGGTCGGGCGAGAGACACGGCGCGCACCAGCGTCTGTGGATCGGGTCTGCGACAGATGGGGGTGGCGATGTCGATCTACCTCCATGACAATCGAGAGACGATCTTTCCCTGGCGTGAAAACTTTGCCGACCACACCCTGTATTGGTTTGGTTACGAGGCGCTGCCTGCGCAGGCGGAAGGTTCACGGATCGTCGATCGCACCCGTGGGCGGCTCTGGCCTTACTACGAGAGGTCCGACAGCATCGAGATCTGCCCGTCGTTTCCCAATTGGAGCTCACGCTACAAGAAAAAGTTCATCACAAACTGGTCCACCTATGGCCTGCCTCGCGGACTGAGCGAGCCGGGGTATCCGATTCAGTTACGACAAATCATCGAGCCATCCCGAATGTTGATGTTTGTCGATTCCGCCCAGATCAATGCGTTTCAGTTTCCCGCCACGCCGAGCAATCCCATGTTCGAGCAATGGTTTTATGTAGCCCCCAGCGAACGGACAGTGGCCTACCTTCATAACCATCGCGCCAATGCGGTCATGTTCGACGGGCATGTGGAGACGGTGTTTCCGCAATTTGGCTACGATCCCCGATTCCCCGAAGCACCGATTGGCCTGCCGCCTGCTAACGTCAAGCTTCAGTTGCCCTAACAAGACCTATAGATAGAAAATTTTTGTGAGCTGGCTGGGGCACTCAAGCCCTCAGCCAATCGTTGTGTCATTTGGTAGAAAATTTCAGACGCCAACTCCTGTAAGCAGCAACACATCGAAGTTGGTTCGCCACAGACAACGACGGTTTAATCCATCCGGACTAGTTCTATTGAGCAGGTAATTTGAAAAGATTTAAATTACAGATCTGACGTAGCCATATTTTCTGGTTTTTACTCATTTAGCGGGTTTAGTCACCTGCCCTAGCCTGCAAAATTTGCGATTTTAACGCAGATAAACGGGTATTACCGTCTGTAGGGGCGCGTTAAGCAAAGATTGCAGATGAAGTTGTTGCTCGTGGTTGCCTCGCCTTGAAATGGGGGTAAGGTTGCTTGCTGACGAGGGAAAAGGGTAGCCGTATCGGATTTAAACTTATGATGAACCTTCAGCGAATTGCGTTATTGGTGGCTTTGACGATGGCTTTGGCACTCGTCGGCTGTGATAGTGGTGGCGGCGGCGGGGGCGGTGGTGCCTTGGCTGCGGCCGGTGGTGGTGGCGGCGCTCCCGGTGGTGGAGGGGGAGGCGGCGTCGGCGCTGCAGGCGATATTGAAGAACCCCCGCCCGGTGGTGGCGGCTATGGCGATAACGTGATCGATCCCGGTGGTGACCCGACTCCGCCCGGTGAGGGTGGAGGCGCAGGTAGCGGGTCCGGTGGTTCAGGTGGCTCCGGCGGAGGTGTCGGAGTCGCAAGCGGCCCGCCGACTGATCCGCAAGCAACTCCCGAACCCCTTACCGTTTCCCTGGGGCTTCTCGGAGCCGGCGCAATGACGGTCTATCTTCGTCGTCGCCGCTGAGTCCGGTTATTCATCTCCTGTTCAATCACCGCGGCCGGTGCTCAAACGAGTGCCGGCCGCGTTGCGTTACTGACTGAGCAATGCGGAATGACGCAGCACGCGCGAAATCATTAACTGCGAAAAAATTCTCTCTGCTCCGGTTCCTCGTCGCGGCTCATCTTTGGCACTACAATCCCGCCCATGAGTAACACAGATTCCAACGTCGAAAAAGTAACGATCATCGGTTCCGGCCCGGCGGGCTGGACCGCAGCGATTTACGCCGCCCGCGCCAACCTCAACCCGATTGTTTACGAAGGCGTACCCAAACAGACGCCGACGATACAGCTCCCCGGCGGTCAGCTCATGCTCACCACGGAGGTCGAAAACTATCCCGGATTTCCTGAGGGCATTACCGGCCCGGAGATGATGGAGCACTTCAAAAAACAGGCGCAGCGATTTCACACCCGCATCGCATCGCTCGACATTACCAAGTGTGATTTCTCCAAGCGTCCCTTTGAACTGCACACCTCGGAAGACACCATCGTCAAATCGCACGCCGTCATCATCGCCACTGGTGCCAGTGCCAACTGGATCGGGCTGGATAATGAGATGCGGCTGGCCAGGTCCGGCGGCGGAGTCTCCGCATGCGCGGTGTGTGACGGAGCTTTGCCGGTCTTTCGCAACCGGCCGCTGGCGGTCGTCGGCGGCGGGGACACAGCCATGGAAGAGGCTTCGTACCTCACGAAGTTCGCCAGCAAGGTTTATGTCATTCACCGTCGCGGCGAATTCCGCGCCAGCAAAGTCATGCAGAAGCGGATCCTCGAAAATCCCAAAGCCGAAGTGATCTGGAACACCACCGTCCAGGATGTACTCGGTGCGGAAAAAATCAGCGGTTTGAGCCTTAAAAACGTCATGACCGGCGCGGTCAGCACGCTTGACGTCAGCGGATTATTCATCGCAATCGGTCACACTCCCAATACGCAATTTCTCAAAGGCACCGGCCTCGACTTCGACAGCAAGGGTTATCTCAAGCTCATCGATGGTTACCGCACCTATACGAATATCGAAGGCGTCTTTGCTGCCGGTGACGTATCGGACCAGATTTACCGTCAGGCGATAACCGCCGCGGGCATGGGATGCAAAGCAGCGATTGATGCCGAGCGATGGTTGGCGGATAAGGGCGTACACTGACCCGTTTATTCCGGCCGTGATCAGCCAGTCCGCGCAGGTGTTACGGCCCAATTTTAATCCGTCACGGACAGTGGAGAATCGCTCATTCGGGTTCAGTGCCGGCTTACCCGTGCCGATCATTTTCCCGATGTCCTGGCTTGACCGCTTCGAATCACTCTTCACTTCCAATAAAGACCAGCGCACCGCGCCTCGCGTGCGATTGCGCGGCGTCACCTGCTCGCTGGGGCAGGTCATTAACGCCTCGATGACCGGCCTTGCCGTGGCGTGCCGAGGAAAAGTCCCGTCCCGGCCGGGCCTGCTCATTGAGTTCCAGCTTGGGTTTGGAGATCAGACCGACCGCTTCTCCGCGCGGATGGTGCGTGTCGAGCCTTTGGGTTTTCGTCGTTATCAACTGGGGCTGGAGTTTGTCGGCCTTACCGTCTGGCAACGTCGTACCCTGAGCGTCTGGACGCAGGCGAGCGTATCGACCGAAACTAAAAAATCAGATACTGCGGAATCGATCGTCGATCCGCACGAGATACTCGGTGTCAGCCTTGACGCACCACCTGAAACCATCCGCGAGGCATTCCGCAAGATGGCATTGCGTTATCACCCCGACGCCACACACAGCGGCGATACCGCGCGACAGTTTCAGGCAGCCCATCATGCCTACAAGGTGCTCATGGAAGCACATCAGGAAATCAGATAAAGCCTGCGCCTGCGTTCCTGCGTTTCATTACCGATCCGGCCGCAATCTCCCACTGCCTGAACGGAAGTCGTTCGGCAACACAGCGGATAGCATCACGATTTGACCAGTGGCATCCTTGCATTTTTCCACTTGCTTCCGATACTTCCTTTCATGACTCAACGTATCCGTCTGGGTGTCATTGGCTGTGGCGTCATTGGGCAAATTCATATTCGTGCCGCCAAGCCCTGGCCGAGCATTGATCTGGCCGCGATTGCGGATTTGCGTCCTGATGTGCGGAAGAAAACCGCCGATGAGTTTGGCGTGAGGCGTACTCATGCGGAGGGTCAGGACCTGATTGATGATCCGGAAGTTGACGCGGTGGTCCTCGCAATGCCGACCTGTGTGCGCACCGCCCTGGCACTTCGGGCGTTACGACGGGGTAAGCACGTTCTGCTGGAAAAACCCGTAGCGATGAATGCTGCCGAGGTACGGGAGATGATCGCTGCGCGTGATGCGCATGGAGCGCACCGGCCGGTGGTCGCCTGCTGTTCGTCCCGTCTGCGGTTTCAATCCGGCGCAGACACCGCGACGCAATTTCTCGCCACGGGTGCGCTGGGACCGATTCGTGTAGTCCGCATTCGCGCGATTATTCCCGCCGGCGGCGATCCCGCGACGCAAAGCGATCCGCCGCCTCCCTGGCGGGTCAGCAGGTCACAGAATGGCGGAGGGTTCCTCGTTAACTGGGGATGCTATGACATGGATTACGTCTTCGGCATCCTCGGATGGCGGGTTGATCCACGCCTCGCTCTGGCGCAGATGTGGCAGATCGCGCCGCAATTTTCGCACCGAGTCGCGGCTGGGTCCGACGGCGAAACGCATTACGCCATCCTCATCCGTTGCGGGGACGGCTCGGTCATCACGATGGAACGCGGCGAGCAGGTGTCCACCGCAGCCGACAGCGCGTGGCAGATCATCGGTGAAAAAGGCTCGCTCCGTCTGTCGATGGGTGTCGGCGACAAGCAGAGTGTGATCTTTGATGATGCAAGCACGCGCGAGGGTGTTGTCTCACGTACCTTGTGGGAAGGCCCACAGGACTGGACGCCGTTCCTCAACGATCCGATTCGAGACTTCGCCGACGCCATCGTCGGAGGGCGCCCGCCGCGTACCGGCCTCGAGGAATCGCTGCTGATCCAGCGCATCACCGACGCCGCCTATCGTTCCGCCGATACCGGCGAAGCGGTTTTGGTTTGAAACGCAGCTAAACCGTATCATCCCTGCATGATTGCGAGGCTTGAAGGTCAACTCGAATCCGTTGAAGGCGGCATTGCCTACATCCGCACGCCCGGAGGACTCACCTATGAAGTCCTCGTCTCCGCGTACACGGCAGCACGACTGGGCGGGTCGATCGGCCAGCCGGTGACGCTTGAGACGCTTCACTTTGTGGAGAGTCAGAACCAGGGCGCGACGCTGCTGCCCCGACTCGCGGGATTTCTCACCGCTCAGGACCGTCGTTTTTTTGAGCTGTTCACAACGACCAAAGGGATCGGCAACAAGCGGGCACTTCGTGCGATGACGCTCGCCACCGATCAGATCGCCGCCGCCATCGCCGATCGAGACCTGACGCTGCTCCAGAGCCTGCCGGAGATCGGCAAGCGAACGGCGGAAACCGTCGTCGCCACGCTGCACGGCAAGGTGGACAAGTTCGTCAGTGCCGCTGCCTTCGACCAAAATGCAGCATCGCGCGGAAAGGATGAATCCGCGCCCGGCGGATCGCGGACGATGGCGAGAGAGGCCCTCGAAGTACTCCTCCAACTCGGCGAAAATCGCGCACAGGCCCTCGCGTGGATCGATGAGGTACTCCGCAGCGAAGATCGACCCAGTGATGTTCAGGATCTGATCGCGAAGGTTTACCGGATTAAAGCGAGATAGCCTGCACAGAGAAAAGAATTTGGCAGCAGATTCGGAATGATTCATGAATGCGTGTTCGCATCAGTCGCCGCTGCGACTTGAGCGAGACCGAAACAACTGCAAATCGGGCTGTGTGGTTTTTCGGGTAACACAGGCCGCGCACGTGCTCACGAACGACGCAAGTTCGTTTTGCCGGGTATCCATCGTTGCTCAAAAGTCCGCGATTGTTCGGGACTAAGATCGATCAACCGCGAGAATAGCTCAAGACGTGCGATACGTTGCGGACCATCCCAGCTAAGCAGTGCATGGCTGAGATCCGACGCATTAAACTCAACGATCAGCTCATCGTTGCTGCGACGGATTGCCCACGCTCCCTGCGGCGCATCGACCCCGTGCAGCCAGACATCGCCCGTTGACCGATTCGCTTCGCGCCATTCGGACCAGTCGCGCCATGAACCGTCAGCCTGCCGAATACGAATGGAAGATGTGCAGAGATCACCCGGATCAAACTCCGGGTGCGGCCGGATCATCGTCGTCACTGTCTTTGCGCTGTGGTTGGTCAGAGTCGTTCGGATCACCAGAGATGGTCCAGTGGTCCACGGCTCGATGGCGCATTGACGCTGCATGGTCAGGCCGTTTTCCAGCGTCGCGGTGAAGACCGCCGAATCCTCTTGAGCATTGGCTGTGTAAGTCTCACCCCAGCCGGGGCTGCGCCAGCGTGACTGACTGTATTCCTCATATCCGCCGGCAAAAGGATAGTCCTGCTCGGTCGGATGGGCGATATGGAGCCATTCCGCGCCGCCCGTAGTCAGCGAGGTAATTCTTGCACCTAGCTTGGGCACAATGACCGCCTCAATGCCTTGAGCTTTCAAGACGACAGCATCAAAACCCTTGAGATTGTGAGCTTCCTCACTGATCGGCCGCCCACCCTCGCGCAATGCCTGGGCACCGTGTTTGATGGCGACCTCAAAAAATCGTTTAGCAATCCCGGCAGTCTGCGCGTTTGACGGAAGGTAGCGATTGCCGTCGCGTGCGTAGCCAAGCCGCGGCTTCCATCGCATGTAGTCGATGGACAGGCGGGCAGCAGCCACACGATCCTCCATCACTTCGTCGCCCCGTACAGCTGCGGCGGCACGGTCGAAAATCTCCGCGGCCTTTTCAATCACGCCATCTTCCAGAAACGCCAGATTCATCGGCGGCGAGTAGAGGCTGAAGTGTACGTCCGGCCGCTTCGCGATGGCGTGCATCATGTCGAGGTATTCGCGGATCAGCGGTGCAGCCGATCCGTAATATCCCGTCAAAAATTCATCAACCAGCCGCCAGACATCCTGTCTGGGGTTCCAGAGAAGTTTGGTAAAGAGATAAGCCTTGAGTTCACCCAGCTCGCCGCAACCCTTGGGCGGATTGCCGTCCATCTGACAGAACATTCCGGTGACACCGGCATCGGCGAACCGCGCCAAGTCAGCTCCCAGCGCGTCAATGTTCGGGAACGGCATGAAGTAGTACCAGAAGTTCGTGAAGTAGTCCCAGATAAATAATTCGTGTGAGATCGCGCCCCATGCGGTGAGGTGGTCGAGGAAAGGTGTGTTGATCGCGCAACGATCCAGCGGGTGACCATCGCAGCAGGGAGTGATGTGGCAGAGACGAATGACGACGTTATGCCGCGGTCGAACATGACGCGGAGCTTTGAGTGTGTAGGTGTAGGCGAGCGTGTCGAAAAGGACGTGAGGGAATTCGCCCTCCAGCCGCTCTGCCACTGCGTTGACAAAACTGACCATCGTGCCCGAGGCGCTTCCTTCGCGGGCATCTACTGCGGCACAATTCACACAGCGGCAGTAACCGTACCAGTCGTTTTGCGATACGGAAGCAATTCGGGTCTCAGGATTAGCCAGTAACAACTTCCGTAAACGCTGGCTGAGCAGGTCAACGACATCGGGATTGGTCAGACAAAGCTGCCCCTGATCGCGGATACGTTGGCCGTCTACTTCTGAAAAATATTCGGGATGTGTCTCAAAAAACTCATCCGGCGGCAGCAGCGGGTAAAAAGTATGGACAAAGCCGGCGTACGCCATGCGGCCGCCATGCGCATCATCCAACTCATACATTGAGCAGTTGATCCGGCTGCGTGAGGACCAGTCAGGATCACGTTGATGAAGAAAGTACGGCTCGCGATAGCGAAAGGGCGGAACATAAACATGCCGCAACGGACGCAAGGCAATGCTTTCGCGTCTGGGAATCAGATCCGCGTGGGGAGTCAGCCAGCGGCAGCCCAGCTCACGTTCGAGATATTCGTAAACAGCATAAAGTGTGCCGCGTGGCGAGTTGCCGCTCAGCACCAGGCCGCGCTCGTCAGCATGAATGAGCACGCCATCTTCCTTGAGAGAAGACCAGTCAAAATCGCCGACGAGTCTGTCGGCAGCGGTGCTGCGGCCTACATAAACGGGATAGGCATCGGGCTTCCGGGCATCCGGTACAACCTCCGGCAGGCGGGTTCCACCAACGCGCTCAAGGTGGGTTTGCAGTTCCCGTGCGGCGAACATCTCAGCCGGTGCTGCATGGGGGTTTAAGACGAGCTGCGCTCGCGGTACGTTGCCTTCAATGAGAAGTATGGCAGTCACGATATGTTATTCCTTGAATCCGCCTTCCATCACAATCTGAGCAACTGGTTTACGACCTGACGGAATTTCCTTATCCCGCAATGTCGGGGGCAGCTTGTCAGGATCGCCCGGCCAGCCGATGGCAGCCATCGCACAGATGTCGTAACTCTCAGGCACACCAAGTATCGATCGGGCTTTGTCCCTATCAAAGCCGGCCATCCCGTGGACGACCAAGCCCATCTTTGAGCCTTGAAGCGCGAGATTTTCCCAGCACGATCCCGTGTCGAAAATATTTACGGGGTTCGGTTTGCCATTACGGGAAAAAGTTTTGCTTGAAATGAACAACACGAGAGCAGCAGCATTGACGCACCACGACTGGTTGGACTCCACGAGCAACTCTAAAAAGGTTCGCCAATGCGGAGTATCGCGTCGGGCAAAGAGGAGCCGCCACGGTTGTTCATTAAAGGCTGACGGCGCCCACCGGGCTGCTTCAAACAGCGTGTTCAGCTCAGCAGGGGTGATCGGCTCACCGGTCATGGCGCGGGGTGACCATCGATGGATAAATATCGGATCAATGGGGTGGTCCGCTTTGCGATGGTCGGATGGGTTGGGCAATTTGGCCATAGGACAGGGAACCTCGTGAGTGAATGTCGCGTCAAATCAGTTATCTGGCGAAATCGAAAGCGGGAATCGGGTTGATAATCGCTCGGTTCGAGCGATTTCAAGGGGTCTGGCGGTCGGTTTCCTCCCGCAAAAAAGTTTTCAAGAGTACCCCGGCTGACATAATATAGATGCTTCCCGCGATCTCCTGGCACCCGTGAGCATTTTATGAGCGCATCCGCTGATCTGCGGCCGGACTCGACTGACGCTCCGCCATCTGCGGCGGTGAAGGTTCGGCAACTCCGTGATTTGCTTGACGGAGTGCGCGCCCATGCCTCGCATGTGTGGTGGAGCACCACCATCCTTGGCACTCTCGGCGCACTGGTGATCCTGTTGCTGCTGGCGGTATTTCTGGATCAGATACTCGGCGGCTTACCGGCGGCGATACGTACCGTGCTTCTTTTAGTGGTGATCGCTGGACCCGCGCTGGTCATCTGGCGCGCACTTAAGACCAAGCCCGGCGGTTCACCCGAAGAGCTTGCGCTGCTGGTCGAAGGTCGTTATCCCGAACTCAATAACGTCCTGATCAACACGCTCCAGCTTTCTCAGGCAGAGACTCGGTACGGCGCGGGTATCGGATCAGAGGAATTGATCGCCTCGGTAGCCGATGACGCCGGCGCAGCTATTCACTCGATCAATCCCAGTCAGGCAATTCCCAAGCGAATGCTTGCGATAGCCGGTCTGGCTGCGGGTATCGGCGGGGTGATTTTCCTTGCTTATGCGGCGATCAACGGCGATGCGCTCAAGAGCGGACTTGGCCGTGTGTTTATTCCGCTGGGAGACAACACCCTCACGCACATCCGGGAAGTAACGCCTGGTGATGCTGACGTACTGGTGAACTCACAGGTCGATGTGACGACCCGCCTCGAAGGTCGCGTGCCCACTCAGGCGCAGTTAGTCTGCGTCCTGTCCGATGGCCGTAAGTTAACCGTGCCGATGCTCGCCAACCCCGCAGTTCCCGACCGTCTCACCGGACGGCTGGATCGAGTCGAGGCGGACACGACCTATTACGTTGTCGCGGGCGATGATAAATCGGATCGCTTCACGCTCAGGGCGCACCAGAAGCCGACCGTACAACAGATCACACAGACGATCACCCCGCCGGACTACATCGAAGCGGCTCCGACCGAGGTTATCAGCGGTTCGATCCAGGCACTGCCGGGATCGAAAGTTTCTCTGAGGATTCAGTCGAACGAGCCGTTGAAGGCCGGCGGCATCGTGCTTGGCGACGGGAAAGAGACGCCGCTGGTACTGGAGAAGGTCCCCGGATCCAACCAGTCGATTACCGGTCTTGGCTCAATCACCGTGACACGCGGCGAGCGATATACGGTTAATCTCACGAGTCTTTACGGTTTTGCTGGCGACCCCTCGAGCTATGACATCTCCGTTCTCGAAGACAAACTCCCTCAGGTCGAAATCATCAAGCCCACCGGCGAGTTGAGCGTAAAAATCGATGACAAGGTTACGGTTGAGGTGCGGGCGAACGATGACTATGGACTCAAAGAGTTACGTCTGGTCAAGCTCGATCCAGCAGCCAGCGCATCCAGCGACACCACGACCGGATCAACCAAGGTGCTGGGTACGTGGACTTCCGCTACACGCAAAGACACCAAGGCGACTCTCACCGCGACTGTGAATGTTGCTGAACTGGGACTGACGGAACAGATTCCGATCCTGTTGCAGGCGGTGGCGATCGACCAACGCCCCGATGCGCCTCTGGCGACATCAGGAATCCTGACGATCAGGCTTCGGCCGTCGGGGGCTGACGACCTGATCGGCGGTGCAAAGGTCGCAAGGATTTCACTCGACGCTTTGATCGCCAAGCAAAAAGCAAATCTCGCAGCGACGGTCGCGGCAGCGCAGGATTCCAAGCCGCAAACCGGCACAAATGAACGCATCTCACCTCTGGTCGGCAGGCAGGAGGATATCCGTAAGGACGCGCTTGCTCTGGTTTACGGAACGACACCGCCCGGCGAGTCTCAGGCTGGCGGGAAATCCGCCAACACTCCCGCGCCTCTTACCCAGTCAGATACTCAGCGAAAGTTGTCGAATCTCGCAGAGACACTGATGGTCGTAGCGATCGAACAACTTCGCGCTGCTGCGGGAACCGGCGACCCCAAAGCCAAGCTGGCAGCGGCGATCGATTCTGAAAAAGCGATCCTGGCTGCGCTGGTGATCGCACAGGTCCGACAGGACGCAGATCTGGCTGAGCGTGCGCAGCGCGAAATCGCGGAGTTGCTGGCGGAGTTGATTATCAAGCAGTCTGCGATCAGGTCGGATACTGCGACAGAGAAAGAGAGCGGCAAGGCGCTGTCAGCGCGACAAAGTGCGCTGGCGCGGGATGTCTCGCGCTTGCAGAAAAGCGTAGCGGCGCAGGGAAACAGCGGAGCGGGGGGCAACCCGGAATTGGCGTCCGCATATACCGCCATCGCAGAGGCTCTGGAGAGCAAGAAGGTTCGCGGCAACATGATCATTTCCGCGGAACGGCTTGATGCGAGCACCACGCCGGAGGCTGCGGTTGCTTCCGCTGCCCGAAACGAGTCGATCAAGAAACAGGATCAGGTGATCGCTGATCTCAAGGCCATTCAGCAACTTCTCAAAGGTCCCGCTTTGGCGGAAGCCAAAGAGGAATCGAAGGACGCCATCGCCGGACTCAAGGGTGCCAAGGAGAAGGTGGACAAACTCACCGATATTCAACAGAAAATCACTGAGGTTTCAAAACAGCTCCAGAAAACGCAGGACCTGTCGGAAGGCAAGGAGATGGACGCTCAGGATCTCAAAGACCTCGCGGAAGCGCGCAAGGCCCTTGAGGATGTCATGGAGCAACTCATCAAGGACATGCACCTCCTGCCGGACATGTCCGCCAGCAATGACCTGCTGGAGGAACTTAGTGAGGTTTTTGAGAAGGTCAAGCAGGAGGCTGGCAGTGAAAACCAGCAGGTATCCGAGGTCGCGGTGGACCGTGATGAGGCCACTCTGGCAGCACTGAGGGCGATGCAGAAAAAAATGGGCGAGCGCATCGGAGATCTGGAGATGTGGCTCGCGAAAGCTCCCGACTCCACCAAGTGGAACCTGGAAAGTTATGACAAGAATGAGCTGGGCAAGATTCCCCTGGGTGATCTTCAGGACCAGCTTGAGGACATCATTGGCGATTTGCTCGATCAACAGGAGGAGTTGAGTCAAAAGGCAGAGGACTCGGTGAGTAACGTCGCCCTGCCCGATCCTCTGGTGGGCTGGGACATTGCTGATGGACCGATGCCTTCGTGGGCGGCCAAAGGCAAGAGCGGTAACGACAAGCCCAACTCCAATGAGCAGACCGGTCGCAGCGGATCGGGCAGGCAAGGCAAGAGCAGCGGCGAGATCGTTGGTGATACGGTTAAAAATCTCAAGGGTGCTGATGTCGAAGCCCGCAGAACCAATGACGGCTTTCAGGCTGGCGAGCTTAAGGAGGAAGAGGGCGGAGAGAAGATGGACGTGAAGGCGACCGGTGGCGGCAAGCTGGCGGGCACCAGCGACACTGAAGGTATGTCCGGCGATGCGCCGCCCCGTGACGAATTGCGGTACCGTGATATGGCGCGTCAGCAGATGCAGGTGAAGCGCGATGCCGAGACGGTTTACTCAAAAGCCAAGTTGCTCAAACTTCCCACCGGGGAGCTTGATCGGGCGATTCTTGAAATGGATGCTGCCGCCCGTCGCGGCAAGAGCGGCGACATAGAGGGTTTTGCGAAGGCGCAGCAGAATGTCATCCGAGCATTGCGTGAAACGCAGGCCAAGCTCAGCGGCCGGCAAATCGTCGAAGGCGTCGCAGGCGGTCAACGAAATGAGACCACCACTACCGGAGCGACCAACGAACCGGTACCCAAGCAGTACGAGGACGCGGTTGCGGAATATATGAAGAAAATCTCAGAATAGATATTGACCGGATGATGCCTGGCTATGCAACGCCGCCGCCCAATATCTCGGATCAGCGCATTTCACAATGCCAGCAGGGGGCGGCGATAGTTCGATCCGCATTACATCCATTCAGAAATTCAAGCGTTTATTGAAGGGGGGCGAGTATGGGGCTATTTGGAAATCAAGGTTCACAGCCGGGGCGCGGGTGCGGGCCGCGAGTGATCATCGCGATCATCATCGCAGCGGTGTCGATCATTTCATATCTCTCGACACGCAGCACCAATCCCGTCACCGGCGAAAGCCAGCATGTGTCGATCACTCCGGAGCAGGAGATCTCCATGGGCATGGCTGCGCGGCCGGAGATGGAGGCTCAGTTCGGCGGGTTGTCGTCGGATGTTGCAGGACAGGAACAAGTGGAACGTATCGGTCGTGAGTTGTTGCACGCGCTGGGCAAGGATACGCCTTACCAGTTTCAGTTTCACCTGCTGGGTGACCGCCAGACGATCAATGCGTTTGCGTTGCCCGGCGGACAGGTCTTTATCACCGAGGCTTTGTACGAAAAACTTGGAACCGACGGCCAGCTTGCGGGCGTGCTGGGACATGAGATCGGCCATGTCATCGAGAGACATTCCGCAGAGCAGATCGCACAGGCACAACTCACGCAGGGATTAACCGGCGCAGCAGTCATCGCCACCTACGATCCGAATAATCCTGGAGGTGCGAATACGGCAGCAGTCGCGGCGATGATCGGCAAACTTATCACCATGAAATACGGCCGGGCAGATGAACTTGAGTCTGATGGATGGGGTGTGAAACTAACTGCCAGTGCCGGCTACGATCCGCATGCAATGATCGAGGTCATGCACGTGTTGGAATCCGCAGGAGGCGGCGGGCGTCAACCGGAGTTCATGAGTACGCACCCTGACCCGGGTAATCGCATTGAGCGGATCAAGGAGGAAATTGCCAAACAATTTCCTCAGGGTTTACCAGCAGGACTGCGACCCTGATCACGGTTGTGATCGATTTGTCCTAAAAGCCCGCTGACACGGCTACCAGGGGACATTGACCATCCACGGGTAATTCCGCCATTGGACGTGACCATCAACGTACAGGTCATTCCCGCCCACCCGGTGATTGCCCTGTGTGACAGTACCTGTCGCACCAAGCCAGAATCCGCGGCTGCCTACGTCCCACATCAGCGCGCCAACCGGTGACATATACGAGGATGCGTAGGGGTAGTAACCCTGAATGAAGTAGGAATCCCAGAAGGCCTGACCATATGACTTGTATGGCGCATCGATGCGTCCGTACACCGCGCCGAGGTAGTGATTCCAATACTGCACCCCTGCTACCTCGCCGCGAAGGTAGCGACCCATTGAGGTCTCAAACTTGGTCGCAGATTGCCAGCCGTTGTAATAGCCGAAGTCAATCCACGAATAAAAGGGGGCACTCGGACAATCAAAAACTTTTCCTGTTGAGATGTAGTACGGATACAGGCCGTCATAGAAGCCGCCACCGCCTTTGGGGCCGCCCAGCGAGTCCCATTCACCGCCTGGGGCAGGCATAGTGCTATTCGCTGCCGGGAAGGGGGTTCGTTTTTCGGGAGGCAGGTAGGTGGGTGATCCTTCGGTATAGCGAGCGTTGCCGGGATCCTGGTACGAACCCCAGTGTGTGAACATCCAGCCTTTATTGTGATCCGCGTATTGCCTGATGCCGGCATAAATTTGCCGCAAACCGTTTCCACAAAGAATGCGTCGGGAGGTCTCGCGTGCCTTGGAGAGTGATGGCAGCAACAACGCGATCAGTAATGCAATGATCGCGATCACCACGAGCACTTCCACGAGTGTGAATGCCGGACGAGCCAAGTTGATTCTGCGAACTTTCATAAAGATTCTCAGATGATTGCTGCGGCAATCTCAGCCGGGGACGATTGGAGTACTGATTAAGTGTAAGTACGATTTCTGCTGATACAAGACTAAAAGTAATGCAGTCAGCCATCTATCAGAATAATCGGTATTTTGTGGCTGTTTCTTTCCTGGAGCTTGCCCGGCGACTTAAGTCCGTTAGAGTTCCATTGTCGGCCTTGAAATCCCCCAACCCTCCGGAATACTTCGTGCGCCGCTCCATTCTCCTGACCATCGTGCTGGTAGCGATTTTTTCCGTATCAGCTTTCGCGCAGGTCGTCACACGCGAGATCCAGGCATCCGGGACCGGTGTCGTGCTGGTGCAGTTTTACACCGGCGGCCTCGCGGACAAGCTCGGCAAAAACATCGCGGTGATTGACTCAGCGGGTAAGGCTGTTCCGTATCGACTGATGAGTCATGATCCCGACGGTACGACACTGATCGCGGTGGATTTCAAGGATCAGTCCGTGCCTCTTTCCGTGCAATACAGTTCCAAGCCGCTCACCGTCGCCAAACCCGGCGCGGAGATCACGCCGAGTCTGTTGATGCAGACGTACCCGTTTACCCGCCGCGCGTTTCGGAATGCAGGCGATCTTGCCGAATCACTGGGCGCTAGCAAATCGATGGGTGCAGCTCTGATCGAGGAGATCAACTTCGCTCATAATCCCTTCGGGCCGAGTGTTAACTTCGCCACGATCTTCACCGGCGTGCTTCACCTTGATGAGACCAAAACGCTCCGGCTTATAGCCGCCAATGACGATGCGGCTTTTGTGGAAATCGACGGCAAAACCGTGATCGCCAATACCGGTCCGCAGCTCGAATCCGACGCACTCCGGTTGGCGCGGATGGCTAAAGAAGTGACGCTGGAGGCTGGCGACCACCCGATCCGTTATATCCACATTCAAACCGACGGGCGCACGCTCGCGGTACTTGGCTACGTAACCAGCGGAGGCGCGTTCAATGTTCCGGCGGGCATGTTCAAGCACAGTGATTGGGCGACGCTGGGCAGTGCGACGGTGACGACAAGCCCCGGTCAGAAGGCCCCGGCTGTCTTTGATGCTCAACAAAGGGAACAGATGGCCTTTGCGGACTGGACCTTCACACGATTTACATTCACAGCCGCGATGCCTGTTCAGGTGGGCCAGCGTTGGCGATGGACTTTCGGCGATGGCACCGTCTGGGAGACCAAGCCGGCCTCGGCGTCGAACGAAGCGTCGAACGAAAGTGTCATGACGTACGATTCTCAAGAAACCGACCCCAATGTCATCGAGCATGTTTACGTAGCGCCGGCGGCGGCATTCCCCACATGGAAAGTCACGCTCGATCTGCTTGATTCCAAGGGTCTCGTCGTCAGCACCGCTACCAGTGTCGTCCGACCAACGGTGTTGAAGGATCTGATCAGCACGGGAAACAGCGAAATCCTCGCAGCCTACGCAAAAGCCATCGCCCAGGCGGATTACACAAAAGCTGATCCTGCGGAGATGACCGCCTACTTTGACCTCATGGCGGTTACCGAACGGCCGGCACTGATGGCTCCCATTGCGGAACCATTTGTGAAACGATTTGGAGAACGCGGCGGGCCGAAAATCTGGGAAATGAAACACGCTCTGGCGGTGAATGTAGCTCGCGATGATCCCGCACGGGCGGCAAAGCTTTTCGGGGAATTGAGCAAGACCGCCAAGGACTCCTGGGCCGCAACCTGTGCCGCTGCGGAGCAAGCGGACCTCATGATTTTCCGGCTGGGTAAGACGCAGAAAGATGAGCTCAATGCGATTTTGATTCCGATGTATCGCGATCGTCCGCCACGCGAACGTGCGTTGCTCCGCGCACGGCTGGGTGATGCATATCGGATTACAGGTAAACCCGATCTGGCTGCGGAGGCTTATCGCGAGGCTCAGCAGGACACGATCAAACAGATGGACCCCAAAAAAGCTGCGGTCCTGGAGCGGGCCTACCGTGAGACGGCGATGGCGTACCTCCAGCAGAAGCGATACCCAGCATTGCGCGACCAGCTTTTCCAGTGGGAAGCGGACTTTCCGCTGGCGAATCTGGGCGGAGAGTTGCCATTATTGCGCGGCCGATATTTTCAGGAGATCGGTGATGACCCGCGTGCAGCCAAGGAATTCGCCTCTCTGCTGGACCTTAATCCGCTGCATCCAGCCCGGCCAGAGATCACCTTCCGTCTGGCGCAGAGTTTGAAACGCATGGGTAAGAAAGATGAAGCAAGAAAGCAGTTCGACATCGTGATAAAGGAATACCCCAACAGCCCGTTTGCCGACGAAGCCAAGCACGAGACAGCTTACGAGTTTGGGGAGGATTGATAGGAGTTTCCGCCGCCTCTTGGTTGGCGAAGTGCTACTCAGGCAGTGCGCGTTTTCTGCTTCTGCGACCTACAATACCGAGATGCTTCGACACATCACTATCGCTGCGATTTTGATCGTTTCGCTCGTCGTGCTGGCGTTTGCAGGGACATATCACAACACGCCTGATCCCAACTCGTCCGGTGGGCTTACCGGCATCATCGAGCCGGCAGAAGGATTGCAGACCGTTGTGGCAGTTGAACCCACCGCCAACACGGCATACGAAGCTCAGGTCGATGCAACTACGGGAAAGTTTTCATTCGAGGGCTTACCTGCCGGCGAATACGATCTGCTCATCAAGACGGTCGGCAATGTTTACGAAGGAATCACACTCGCAACCGAAGATGATGAATTACTCAAAGGTAAAGAGCTGCTAAAGCTCCGTGATGAAGTGGCAAAGGCGTTTTTCATCACCGAAGATTATTTCAATATCAAAAAAATCTCACGGATGACCGGCAATGCAGGGAAGGCTCGTATGTTCGTGGTTCAGGTCCGCACGAGGCCGGTGGTCGATCCGCTCGGTAATTTGATCCACGCCAATATCCGGAGATTCGACCTGGTGGAAATGACCAACTCGCGCAAAGCCTGGCAGACGACCAATAGTCGCCACCTTCTTCGTCAGGAAGTGCCTTTCAACGACCCCGATAACGTTATCCAGATTCACTACAGCCCCGATTTATCGAAGATTTTGATCGGAGAAAGCGTCAAGGATCTGGGTATTTTGAAGTTAAAAAAACTCAAGAAAGGTGATCTGGAAGGCTATCCCTCCGCGGATTACACGGCCAAGTAAAAGTGTTGCCGAGTTCGATCGTCTGTCCGATTGCGACTGTTTTCGTTACCGGCTGGTAACGACGTTCATTGCAAAATTGCGGCTGCGAACCCGATTACCTGCAATACAACCTCATCAACCGCGTTTTGCCTGCATCTGTCACTGCGCGTAAACTGAATCGGCTCCCGCCTCCCACCACAACCCGTATTCACGGCCTGATTTCATGAGTGAAGCCTCTGCATCGTCCGGCGCACACACCCGTCAGAGTCTCGCGCCAAGTTCGGCCGAGCTTGATCTGGGGTCCACCGCCAAGTCCATTGATCGACTGCGCCAGGAAGTGGGCAAAATCGTCATTGGGCAATCGGTTGTCATTGATCAGATGCTCACAGCACTGATCTCCCGCGGCCACTGTCTGCTCATCGGTGTGCCCGGTCTCGCCAAGACGGTGATGGCCAAGGCGCTGGCTGATGCGTTGGAAATGCAGTTCAAGCGCGTGCAGTTTACTCCTGACCTGATGCCCAGCGACATCACAGGCACCAACGTCCTTCAGGAAGACCCGACGACAGGGAAAAAGACATTCTCGTTTCTGCAGGGACCGGTGTTTACCAATGTGCTGCTGGCGGATGAGATCAACCGTACACCGCCCAAGACACAGGCGTCTCTGCTCGAGGCGATGCAGGAACACCGCGTCACTTCGGGAGGAGAGATTCGCGCGTTGCCGCAGCCGTTCTTTGTTCTCGCCACACAAAACCCCCTGGAGCAGGAAGGTACGTATCCGCTGCCTGAAGCGCAGCTCGACCGCTTCATGTTCAGCGTGATTGTGACTTATCCAAGTCACGCGGAAGAAAATGCGATTGTCGCAGCGACGACCGAGCGTAAGCGGACGACGCTGACGAAGATTCTTACCGCCGCCGACGTGGTAAGAATGCAGAAGATCGTGCGTGAAGCGCCGACGCCGCCAAAGATCGTGCAATACGCAGTGAATCTGGCACGCGCGACCCGACCGGGCGATCCGTCCGCGCCGGACTTCATCAAGAGCTATGTGGATACGGGTGCCGGTCCTCGTGCCGGGCAGTATCTGGTACTCGCTGCCAAGGCACGGGCCATTCTGAGTGGTCGGCATACGGCGGAGATCGACGACGTTCGTGCCGCAGCGGTACCCGTCCTCCGGCACCGCATGTTCACGAACTTCACCGCGTTATCAGAAAATATTTCAAGTGATGAACTTGTACAGCGACTTGTAAAAACGGTTCCCGATCCGGGTGACGTCAAACCGATCGTCTATTCCCCGCCTTCCGCGTCGGACACGCCGCCCGTTCAGTTGACCGATGCTTCGACGCCGCTGGAAATCATCCGTGAAATGAAGGCCGTCACGCAGCGCATCCGTGCTGAGGTGCAGCAGACCATCATCGGGCAGGCTGATGTCGTGGATCTGATTCTGACCGCGCTGCTCGCGGGCGGTCACTGTTTGCTCGTCGGCGTGCCTGGTCTGGCCAAGACTACGCTGGTCTCCACTCTCGCTGAAGTGCTTGAGCTGGACTTCAAACGAGTGCAATTCACGCCTGACCTGATGCCCAGCGATATCACCGGCACCGACATCATGGAAGTGGATGAAGCGACGCGGCAAAGGCAGTTCCGCTTCGTACCCGGCCCGGTTTTCACGAACCTTCTGCTGGCGGACGAAATCAACCGCACGCCGCCCAAAACGCAGGCTTCACTGCTCGAAGCCATGCAGGAATTGTCGGTGACGTCGGGTAATACAACCTACCAGCTCAAGCCGCCGTTCTTCGTGTTGGCTACGCAGAATCCGCTGGAGCAGGAGGGCACGTATCCGCTGCCCGAAGCGCAGCTCGATCGCTTTATGTTCAACATTCATCTCGACTACCCCGCCGAGAAAGAGGAGCCGATCATCATTGACCGGACGACCGGCAAGGGTGGCCGGAAACCCAAAAAGGTGATCGGTGCCGCGGAGATCGTGCGTCTGCAACAGGTGGTGCGGCAGGTTCCGATTTCGCGGCATGTGCTGACGTATGTCACGACACTTGTCCGCGCGACCCGCCCGCAGACCAAGGGTGCTCCTGAAGTCATCACAAAATACGTTCACTGCGGAGCCGGCCCGCGGGCCGCGCAGAATCTCGTACTGGGCGCAAAGGCCCGCGCGGTGATGCATGGTCGCGCCAATGTTTCAATCGCGGATGTCAAGGCGGTGGCGGTGCCGGTGCTGCGTCATCGAGTGTTCACAAACTTCGCCGCCGACGCCGAAGGCATGACGCCGATGTCGATTGTCGAGCAGCTCATTAAAGCAGTCCCTGAGCCGCGGATTGACGAGCAGAAAGCACTTGCCGGTGAGCGGCCGTCGCCTGCCGCTGAAGTATCCGCTTCCACAGTAACTTCAGCCGTGCCGCCATCCGAGCGCAAGCGTCGCCCCGAACCACCCGCGAAGGTTGCCGCCGCTCCAGCCGCCGAACCGGAACCTGTTACGGAGGTGGAGGTCGAAGCAGAGCCGGCAGTCGAACCCGCACCGGATGTATTGGCCACGAATTGCCCTAGTTGCGGCAATGAAATCCAGTTCAACCGCTCCGCGCTGGGGCGTCGTGCCAAGTGTAAAGAGTGCGGAACGGTATTCGCCTTGACGGAATAAAAATGCTGGATATCTCGTGTTTTATGTGAGGTTCCGCGAGGCGGACGACCTACAATAAAGGGATTGGAGCTACCCATGAAAACTGAACACTCCGACTCCTGTTGCACACGTGAGAATCGCATCGAGTTGCCCGGAGCTGCATCGATTTTTCCGGTGTGGCGTCGGCGCAGCTTCCTTGGGGCAATTCTGGGTTCGACGTTGGTCGCCCCCAAGCTTCTCGCCGCGGTAAGGGACGCAGGCCCGTGCGGCGCACCGCCGCCGCCCAAGCCCGCTCAGGCATCTGCCGCCGAAGGCATCCCGCCGCTGCCGCTGCCGGCTACACCTCAGCGTCGTACCGAGAAAAAGAACCCGCCTCGCCCTCCCGTCATCGCGGTCAAGATCAAGACAGGCACCGAGCAGGACTGGGCGACCGACCTGAATGACCTCAACAACCTGCTCATCTGGATGAAGTCCAGCCTTGGGGTGAATTTCACCTACGACGAAAAGATGCTCAGCGAGGTTGATCTCGAAGCTGCCGAGGTTCCGGTGCTCTACCGCACGGGGCACCATGCGTTTGAGTTCACCAGCGATGAGCGTCGCCGCCTGCGTGAATACATGCTCCGGGGCGGAATGATGATCTTCGACGCCTGCTGCGGCCGACCGGAGTTCGCCAAGAGCGCCCGTGCAGAAATCGCGCAGATTTTTCCCGACCACAAACTCAAGCCTATCGGTGCTGACCATCCGATCTTTAACTGCTACTACCAGAACGCCGGCGTCGTCCACTTCACACCAATCTCCCACCTGAGCAGTCCGGGCCCCAGCGGTATCGAAGGCATCGAGATCGCCTGCCGCATGGCTCTGGTGTTCTCTCCGCACGACCTTTCCTGCGGCTGGGACATGCACACGCACACCATCGAAGGCAATACCTACATCGAAAGTGAAGACGGCCTGAAAATCGGCGCGAACTTCATGGCCTACGCCACCGCGACTCGTGATATGAGCGTCTCAACGGCTGCGGCGAAAGGCTTTGTCGATGTCGATGCTGCCAAGACGGATAAGTTCCGCGTCGGTCAGATCGTTCACGAGGGGGACTGGAATCCTGATCCTGTCGGGCTTCAGAATCTGCTCGACACCGTCGGCCAGACCACCGCTTTGAAAATCAGCTTCGCCACGGAACCGGTCACCGTAGATGCGGACAAACTCAGCAAGTTCCCCTTCGTCTATATGACCGGCCACGAAGATTTCGTCTGGAGCGATGGGCAGGTCGCAGCGATGCGGCAATACCTGCAAAACGGCGGTTTCCTGTTCGCTGACGCCTGCTGCGGTCGGCAGAAGTTCGACTTCGCCTTCCGCCGAGAGATGGCCAAAGTTCTCAAAGGTGAAGCGGGTCTGGCGGCACTGCCGGGAAATCATCCGCTGTACCAGATCCAGAACAAGATCAAAACCGTCGGTTACACCGAGGCGACTGCCGCACGCTACAACGGCAAAGTCGGCGACCTGCCGCGACTCGAAGGGGCTTCGATCGGCGGACGGCTGGCGGTGGTTTACAGCCCGATTTCGCTTAACGTCGGCTGGCGTCTTCGCTCGGTGCCATACGCTGTCGCCTACCAACCCAAGAGCGCGCTCGACTTGGGCGTTAACACCGTGATGTACGCGGTGAGCCAGTGACGATGATGCGGTTTTTCAATCTGACAAGGCGCATCGCAGCCGCGGCGGTGATCGGCACCTTGCTGTGCGCTGCCTCCAGTGTTCGCGCTGATGCTGTCACCGACACATTCCTTAACACCTGGAAAGACGCGATTGATCGTCCCGGCGATGCAGCGGATCTTTGGCGCGATTTTGCGGAGAAGCATAAGGGTCATGATCTGGCCGCTGCCGCTCGACTCCGCTACGGGACGGAATTACTCAAGACCGCACAAAACACCGAAGCCTTGCAGGAGTTCACCGCGGTAATGACTTTGCCCGACAAGGCCGACGCTTCACGGCAGGCGCTGGCGGAGTCCGCTAAACCTCTGGTCGCCCGCGCCAAAATGGCGGTGCTGGCTGAAAAGCTCAAAGAGTATTACGCGAGCAAGGTTGAATACCCTGCGACACTCGACGAGCTGGTTGCCGCTAAGTACGCGAAAGCGGAGGACGTAACGGATCCGTATGGAAGACGATTTTCCTATGAAGCCAAATCGCGCCGGATCATGCCGGACATTCAACGGCAGGTGTTCACGTTAAAGTGCGATACCATCAGCGCGACAAATGCCGATCTTGCCGCCACGCTGGAAAAAGCTGCTGCGCCGCTCCAGGGCATTGTGCTCAGCAGCACGGAACCAGCCGAAGGTAAAGCTTTCCTGAAGCGGCCCCGTCCGGATGGCGCACTCGGTGCAGCCCAGCGCGTGTCAGTCGGCGAGACGGTAGGCGATGCTACGCTGCTTGTGGTTACGGATAACTATGTCGTACTCGGGTGGAAAGGATTTCCAACGGTGGTCGTCAAGGAACCAAAATAGGAACAGGTAATTGATTGAAGCTTGACTCATCGACAATTGACCGATTCCTTGAACCCAAATTGCTTCGCGCTTTGGCGCGGCTGCCATTGATGTCGCGGCGTGTTGTCGAAGGCGCGATGGTCGGGTCGCATCGTTCACCTTTCAAGGGATTCAGTACCGAGTTTGCCGATCACCGTGGTTATGTGCGGGGCGATGATCTCCGTCACCTTGACTGGAAAGTGTTTTCCCGTACTGAGCGGTACTACATCAAGCGCTACGAGGAAAACACGAATCTTCGCGGCTACATCGTGCTTGATTGCTCAAATTCGATGGCGTTTCCGCGCAAGCCCAAGGCAGGACAGATCACCAAATATGAATATGCCTGTCGTCTTGCTGCGGGGTTATCATACGTACTGATCCGCCAACAGGATCCGGTCGGGCTGTTCATGTTTAACGACGATCTTGTGGCTGAGATTCCCGCGATGCGCTCTCTTTCACACCTGCGGCGAATGCTGCGGACGATGGACGAGGTGCAGCCGTCATCACGCACGGAGTCAGGCAAGGCTCTGACCGCGGTGGCCAGCCGACTAAAACGGCGCGGATTACTGCTGATTATCAGCGACCTGCTCGACGAGCCGGACAAGATTGTCAGCGCGCTGGCGCAATTTCGTCATCGCGGCCATGACGCGATCGTGATCCAGGTGCTCGATCAGGATGAGCTGGTATTCCCCTTTGAAAAAATGGTGACGCTCCGCGACATGGAGACACGCGAGCAGGTCTCACTCGACGGCGGCGAAGTGGCTGCGGAGTACGCACGACAGATTACAGCCTTTATCGAGCGGTATAAGAAGAGCTGTTTTGAACACAACTTTGACTACGTTCTGGCGAGTACCGCCACCCCGTACGACTCATTGCTGACGGCACTGCTGACACGGAGGAAAAAATAATTCATAGGGCATTCCGTTTCTCTGGTCTCCCTGCGATGCGAATTACCTCACGATAAGCATGCTTTTTCTAGCCCCCATCATGTTGGCCGGTCTCGCCGCGATCGCGGTGCCGGTAGTGATCCATCTGATGGATCGCTCGAAGAGTGCCGCGGTCGATTGGCCGACGCTGCGATTTCTCAAAATCGCCCGGCAGCAGTCCGCGCGTCGGACACGGCTTAAAAATATCCTGGTTCTTTTGGCGCGCTGTCTGATTCTCGCGCTGCTCGCGGCGGCATTTGCCAAGCCGTATCAGACGGAGGAGGAATGGATTCGTCCGCCTAACTTGCCGACGACGCTGGTCATCGCCCTGGATAACTCCTACAGCATGGGATACCGAGACGGCGGGACCGGAAGCGGGAGCGGCACAACTGATGCCAACGAGGTCGGTTCCCGTTTCGCCCGCGCCAAAGATCTGGCTCTTAAACAGATCGCATCGCTCTCACAGGAAGATGAAGTCGCACTGGTCGTGTTTAACGAGCAGGCAAGAGCAATGACCGAACGTCCAACGCGCGATCATGATCTGGTGCGAAAGCTGATCAAAGACGCGAGGCTCAGCGATTTTGGTACGAGTGTCACGCCGGCACTGACCTTGGCGTTTGCAATTGGAAATCTTGATGCGGAGACCGGGGCGAATTCCGAATCGAACGATCAAAACAGTCATCCTGCCCGCAGCCCCGCCGGTACGCAGCCGTCAAGTAAAAAGCGCGATGCCTGGCGGCAGGTGATGCTCTACTCCGACATGCAGGAGTCGGGCTGGCGGCGCGTGGTGGAAGAAAAATTTGTGGACAAAATCGCTTCGCCGATACCCTTGACCATCGTCGATCTTGGTTCGACCGGCGGCGCGGGGAATCGCTTTATTCGCAATGTGGTTGTGCGTGATGAAACAGCCGGCGGGTTCCTCGCCGTAGAGGCTGAAGTCGCAAGTCAGGACGGCACCGCCAGCGGTCAGCAGGCGACTCTGTGGGTCGATGGGCAAAAAGCTACCGCCCCGGAAACGGTTCCGCTGGGGTCCAACAAAGTTACGCTTCGCGCTCCGCTGCCCTCGCCGGGTGTTCATACCTGTATGGTCTCGCTTCAGGAAGATCGTCTTTCGGTTGATGACCGAGCCTATTTTTCTGTGAACATCACTGGCGGAACACATGTAACCGTCGTCGATGGTGATCCATCCGACATTCCTTCACAATCCGAAACCTATTTTCTGGATACCGCCCTTGGCTTTGCGCGATCGCGCTCGACCGGACTGACCATGGACAAGATCACGCCGGTGCAGCTTTCGGCTACCCCCTTGAGCAAGGGAGGGTGCCTGATCCTTGCGAACGTCAGCCGTCTGGATGGCTCCGCGCTGACGAATGTCGAAAATTTTCTGCGTTCGGGCGGCAGTGTCGTCGTCGCGTTGGGTGATAAGGTTGATATCGCGCACTACAACAAGGACTGGCCGTTTCTTCCGCTGCGACTTGATCGAATGATGGGTGATGCAGCACGCTCTCGTGCGTACAGCGTGCTGATCGAAGCTGCAGATCACCCGATCTTCGCGGGTGTCGATCTTTCCGCCACTCGCTATTTCACGTTCGTGGGTGCCGATCCGACGACACTCAAGCCCGGCGGGAAAGTGCTCGCGTCGTTTTCCAACAGCTCACCCTACATTGTTGAGGGGACATTCGGCGGCGGTGGAGAGGAGAAAGGCGTCGCGGGCGCGGCCGGCCGAGTGTTACTATTCACGGGTGCTCTTGATGCCGACGGGTCTAACCTGCCTTATCGTCGCGCGTTCGTGCCATTGGTTGATCGTGTTACAGCCTACATGACTCGGCAACGGCTGAGTTCTCGCGTAGTGATGCTGGGTCAACCTGTACGATTCGTCGGTCCGGGTACGCTTGACCGACACGCAATTACGATTACGACGCCTGATGGCGAGACCGCCACGATCACCGCTCAGCGCGATGCTCAGGGTGCTGCGGTTGCCGAATACCGCGACACGCAAAGTGTCGGTGTCTATCGAGTCGAAGCTGATGAAGGTTTTGCGACCGGCGGCGCGTTTGCGGTAAACCTCAACACCAGCGAATCCATCCTGTTACCCATCAAAAATGATGAAATCAAAAAAGTCTGGGGTACACATCCGCTGCGGATTTTCCATGATGCAGCACCGGGAACGCCGGAGTGGAATCCCAACGCATCTTCAGAGCTGACCGTGAAACGTACGGAATACTGGCCGTGGCTGCTGCTGGCGGCGTTTCTGGTTTTCATCGGTGAGACGGCACTGGCAAACTTCTTCACTCGCCGCCGTCGAGTCGAGGCCACGCCCGGCACTGAATATCTGGGTACGCGCCGAAATGAAAATACACTGGCGGGGATTGGCGTCACTTCGCCAGAAGACGATGAGGTGCGCGTCGCATGAACTGGCATCCGCCTCTTTCCAGTGCAGTGATCACGATCCTCGTCCTAGCGGGTCTGGCGGCGATGGCGGCGAGCTATGTGTGGGCACGCCGACAGCTTAATCCGCTTGCCCCTGCTGCGCTGGCGACGATCGGACTGCGGCTGCTTGCGTTCTTCCTTCTGCTTTTCTTCCTTCTCCAGCCGATGCGCCTGCCCAAACCCACGGAAATATCAACACAGCGCACGCTTGCGGTGCTCATTGATACCTCCGGCAGCATGTCGAAAAAATCAAGTCCCGATGCACCCACACGCCTCGATGAAGCTCGTCGCCTGCTGACCGGAAGCAAAATGTTCGCAACCGTCGCAAAAGACGCGAAACTCGCGGTCTATTCGTTTGACGACCAGCCGACACCCATCAAGCTCGACGCGCTCGCCTCGCTGAAAGCGGAGGGAAGAGAAACGGATCTGGGTTCGACGCTCGAAAAAACAGTTCGTTTGCATGAGGGTGATGACCTGGCAGGTATCGTCATGATGACCGACGGTCGAAATACGCAGGGAGTGGACCCGCGCACAGTCGCGGAAAAGCTCAAAGTACCTCTTTACACGCTTGCTCTGGGTGATGCGGCGAAGGCGACGGATGAGCCGTCACAGCGAATCAAAGACCTCATGATCGATTCCGTTTCGGCGGATCCTCGAATCATCGTCGGCCGCACCGCACAGGTTGTTGTCTCTGTGGTCGGTATCGGATACGACGCACGACAGGTGACGATCGAGTTGATCGAAGACGGTCATGTCGTCAGCACGTCGGCGGTGGCGATCAGTCCGCAGCAGACCAAGCGTCAGGCGTTGTTCTCAGTCCGGCCAGCTACGGTCGGTGAGCATAAATACCAAGTCCGAATCTCGCCGGAAGACGGCGAGGCGAACCCTGCAAACAACCTTTCAAGCTTCAAGGTAGAGGTTGTAGATCCGGTGAATCGTCTCATTTACCTTGACCGCCTGAGGTCGGAGCGCAAATTTATCAAACCGATGCTGGAGTCGCGCCGGAGTCTGCGCTTCACAGCTATCGTGCAACAGGATGACAAGCGCGTCATGGTGGATGGCAACGACGCGGCGATGAAAAAGGAGGCAGCCAACTTCAGTGCGGAACAACTTGCCGGTGTCAAAGCGGTGATTATTGGTGATCTGCCCGCGGCAGCGTTAACCCCGCAACAGGTTGCGTCACTTAAGGATTGGGTAGATAAAGGCGGTGCGCTGCTCCTGCTGGCCGGACCGGCAAGCATGGGGCCAAAAGGTTTCGCCACGACGCCACTGTTGCAAGTAATGCCGGTGAATGTTGTGCCCGGTGCGCGATATATCGAACAGGAATTCAAGGTCGAATTGACTCCCGACGGTGCCGCCCATCCCGCTTTTCAGAAGGTTAAGAGTCGCTGGGATAAAGCCGCACCACTGCTCTCACGTTTTGAAGTGCAAGGCGTAAAACCTGCCGCAACAGTTCTGCTGGCGACGGCGGATGTGAATCATTACCCGATCGTGGTCAGTCAGACAGTCGGACACGGACGTGTGGCGATGGTGCTCACCGACTCCACCTGGCGTTGGCAGTTAGGTTTTGATGCGGGCAAGGGGGTTGACCCTTCTCAGTCGGAACATGCAGTATTCTGGCGTCAGCTCATTGACTGGTTATTGCCCGACATGCACGAGCAGACAGCGGATACCTCACAGGTTCAAGTCATCGCTGATCGCGTGGAGTACGAAATCAATGACCGTGTGACGCTCATGGCTACCGTGCGAGGATCAGACGGCAGCGTGATCCGTGATGCGGTCGTGGACTTTCTGGTGGCGACCCCCGACGGACGGCCTATTAAGCGGCAGGCAAAACTGGAAAACAACGAGTCATCAAGCGTCAGCGGGGAGACGTTTTCAACGGTCTTTGATGTTCCGACCGCAGGTCAGTACGACGTACAGGCAGTCGCGCGCGTCGGCGAGCAGACCATCGGCACGGATCAGATTACGCTTAGTGTCATTCAACCCGTGATTGAGTTTACGCAAACCGATCCGGACAAGCCGTTGCTTCAAGACCTGGCAAAAATCACACGAGGCAAGGTGTTGGAGCCTTCAGATCTGGGGAATATCATCGAAATTGCTCATCTGGAGCCACGAAAGATTGAAGTCCAGCCGAATGCGGAGAAAGATTCAGTGCCCGCATGGGACAAGTGGTACTTCGCCGTGGCTCTGCTGGCGATCATGAGCGGCGAGTGGTTTCTGAGAAAGAAAAATCAGTGGGTGTGAACGGGTCCACCTGCTTTAATGGATGAATGGAAACACAGGCGGAGCGTTACCCGCCCGATCGTGGAACACAGGACTCGAACTCATGGGTGGGCGATACTCACCTGACGGGAGATCAAGGATGCGCAACAGCTTCTGGATCACCGCTGTCATTCTTCTGACAAGTGCCTCATCGATCTTCGCACAAAACCTGCTCGTCAACGGTAACTTTGAAAAGGGCACCAATGATCAGGGAGAGCCGGTCGGGTGGCACTCGCGGATCACCGGCGTGATTACCCTCTCCGAATATAAGGATCCTGATAAGAAAAAGGGATTGCTTTACAAGCACTTCCGCGATGGTTGCGGTTACGACTGGGGAAGGATTCGGCCTTGGCCGGGTCTCTTCTGCCCACAATGCGGGCAGATGATTACAACCGAAGAAAGCGCGGATTGGTATGTCGAAAATTACAAGAGAGTCTCTCTTGGCGAAGGAAAAACCGGACAGGGTGTTCTACTCAAGATGGATACATTTGTCGGTGAAAACCAAGGCGTACGCGTATGCAGTGATTTCATGAAGGCTGAAAAAGGAGCCGGATATGAAATCGGCGTGGATATCAAAGGCGAGCTTTCCACCCAGGTGTTTCTCGAATGTTTTCAGTTCATGCCCGAGGACAAGGTCGCGTCCGAATGGGTCTCCGGTCTGCCCGAAAAAGTCAATCCATTCAAACATACGATGAAGCTGAAACGCACCGCGCGACTCCACATTTATCCCAACGTGGACGGCAGTAAGTGGACGCACTATGTCGATCGCGATGTCATGCGCGAGGAAAAACAGTTCGACGTGATGTACGTGACCTTGTACGGCTACGGCAAAGCGGGTGAGGTGAGCTTCGACAATGCCTTTGTCCGCAAGCTGACCGCTGCTGAGGTCGCAGCGTACAAGAAAGAAAACCCGGTTAAAGAAGACCGCTTCCGCTATTACGGAACACCCAAAAAGAGTTCACGATCAGGAAAGTAAAGATCGCCGCGGCAGATTATTCGCGCGATCACATGACCGTTAATCCGTCGGTATTGTCACTTCCACTATAGCTCTGACAAAGAGGTTGCCATGTCCACCCTGCGCCGCACGGTTTCTGTATTTGTGATCGTATTTTTCTGTATGACCTGTTCCATCTCTGCCGAACCGCTCAGGCTCGCCGCCGGTGAAACGCACGAGATCAAGCTGCCGTTACCGTCCGCACACTCCGCGGCGCTGAGGATTCATATTTCCGAGGCCGACTTTGGCGGGGCCTCGCTCCAAGTGCGCTTCAACGGTAAGGACCTGGTTCCCTATCACGCCTTTGGTGGTGACACACGGTACGACAACGTGAAAGGTAAGCCCGGCCTCCACCCGCCGACAGCCCGGATCGAAGCCAACTATTCGCTTATCAAAGAGTGGACGCAAGCGGAGAACACGATTGTCATCACCAACGCTGGCCCAGGTCACGTCACCATCAGCGAGATCACGCTTGTACCTTGCTCCGCACATGACTTGCCGCGTTACGAAAACTCCATCTATTTCGACTTCGACGTTTGGCGTCAGGCGAGCGTGATGCACCCGGGCATCAACTGGTATCTCGATTCAATGCTCCTTGGGGTCATTCCAGGGGGCGGTACGCAGATCATGAACTACAGCGGGCCTGAGTCGATCAATCAACTTAAGCTCGCCGCCGAGGACGCCCGTGTGAACTGGGGGTTTAAGCGTTCCACGTTTTATTCCATCTGGCACCTCGCCAACGGAGCCAAGGCGTGGGGGCAGTTTATTGACGTTGACCACAATCCCGCGACACCCGTGATCTATGCACCTGACGGCAAGGAACTGACTACGACGGGAAAGATCCACGTTCAGTTTGCCAATCCGCCGGAAGTTCCAGCCGGCACCGAGATCGCGCTGATCAAACCCAATGGCTATCTGGACGCGCTTAAGCCGGGCATTGATGGGCTGCAGGCATACTCGAGCGACTACAACTTCACCTGCGAGCAGTGGGGGCCGCGCGGACAGGGCTTCGGCCGGTGGTGGGGGGACAACCTTGCCGCTCAGGGCTACGACGCGAAGAAGTGGGCGGATAATTACCAGACCGAGTTCAGCAAGGTGACCGGTTATGCTCACGAAAAAAATCCTGCCTCTCCGGTGTGGGCTCCGCACTGGTGGATTCCCGACATCCGATTCCTGCTTTACGACACGGCAATCGCCCGCAACATGCCGATGCGTGATATGACCGACGGCATGATGACGCACTATTACAGCTTTCCTTTTGCCGGCTACACAAAGGAAGGCAAACCGGTGATGGATGATGACAAGTCGCGTCCGGCCGTCGCACAGCCGGAACTGCAATACCCCGGAGGCAAGTTTGAGACGCCGGACTGGGAAAGGTCGCGGCCTTACATGGGAACGAACGTGCTGATTCCTGAGATCGCAATCGACTGGAATCGTTATCGCTTGAGCCGAACGGAGAAAGATTTGTTGCCGTCGATCGATAAGACGACGCATCGCTGGCGTGATGGTCGGCCGTTCACGTTTACCGCCGGTTTCGATGGTGACGAACAGGCATATAACAATGAGACCTGTGTTTACGACCGTAACTACAGCGCGCCGGCACCGTACCAGTTTCTTTACGCAATGTTCAGCTATTCGCTGTTACCGAGCGGTGCCGGCGAGTCGAAAGAATTTGCAATCACCCGCACTCTCCCGCTGACACCGGAGGCGAAACCGACGGACGACATATTTTCCGAAGTCCAGATACCCATTAATAAATACGGCGATTGGGTAGTGGGTGCGGCAGGAACACACCGGCTCAAGACCAGAGATCCTCTTTATGGTGATATGTTCGGCTACACCGGTTTCGAGCAGGCGACCACCGGCGACTACATCTGGCTCAGCGGTATCAAGGAGCGACATCATCGTAAATCCGGTGCTGACGCATGGAATCTGGTACGGCGGACCTGTTATGCGTTCGTCACCGCCGATCGTGTGTATCCCGCGATTGTGAATGATGCCGACACGCAGAATCTTTTTGTCAAGACGCTGTTGATCAAACAGGCGGGACGTGACGTGATCGCGATTTATGCGGTGAATTTTCACGGTCAGCCGCATCAACTCGATATTTCACTGCCGACTGCCTGGGCCGGTGTGACAGTAGCGCAGGTCTTCGACGAGAAGGCTGCTGATTGGGCTGACGCACGGGAAATAAAGTGGGATGCGGGAACATCCGTGCTGCAGGTGAAGGCGAAACTGCCCGCCGGCTCGCCCTATGCGATGTTCATTTATCCTCCGGCAGGTGAAGCGGGTACCGCATTTACCCGGCTTGCGACGCCGCACCCAGCCTCACCCTGGGGTAATCAAAATGTGACGAGCCAGGCTGTTGAACTCAAATGGAGCAACAGCAACGAGACAGCAGGTGTGAAAGACGGCTCGGTAAGGTATGAGATTCAACTGGCGCGAGAGATGCTCTTTCGTTCGCAGGATATGGTGTTGACGCAAGGTGATTGCGCTGACACTCATTGGAAGGTGGCTGCCAGCCTTGTTCCGAATCAGCGCTACCACTGGCGGGTGCGCGCGATTGACGAAGATGGCAACTCAACTCCGTGGTCAAAGCCGGAATCCTTCTGGTACCAGGCTGGCGCAGGCGCATCTCCGGTTGCGGTGTCCGGGGATTGTCCCGCCATTTCCGCAACACCTCCGCGTGCGGAGCAACAGCCTGATCTGAAACCGTTCACTGACTCAGATAATCTGGCACATACAGGCATGCCTTTTTCGTATCCGAATTACTGGGAAGGCGCAGCCGAGGCATGCGACGGTTTTGCCTTGAGCGCATGGATGCCCGATCAAACCGACCCCAACGAAGGCCGCAAGCCCGAATTTCCAGCTTGGTGGGCTGTGAGGTTTGACGACCAGCAGACCGTTACCACTGTTTCCTTGCTCTGGACTGAAGGCAATATCGGAAAAGATTTCGCCATACAAACCTGGGACGGCAAATCGTGGCAAACAGCACGCAGCGTCAAGGGTAATACGGCTGTTCGGTCGGATATGTCACTTGATGCGCCGATCAGTACCCGGGCGGTGCGCGTGTGGATCACAGCCCCTGAAAAAGAGACCGCCCACCTTGCGGAGGTTTACGTGAAATAGGAGAGCGGTCGGGTTTTTCCGTGAGATTGGAAGCCCGACTGCCTAGCGCTTTTTGCGAGGCTTGATCGCTCGCGAGGGGCCGTGTGTGGGTGACTCCCATACCGGCCCGTTGGAAAGTATCCGCTCTTTCATGGCCTTCCACTCTTTCGATTCGTCATTGGCCCACGTGTCGAGACGCACACCGCGTTCACAGATCGGCACGTTGCCAGCCCAGCACTGTGTCCAGAATCCATAGGGTCCATACTCACCGGGGTACCAGATTTTTTGACCGCTGGGGCGAACAATGGCGTAGATCGCGTCGGCCTGTGCCTTTTCCGGTCCCTTGACCTGATACTTCATCGCTCGCTCGTCGAACTCGATACCAAGACCCGGTTTGTCGGGCACAGTGATAAATCCACCCTCGACCTTGAGCGGATTTTTCACCAGTTGATCGACGTACATGTTCATGCAGGTGACAGCCGGCCATTGTGCGTTCTGGAGCACAGCTCCCAGGTGCATCGCCATCGTGGTAGTCCACGCGGTACCCACAAGCTGGAGCCAGAACATCTTGTTGGCTTCCTGACAAAGATGACCGGCGCGGGTGACGGTGGAAGCTCCGCCGCCGACCACGTAGCCGTCGCACATATCGTGGTGAAGATTGCAGACCACGTCGCGACCGACATAGTGCAAAGCAATGGAACTGCGTAGCTGGGCACGGATACGCTTATTACCCTCGATGTCCCCGCGTGGGATCGGCTCTTCAAAAATGGCGACATTCTTCCAGGTGTCTAGCTCTCGGAGCACGGGCAGCGCGTGTGACGCATTGACGAGGTGTTCGTTGAAGTCGTAATCGAACTTGAAATTATCATCGACCTCCGCAGCAGAGAGGCGAATCTGCTCGAATACATCCCACCAGGGGCGAGCCTTCTGTTTGAAACTGGTGTAACCGTTTTTGACCGCGGCGCGCGTCTCGCTGGCGTAGTCCTCCGGCGACATGTCGATTCCCCACCAGGAGATCGGGCAGTGATCGCGGTGTTTCTGGCCGAGCAAGCGATGAACCGGCACGCCGGCTGCCTTACCCGCCAGATCAAACAGTGCCATTTGCAGGCCGGCTCCGAGCGAGTCGTCCCACATAAGTTCGAATACGTTGCCGCCTTTGGCACGCTCGATCGCAGCCTGCGAGACTTTGCCCCAGGTGTAATTGGGCAGCGTCTCACCCATGCCGACCATGCCGTTTTCCCCCGTGACACGGCACATTTCACAGATGCGCCAGCCGTGTTGCTGACGTTGCATGTTTCGCTGCGGTATGGGATGGAACGGCACATCAAGCCAGAAGATTTCAATATCTTTGATTCGCATACCCACTCCCTGTAATCGTGAACCTCCAGACGCCTTTGGGCGCACCGGCGTTGGTCGCGGCGATTCATTTCCCCACGATCCGGTATTCATGCCGGGAATCAGGGGTGTCTGACCGGCGACGCCGTATTCAATACTCTTCGTAGTTGGCTTCTTGCGGTTGCTCATATGCGGTTGACTTTATCTGCGGGATTTTTTGGTACGTCGGTCGGAAGCAGCAGTTGAAGCGGAATGACGTTTTGTCGATCCCGGCCACGCTGCTTCGAGCATCACTTTGTATTCACCGATGGTCACATCCAAAATGCGCTGTCCTTTGCGCGGCGTCGCCAGTGTCGGACGGCCAAAGACACCGCGCTTCGTCATGACATGGAACGGTCGCGCCCACGCTGCGCTCGACCCGCCGAGTAAATCGCCCTTAAATGGCGAGACATCGCTGGCGGGGCCGTCGTCCTGGGCTTTCTTCATGTTCACGAGGTCGGGGTGAAGAACCATCATCACGCTGGTCTCGAACTCACATGCGTGACCGACGCTGGGATAAGCCCCTTCGACCAACGGTTTGAGCTTTGCCGCAGCAAGCTGAAACCAACTGACGAAGATGGTCTGAGCGTCGGGCCAGTGAATGGAAGCTTTTTCTGCGATGACTCCGCCGACGGAGCGGTTTCCGCCGTGCGAGTTCGTAATGAGAAATCGCTTGAAACCGTGGCGGTACATCGACTCAATGACTTCGAGAGCTACCTGCTTAAAAGTCTCGTGTGTGAGCGTCAGCGTCCCACCGAAAAACATGTGATGTTCGCTGCATCCGAACTTCAACATGGGCAGCATCAGCAGTGTTTCCGGGCACTCCGCTTCGAGCAGATCCACGATGCCCTGACCAATAAACGAGTCGGTACCCACGGGTAGGTGCGGTCCGTGTTGCTCGATGCTGGCAAGCGGCAGGACAACAATCGTGTCACGGGAAAGAGCCATGACCTGTGCTGCTGAGAGTCGATCCATATACATGAGAGGGTTCCGAAAAGTAGGTTTCCGTGAGGGTGGAGAACTCCAGACTTCACGGAGATGAACTGGGCAGTATAACCAAGCAGATTTTTAGGACAGGGTATGAGATATCAAAGCACTCACCCGCATGGAGTGGTTGCGAACATGTTGAGCCACCTCCGTTAAGATGTCCCCGCCGCGTCGATTAGGTCGCGGCATGGATGATTAGTCTTGGCGGGAAGCAGCACAACCAGTTCGATTTCCAGCGGCAGCGTCGGGGCCGCGGGTGATCCTCGCCCCTCGAAAGGCGATAGCTATATCCGTGCAGTACGGGCGGGTGTATTTGAGCATGATCCTGAGTTCCGGGACCGTAGCCGCTTTTTACCGCCGCTTTTTCCAGGTGATGTATCGGGTCATGCGAGTCACGCGGAATCCACGTCATCAGCCCCGCTGGATTACGTGTTCGCCAGCACCGGGCAGCCATCGCTGCCGCAGGATGTTTTCAACCGCTTGCGCTGGGGCGGTCAATTCGTCTTTGTATCGCGCAGCGAGCAGGAGGTAGTTGAGCTGGCTACGAAATATCGTGACCGGCGCGGCTTTATTGTCGAGCGTGAGCCAGCCTCGATGCGCATGCGGTTTCTCGGTTTACCTATTCCCGGTCTGGGTAAAGTGCTGCATTATTTTGCTGCGCGGAAGATTCTGCTCATTCAGCCGGGGCAGACGACGGAGCGGTTTACCTATGACGTCCGTCTGGTGAAATGCCCTCCGCCGCGCACCGGCTATGCGGTACTTAAGCAGATTCCAGAGCTGGATAATGTCATCGGTCGGTTGCGCGAGCGGCTGCCTGAGGCGTCGATGGACACGATCGTCAAAGGTGCCCGCAAGCTGGTCGAAAAAATATTTCCGGTGTTTCTGACCCGCGAAGCTGCATTTTTGTCGATCCTCCGCCGCGACCTGCCTGCTCCGTACAACGCGCGTGTACCGCAGATTATCGACTTGCAAAAAGACTCCAACGGCTTTGTACGCAAACTCTATCTTGAGTGGTTGCGCAACGGCAGCGCGCCGCTTACACAGCTTGAGTTTGCCCGGCAGAGCGCGGAGCTTCTGAGCGTTCTCCACGATCAGGCTCGCGTAATCCATCTCGATTTGCGACTTGATAACTTCGTCATCACCCCCAGAGGGGTTGGATTCATCGATTTTGGCTCGGCAGTGCGGGTGGATGAAAACCTTTCCGAAAATCCAATGCTTCGCACGCTCTTTGACGAAATGATGACCACCTCGCAGATTCAACGCGATCTGGGCAAGATGATGCGCCGCGGCAAAGTCACCTCACGCATGATCGTAGATAGCCATCAGAAGGTGGACAAAGGCGTGGATATTTTTTATCTGGCTCTCCAGATGAACGACCCGCACAGTAACCCGGATTTTGAGGGCCTGGTGGCATACCGACCGGATAGCCGGGAAGCCAAGGCACTGGCGGCACTGACGGCCGAGGTGCTCAAGCCCGACGACCCCGAACATCCGCCTTTTGCTTCCGCCAAAGATATGGTCGCAGCGATCGAGAAAATTGAGCGGAAACTAGCCAACTCGAGTACGTGATCGACGGTCGCTGCGATCCGCGAAAGATCATCAGCGGTACCGTTCAGGATGTGCCTTGGCGTGGTCTTCCAAGCCGTCCATGATGGACGTGCAACTGTTACGCCAGCGTTCCGGCGGCATGTTCTCCGTCACACCCACGAGCAGACCATCCACGCTCGCAAGCGAATCCACCAGATCAAATGCGATTTTTCGGACCTGTTCATCCGAACACAGGTGTTGCGACGAGGGGAAGTTCAGCCACAGAACCTTATTCGGCCAAACCTCCCGCGCCTGCGCCAGCGTCATATCCGAATCTGGCGCGGGAGTGAAAGCTTCCACATAATCGAGGTCGCACTCGGCAATGGCACCGGAAAGTAACTTGCAATCATCATCGAAGTGACAGCCCAGCAGTTTGCCGTGACGATGAAATACCTCCGCGGCTTCGTTGTAGTGGGGCACCCAGTATTTCTTGAAGTTCTCCAGGCCGACGATATCGGGTACCACGTTTCCGCCGTAGTTCGTGTGCCCAGCCGGAGAGGCGGCCACCAGCGGATAGAGCTTTCGGCGTTGGGCGACTACAGCCTCATAGAGTTTGAGAATCTCATCACGATTCTCAAACCACTGCACGCAGTATTCCTCCATGTCGATTAATCCGCCGGTGATGAGCAACTGCATGGGTTCGAGGCCGAGATTCGGCCTGAGAATGAAATCGTTACCCAGTTCCTCCTGTCGGCGCTGAAATATGTCGTAACAAGGCTCGTACTGCTCATCCTCAATGAAGAATCGCAAGGCACGATAATCGTCCGGACTCTTGAAGGGCTTCTCATGCAGCCAGGAAGTGAAACCGCCTGCCTCGGATAGAGACGTCAAAGTTCCCACAGGTGTTTCGTACCACGTTCGCGTAAATTGCCGGCTGCCCTCCCAATAAACCTCTTGCCTCGCTTTGACGTTAGGCCGATGGGTCCGCACCACCGGCACGGAGCGATCAACGATGCACAACCCGCGATTGCGCATTTTTCGCTCATCGACACACTGCGGAATCATGGATTCGTAGATGGAGAAGGGGACGCATTCTGAGTGTCCGCCTCGAAGTGCTGCTTCCACTCGTTGACGCGCGCTGGTCATGATTCATTTCCACCAGAGTTTTCACGGGTGACCGCCTCAGGTTAATTGCGGGTAACCCGTCAACAGCGTACCGCAAGCATTTTTTAGCAGTTGGTGGATTCAACTGGCATGGATGTGAATTTTTGCCGCATCGAAAAGAGACTTTTATATCACGAACAACCAGCCACCAACCCTGAAAAAGTACGGTAATGCCCGAAGGTTATGACGATCAAAACACGATAATTAACAAGTGGATATGAACTATTCACGTCAACGGTAAAAATTATTGACAGTGATGGTATACGACGTATACTTTCTTCCGAAATCATGTCGGTTACCCTTGAACATCGCGCTTACACTCATTTGCGACAAAAGCTGCTCAGTCGTTCCTTGGCTCCGGGTGTCGCTTTGCGCGAAGCAGTATTGGGTAAGGAAGTTGGTGTAAGTCGGACGCCGATGCGTCAGGCGATTCGCCGACTTGAGCGCGAAGGCTTAGTTGTGCAGGTGCCTGGTCTGGGAGCATTTATCAAGGAGCCTAGTGCTCAGGAAATGCGTCAGGCTATGGAAACGCGGTTGGCTCTGGAGCGGGCGTCAGCTGCTTACGCAGCCCGTCGTATCACGCCCGGACTGCTGGCGGAACTTCAGTTTGTTGTTCGTCAGATGCGTCAAGTTGCACGAGTTATTCGCGATGCGGGTGGTTGTGACATATCCGCCACCCATCGGCAGCAGTTCCACGAGCTTGACGAGCGGTTCCATCAGTTTGTGTTGCAGGCCGCGGACAATCAGCAAATGCTTCGCATTGTCAGCGAGATGCAACTCCTTCATCAATTCTTCAGCGGCATGGCTGTGCCTCCGATCACCGGAGCAAACGCAGTCAAACACATCGCCCGCATGTGCAGAGAACACTACAAAATCATGCGTGCGATTGCCGCTGGCGATACGACGCGGGCAGCCCAATCGATGAGCGATCATCTCGAAAGGGCTTTGCAGGATTGGACTCGGTTCATGGACGCCCAGTCCGGTCGTTGATGGAAAAGATTACCGAACGGCAGACGGTCAGATTCAAGACGGATGCACGGTTGATCAGGCGGCTGCGGTGATACAGGGTGACGACCGATGAAAAAACGAACACCAGCGGCGTTTACCTTAATCGAACTTCTGGTCGTGATTTCGATTATTGCGATGCTTGTGGCCATGCTCCTGCCGGCATTGCAGAGAGCACGCGCTACGGTGTTGCGCGTCAAATGCGCCAGCAACCTGCGGCAGATGGGCCTGGGCAACGAAATCTACATGTCCGACTTCAATCGGTGGCTGCTGGGTTACAAAGACTGGTATGGCTTTTCCCCCAACGCGCTGGACATTTACGGCACACCTATTCCATATTGGCGCGATGTCTGGGCTGACAGCATCCGCTGGTGTCCAGCTTTGCTGGGTGACATTAACGTAGTCAAGCCGGATACAGCGCATTACTTTGGACCGCTGGTCACTGACCCCTACGGCCGTAACTGGTCGCAGCTATATTTCTGGAGCGGATACACACGACCAATGCTCAACGGCTGGACCATGCCGATCCTCGGCAGGGATGGTGACGGCAGACTCTATTCCGAGTATCCAGCCCATCAGGGTGATACTTACTCGGTCCAGCCGCTGCGCGATTATGTACGCCCCGAAGTACGCGGTCTGGCGCAGGATCGTTATGGAGCGACACAGGTTTACTATGGTCTGACTTGGGATCCTTCACTCACCAAGCCCATGGCAGCGGACATGATCGGACGCCTGCCCTACGGTTGGATTTCAGCACACAATCGCTTCGGTGTCTGTAAAACGCTCACCGCGGAAGGAATGATTCTGCCCGATGGCGGAAACACCTTGTGGATTGACGGCAGCGTGATCTGGTCTGGACTCGATCTGGCGTCAACATCCCTTCCTGAATATCGTGAGGTCGCCACTCGTCGATCTGGTTACACCACCGAGCATTGGACGTGGGAAACCTTTGGCAGCATCAATGCATATCGCACCCGACCCGGTCGATGACCGAGTTCGACGTCATGCCATGTTTGTGAAGAGAACGGAAGGCGGCTTCTTCCGGTTCGTGGTTGATCACTTCAACCGTACCTTCCGAATCTTTGGACAGCAGCCATCGCCAGTCGCATGCTTGTGAGTCGTGTGCCGTTATTGATCGAACCTGCGGTGGCGAAGACGAGTCCTCGAGAATCTCCCGCCATTCGGAAGTCGCGCAGAAACTCACAGACGATGTTGACGTGTTCATTTCGACTGTAGGTGAATGGTGCCATCTCGCCATAGATGATTGCTTCGGGCAGATGGGCACGGATGTCTTCGACCATGACACGCGGTCCGAAGTTGACCCCCGTCAGCCGCAACTCGCCGAGCAGCGGCAGCAGGTGTCCCATGTCGGAATCGGAGTGTTGATAGCGCAGGTCACCCGGATTGGGTGCATAGCGGTCAAAGATACCTTTGAGGATCGGCCAGCCGAAGAAGCGGTACATCTCCGGTGATAGCAGGCAGGAGTTATCGTCAAAGAAAGAAAATCCACGAGGTGCCGTCACCGGCGTATAGCCTGCTTCGTCGTCCAAGATACGGGCGATTTCCAGCATGACACGCAGGATCGTGTCGCGCAGTCGTTCCGCCAGTGCTGGTCGATCCAAAATCAGATAGAGCAATTCCTCCGCACCGTAAATCGAGGTGGCAAAGGTCACCGGACCACGTTGACTGCGATAAAGTCCGTTTCGAATTCCTCGTGCTCGCAGCCTTGCTTTATGACTCTCCCAGTTTTCCGGCAGGATCAATTGGCGGATATCGCGAGCATCCACGCGATCAAGCAGAGCTTTCAACTCGTCTTCACTGTGAGCGGATGAATGAAGCCACCACGAATTGCCGTGCCAGACGTTCTGAGCTTCGAATACATCATGCAGACCTTTGACGGGTGGATAAGCCAAATCCGGATCGTAGGGTGACTCATCCAGAATGCGCCGGCCAACGATACGCTCCGCCTTGTCGTTGTATTCCTTGAAAACACGGTTGCGCCACTGCGGGTCGTGGTCCAGTTTCCAATGGTCTTCTTCCAGCCCCAGCTCATCAAACACGCACTCGCGCGTCAGTGTCGCACCAAACGCACACTGTGGAATGGCCTTTCCAAACGGATCCTTGCTGGCGATCTGGTCATCCGCCCAGAAGCGATCGAGGTCCAGCGGAGCCAGCCCATCGCGTGATTCCATCTCACTCACCAGCGATTGCACTTCACGAAGATTTTCGGCTGGCCAAACAGAGGTTGCAGACATGACAGAATTTTAGCGATTCGGCTGGCACGCCGGGAATCATGATGCGGAGTACTTTGTTAGTGCGATAAGAGTGCTTCAGATGCTCAAAACCGTGGAACCCGGAGAGCATCGGAGCGTCCAATATTCGGATAGAATCAGCTTTCCCAATCGGGGTGGAATGCCACTCTGAGGAACTCTGATGCTGGCTGGTCGTAAGTAACGACGACGGTTGCGCGGATTGGTTTTTCGGCGGCGCGTCTGTCGAGCGGGTAACGGATAAGCATGATGCGGCGACAAGGTGTGACGCTCGTGTTGACGTGGCTGCTGACAGCGATGCTGTTTACCCAGCAGACGCGGGCGGATGACCTCTATCCGCGTCATATCACGCCGCGCACGCTCAAGGCTGTAAATGCCGGGTTGGAATACCTCGCCAAAACGCAGAATCAAGACGGCTACTGGTCGAACGGAAATGACGGCTCTGCCTATCCGGTGAGCATGGCATCGCTGGCGGGGATGGCATTTCTGGCAAACGGCAACACGCCCACTCGCGGCCCCTACGCGGACAACGTCCGACGAATCGTGGAGTTTCTTTCACGCAACACCACGGAGTCGGGTCTGATCACCGGACCTACTCAGGAGCAAGGCCGGCCGATGTACGGTCACGGGTTTGCACTGATGTTTCTTGCTTCCGTACACGGGATGGAAAACGATGATCGCGTGCGCGAGCGGTTGAAAAAAATCATCATCCGAGCGATTGATCTGACCGCCAAGGGACAGAGTCCCATCGGAGGCTGGACTTATACGCCGGGCGGTGGCGATGAAGGATCCGTCACCGTGACGCAGATGCAGGCACTCCGCGCAGCCCACAATGCGGGATTTACCGTGCCCAAGGGGACCATTGAGGAAGCGGTGCGATACCTCGAACGATGCCGCACTGCGGAAGGCGGCATCGAGTATTCTTACAGCGGCGGCCGCGGCGGCGGGCAAACACGCCTGCCGATTTCCGCGGCTGCCATCGCAACGCTCTACAACGCCGGCGAATACGATTCCAAGCTCGCCAACGACTGCATGGAATACGTCGAGAAACAGTTCAAAATCAAAACCGGCTGGAGCAAGGGTGAAGGTCACGATTACTACACCCATCTGTATGCGGCACAGGCGTTTTATCAGGCTGGTGATAAGCACTGGGACAATTACTTCCCGGCAACACGAGATCAGTTAATCGCCCTGCAAAAACCGGATGGATCATGGAGCGGTGACGGGATCGGTCAGATTTACGGTACGAGCGTTGCGCTAACCATCCTTCAGTTGCCCTACAAGTTTCTACCGATTTATCAGCGCTGATCGGAATGGGATGCAGTGAATCAGCTTTGGGCAGCTAATCAGGAGATAACCTTGACGCAAGCGCAATACGATGCCGACCTTGACGCGCTGAATCGCCTCCGTGCCGGGCGCGACCGAATCCGCGAGCAGATCAGCGGTGTGATCGTCGGCCAGACGGAGGTCGTCGATCAACTCCTGGTCTGTCTTTTCGCTCGCGGACACTGCATCCTGGAGGGTGTACCCGGCCTGGCGAAGACATTGCTGGTGCGCACGCTGGCGCAGAGCTTGTCGCTTGAGTTCAACCGCATTCAATTCACTCCCGATCTGATGCCGACCGACATCACCGGCACCGAGGTGATGTACGAGGATCGAGCTTCCGCAGGCGGCACGGGTGAGCGGTCGTTCCGTTTTCTTCATGGCCCGGTGTTCACCAATGTGCTGTTGGCTGATGAAATCAACCGCACGCCTCCGAAGACTCAGGCCGCATTGCTCGAAGGAATGCAGGAGCGACAGGTCACCGCGGGGGGTAAGCGTTATCCGCTGCCTGATCCGTTCTTTGTGCTCGCGACGCAGAATCCGATTGAGCAGGAGGGCACCTATCCGTTACCCGAAGCTCAACTGGATCGATTTCTCATCAAGGTATTTGTGAAATATCCCGACGCGGACGACGAGCGAAAGATTTACCGTCTGATGACCGGCGGGACACCGGTCGAACCTTCGCCGGTGATGAGCGGCGCGGAAATGCTCCAGCTTCAGGACATCGTCAGGCGTGTGCCGATCAGTGATTTCTGCCTTGATTACGCGATGAACATGATCCGTTCGACCCGTCCGGGTGAGCCGGGTATTCCGAGCTTTGTGAAGGAGTGGGTGCTCTGGGGTGTCGGGCCGCGCGGCGGGCAGTCGCTGATTCTGGCTGCCAAGGCACGAGCAGCACTCGATGGCCGTCCGGAAGTGGACATCGAGGATCTCCGTGCAATGGCCAAGCCGGTACTCCGTCACCGAATGGTGCTCAACTATCACGCCGAAGCGCAAGGCCAGACGCCCGACACCGTGATTGAACAACTCATCCGCGTCACCCCGCTTCAGAAGAGCGGCGAGGAAAGCCATGCCCGAGTCGCCGGCGTACTTAAAGCCTGAAGTCCTCGCACAGATCACGCGGCTGGGATTGCGCGCCCAGCACGTCGTCGAGGGCTCGATCTCCGGTCTGCATCGCAGCCCGCTGCACGGTGTCTCCGTGGAGTTTGCCGATTACCGTGAGTACGCGCCGGGTGATGACCTTAAACGCCTCGACTGGCGCGCTTACGCCCGGTCGAACCGCTACTTCATCAAGCGATACGAAGAAGAAAGCAACCTCCGATGCACCATTTTGCTCGACGCCAGTGCATCAATGCGTTATGGCGGCAAAAGTGCCGCTGCCGCAGCGGGAACCTCGTGGACCAAGTGGGACTACGCCGCGACAATCGCCTGTTCCATCGCCACGATGCTCATTCGTCAGCGTGATGCGGTGGGGCTGGCGATCTTCGACGAAGAGGAGCGGGCATTCCTCCGTGCCGCGGCCACCCCTTCGCAGATGGCCAAGCTCGTCGATGTGATCGAAAAGACTCGACCTCAGCGACAGACGAGTCTGGCGTCGGCTATCAGCAAAGTCGCCGATCAGATCCGCAATCGCGGCTTGGTTGTGATGATCTCCGACCTGCTGACGGACCTCGACTCGTTCTATAAAGGACTCGGCAGGCTCCAGTATCAGGGTCATGAAATCATCGTGATCCAGGTGCTCGATGCCGACGAGATCGAGCTGCCATTCAATGACTCGGTGTTATTCAAGGATATCGAAGGTTCTGAGGAAATCTTCGCGGAGCCTTGGGCATTTCGTAAAGCCTACAAACATGCAATGGAGGAGTTCATTGGTGAAGTCGGCAAACGATGCCGGTTTGGCGGGATCGATCATCTGCTAATCAAGACCAACGAAGACCTGGGCAAAGCGATGAGTTTCTACCTGCATCAGCGTCAGCGATTTGCCGGGCTTCGTCGCGGCGGGAGCATGACCAGCGACCAGCGTTTTGCCCCGCCGGCCACGCCGACAACGTCCCCGCCTGCTACTGCGCCTCAGACGGAAACGGGAGAATAGGCGCATGCAGTTCCTCAGTCCCTTGCTTCTGGGCGGCCTGGTGCTCGCCGGTATCCCGCTGATTATCCATCTGCTTAATCGGCGACGGTTTCAGGTCGTGGACTGGGCGCCGATGCAGTATCTCAAGCTCACGCTGCGCACAAACCGGCGGCGTCTAAAACTCGAACAGTGGCTTCTGCTCCTCGTGCGGATGCTCGTCATTGCAGTCTTGATATTGGCTGTGGCGCGGCCGATGGTTTCGGCAGCAGGTCTTTCGGGCATGTTGGGCGGGCGCGGACGGACATCACGTGTGCTGGTGATCGACGATTCACTGAGCATGGGCTATCGCGCTGAGCCGCAATCCGCATTTACTCAGGCGATCCAAGTCGCAGCGAAATATGTCGAATCCGTCGGCTCTCAGGACACGCTGACTGTCCGTGTTACTTCCATGCCGCAGGCCACGTTGGCCAGGGAATCGCACAAGCAGGCCTTCGCCCAGCTTCAGAAAAACATCAACAGCCTCGAGCTGTCGGACACGCTGAGTAACTGGGGCGCGGTCTTCGAAAAGATCGACGAGGACCTGCGCACCGCGACGTTCCCTTCAAAAGAAGTCACGATCATCACCGACTTGCGAAAAAAAGGTTGGGACTCCGGCGTGACCGCATTCGCGGAGCGATGGGCAGCCGAGGGAGTTGCGCTGCGGATCTTGGATGTTGGTAGTCGGCAGACCGGGAACGTGGCACTGACGGAGTTGCGTCAGGAAGATGCAATCGCACTGCCGGGTTCAGCGGTCAATCTGCGGGCACAGGTACGTAATGACAACGCCGCCGCCGCACCGTCGGAGCAGGCGACGTTGACCGTCGGTTCACAGCAGCGGCCGACGATGCTGCCTGAGCTGCCGCCTGCGGAAACCAGCGTGCTGCCGCTCTCTGTTCGGTTTGATAAACCGGGAAACTTTCCCATCACGCTCGCATTACCCGGTGCGGGTGATCCGCTGACGGAGGACAACACGCGATATGTGGCCAGTGTGGTGCGGGAAAAACTCGACCTGGTGCTCATTGATGGTGAACCCGGTGCCAACCCGTTCGAGAGTGAAACCGATTTTCTGTCGCTCGCGTTCACCGCTGCCAACGACTCCTGGCACGTTGAGCATGTCACCGATCCCGCGTGGCTCACCGCGCCGCGTCAGGAGGCGCCGCCTGATGTAATCGTGCTGGCGAATGTCGCATCTTTGACACCGCAGCAGGCCGGCGCGCTGGATCGTCTCGTCCGTGCCGGCACGGGTGCCATGATCTTCATGGGTGAGCAGGTCGAACCGCTCGCATGGAATGATCGCTTATTCGCCGGCGGCAAGGGGCTGCTGCCCGCACAGCTCGATGGTGTAGTCGATGAGGCGGTCACCGGTCTGGTCGTTGAGCCAGTGGAGACATCGCCGCTGGAGTTGCTGCGGAGGATCAGCACCGCTTCGCTCTCGCGGATCAAGGCGCGGAAATACATGGGTATCACCGTGCCGGATAAGGGTGTCGAGGGCGTGCGCATCCTTGCGCGGTGGAATGGGCCTGACGGCCGACCGGCCGTGGTGGAAAAAATGGTGGGACTTGGCCGTGTCATTCTCCTGACTACCACAGCCGATCGACAGTGGAGCGACTGGCCTATCGAACCGACCTATGTGCTCGCGGTTCGGGCAGCAGCACTCAATCTCACACGAGGCAGCAGCCAGCAGGACAATGTCAGCGTCGGTCAACCGCTGGTGTATGCGTTTCACGGCCCGGATCGCCCGCTTGAACCGAACATCGCTGTGCCTCACCGTGATTCGGTGCAACCGCTGCTCGTTGAACCCGCGGAGGGCGGATTTGTGTTGCGCTATCTTGATACCCGTCGCGCGGGCATTTATCTGATGAGTTGGAAAGACATTCAGGGCAAGCCGCACAGCCATCTGTTCGCGGTGAATATCGATGCAGGTGAAAGCGAGCTTGAGCCAATCGCCGACGGACAACTCGCCGGGCTTATGGGTCGTCTTCAACCCCAGATTGTGCATACCAAGGGTGTTACTGCGGAAAAAGCTCAACAGTCGGGAAAAGAAGTATGGCGCACTCTGGCAACCGCCCTGCTGGCGTTGCTTGTGATCGAGTCGATGCTGGCGGTGTGGGTCGGGCGTGAACGATAGGCGGGCGATGCCGCCTCTGGAAAACCAACCGTGGCGGACTCTGTCCGCTCAGTGAGGAATCGTGCTTCGCAAGCTGTTTGAAATTCTCCTCGGTACCGACAGCGCACCCTGGACCCAGGGTGACAGCGGTTCGTGGCATCTCGAATGGCTTTCACGGCCATCGGGTGACTGGGTACTGGCCATCCTTGTGCTGCTCGCGGTTGCGACGTGGGGTACAGCATGGCTTTATAAAAAGGAAGGCCGCAACCTCACGCTTGCAGTCCGTGGCATGCTCACGAGTTTGCGCATCCTCGCATTGCTGGGTGTGGTGGTGATGCTTCTCGAACCGGTAGTCGTGTTTACCCGCAACGAGTGGCAGCCGTCGAATCTACTCGTGCTCAAAGACGTGTCCGAGAGCATGGACCTCAAGGATGCATATCAGGACAGCTCGCGTGCGGATCATATTGCTGCGGTGTTGAATCTTTCAGGCGGTTCAACACAGGTACGGGACACTCCACGGTCCGCGCTCGTGGACCGTGCGTTGGCTGCGACACTCAAGCAGCGACTGGAGTCCGGCGGAGACAGGCTTTGGCGCGAGACGCTTTTTACCGGGCGGCCGATCGCGGTCGCGGCGACACAGCCGGCGGAACAGGCATCGCTTGATGGCATTGATCGCACATCAACCGGTATTGGAACCACGATCCGCGAGATGATTAACGCTTATCGCGGTCAGCCCATCGCGGGTGTTCTGCTCATCACGGACGGTCAATCCAATACCGGCGAACCTGCTGTCAAGGCAGCCGAATACGCCGGCAGCGAAGGTGTGCCGATCGTGACGATGGCCGCAGGTACCGCCGAGGGACCGCGCAACATCAAGCTGTCGAAGCTCGATGTTGACCCGGTGGTGTTTGTACGCGACACGAACCAGCTCAAAGCCATTGTCGAGTCGCGCGGCATGAATGGCAGCACGGCTACGGTCCTGCTCGAACGTCGCCGTGACGCTGATACATGGGAAGAAGTCTCACGCCAGTCGATCACACTTGGTGAAACCGGTTCGCTGCAAACGGTCGTCTTTGACTTCAGCGAGCAATTGCCGACCCGCCTTGATTTCCGCGTGTCGGTGGTGGATGTAGGCCCGGAGTTGACCGTTGATGACAACACCGCGCTGGCGGAGGTGCGGGTGATTCGGCAGAAAATTCGTGTGCTTCTGATAGCCGGCAGCACCTTCCCGGAAGTGCAGTTCATCCGCAACGCGCTGATGCGCGACAAGGGCATCGACCTGTCGAGCTGGCTCCAGTCTGCCGACGCTGACTACGAGCAGCCCGGTACCTCGCCGATTCGCCGACTCCCGCGCACCCCAGCCGAGCTGAACGACTACGACTGCGTCGTGCTCTACGATCCCGACCCCGAAGGTTGGCCGCAGAACTTTCCCTCGATGCTGGAAGATTTCGTCGGTCAGGCAGGCGGCGGGCTGATCTATGTCGCGGGTGAGCGCATGACGCGGCATCTCTGGGAGCGTCAGGGTGATCCTTCGACGGCATGGGCGTCGATTCTGCCCGTGGTTGTTGAGCCTGGACTTTTTCACAGCGAAGTTTCGGTCAAGATCAGCTCGCGCGAACCGTGGCGGCTGGACATCACCCCCGAAGGACGCAGCGATCCGATTTTTCAATTCGGAGCGACCCCGGAAGAAAACGAAAAAATCCTCGCCAGCCTTCCGGGAATGTATTGGCATTTCCCGGTGACCCGCGCCAAGCCCGGTGCCACCGTATTAGCGCGTCATGGCGATCCGCGTATGCGAAATCAGTACGGTCCGCACGTCCTGCTGGCGACACAACTGGTCGGCCCCGGTCGGACTTTCTTTGTCGGGTTCGACAGCACGTACCGCTGGCGCTACCTCGATGATCAATACTTCGACGGCTTCTGGGCACGCATGATCGACCGTGCCGGACGGAGCAAACAGCTCGGCGGACGCTATCCATACACGCTGACGACCGACCGCGCGACCTATCGCCCCGGCAGTCAGGTCACGTTGTCCGCCCACTTTGTGAATCCGAACGACCTCGACGCAGGAATTGATGTGCTGCACGGAGAAGTGGAGTTTGCCAACCAACCGCCGCTTTCCCTGACGCTGGCTCCCAGGGGAGACGACCGGAGTACGTTTGAATCGACCTTCAGCGTTTCGCGTCCCGGCCCGCACTTGGTGCGTGTTTGGACGGGCGATCGTCCGTCCGCCGCTGACGGTGCGACCGGCGCGACACCTCGTGCAGCCACGCTCCAGTTTCCGGTGGAATTACCCAGCCTTGAATACGACCGCCCAACACAGGACCGGGCGACTTTGGACGCGATCGCCAAAGCTTCCGGCGGGGCGGTTTACAACTTCGAGCAGATTGACGAACTGGCGAACGCCTTCAAGGTCAAACGAGTAGCCCGCGTGCTGGAAGACCGGCAGGAAGTCTGGCACGCGCCGTTGCTGTGGGTGTCGATTCTGGCGGCTATCGTCGCCGAATGGCTGCTTCGTAAAAAATATCGGCTGATCTGAATATGACGACGCTCGACCTCCAATCCGTTGACCTCACCGACCTGCAACGCGGGCTGGCGCGGCGACTCGCGCGCTTCCGTCGGGCGGTAAAATTGCACCTCGCCATCAGCGGTCTGGCGCGAGTGTTCGGCGTGGTGCTGGTGCTGGCGCTGTTGAGCTTCGTAATCGATTACGAATTTCATCTCAATAATGTCGTCACCCGCATCATATTTCTGACAGTCGCACTGGTGATCGCAGGCTATGCGGTGTGGCGGTGGCTCATCCGTCCGCTGCGCGATCCGCTCGACATGATTACGCTGGCGGTGGCGATCGAGGCGGCACAGCGTGAATCCGCCCGCAACAGCCAAACGACCGAAACCCGCGTCCCCATCTCCCAGCGCGTCGCGACCGTGCTTCAGTTGCCTGATCTGCTTGAAGGCGGCTCACCGCCGTCTTCGGCGATGGTGCTCGCTGCTGTGCAGCGCAGCCACGAATCTCTTGCGGACATCGACTTCCTTCAACCTCTTGATCGCAACCGTCAGCGACTGCATCTTGCGATCATCCTGGGCCTGCTGCTGCTGCCGGTGTGCTGGGCAGTGATCTGGCCGGCGACGGCTGGACTCTGGGCGCGAAGGTGGTTCGCCGGCTCCCGTCAACCCTGGCCGCAGAAGACGCATCTGGTCATCGTTGGCCTTGAGGATGGACGGATTGTCGTGCCTCGCGGCGAGCCTTATGTGCTGCGTGTCCTCAATGGTCAGCAGAGCACTTCGCCGGACTCCGTTTGGATCCGCGTGCGCGGCGGTGATACACCGCTGGTCGCCAGCACGATGACGCGATTTGCTGATGGAGATTTCCGACACGACTTCGCCCCCGTGCAGCAGGAGGTGGAGGTGCAGTTGGGTGGCGGTGATGATGCGCCTGACTCCTTTATGCTGTTTCCCGTCGATCGCCCGCGCATCACGCACATCGAACTGATTTCCAAACATCCGACGAATCGTGAGCCGCAGACGCATACGTTCAGTGCTGGTGAATCGGATTTGGCTTTTCTACCCAGGACGAAGCTGACGTTGACGGTCACATCGAATGTGCCGCTCTCTGACGCCAGGCTCAAGCATGCGACGACGCAGCCTGCCGGACTGGAGCGGGTCGATCCGACGCACTACCGGGCCGAATGGATTCACGAGCAGCCGGTCGCACTTCAGATCGAGCTGATTTCCGCACAGGCCGGACTGTCTTCACTCCCTGTACCGATCATGATCGGCCTCAAAGCTGATGCGGTTCCGAAACTGACACTGACTTACAACGGAGTGAAATCGCGAGTCACGCCGATCGCAAAAATCCCGCTGACGGTGCTCGCCAGAGATGACTTTGGTCTCGCCGACGTGCAGTTGGTCAGTCGGCTCACCCCGCCCGACGCAACGGATGTCAATGCTGGCACGCAGACGATTGAAAAGATCTACGGTCCAGTAAAGCCAGCGACTCAACTCGAAGTCCAGGATCAGCGTGTGCTGGAACTGACACCGCTCAAACCTGCAGTGGGTTCGCTGCTGACACTGCTGGCGACGGCCAGTGACGAGCGATACATCGGCGCGCAGACCGGCCAGTCGCGGCTGGTGAGTTTCCGCATCGTCTCGCCGGAGGAATTGTTCCGTGACATCCTCATCCGACAGCAGGGCGACCGTTCGCGGTTCCGTAAAGCACTGGAAGAAGCAGATAAAGTCCGTGAGCAACTCGAAGCGCTCTTGTCGAACGATGCTCTGGACGCAATCGCACGGCAGCACCGCGCGGTGCAGCGTGACGCAGCCCGTGTCGCGGTGAGCATGGCTGAGACCATGACCGAAATGCGGCTCAACGGGCTCGGCGGTCCTGAAGCGTTTGATCTCATGGAGAAGAAGATTCTCGAACCGCTCCGACAGCTTGATGCAGGATTGATGACTCAGCAACGTGAAGCACTTGATGCCATGCTCGGTAACCGGGATGCCAACAAAATCAGTCAGGGTTTGACTTCAGCGATCACCCGTCAGGAGCGGATCGTGGTCCAGATGCGGGACATTCTCAAACAGATGGCTGATTGGGATAGTTTTGTGGATGTTCTGAATCAACTCAACGAGGTCATCAAACTGCAGAATCAGGTGAAACAAAGTACCGATGCCATTCGTCAAAAGGAGGTGGAGGGTCTGTTCAAGGATCATCCAGCTTCCCGGCCGGCGTCTTCGACGCAGCCCGCACCGGTGCCGCCTGGCCAGAAATGATTGAAGGAGGTGCATCAACGGCGTACCATGAGAGACCGTCCGTTGCTGCAAATCAAGGTCACAAAATGATTAAAGGAAACACTCGCCTGTCGCTGATGGTTGCGATTCTCGCGATGTTGTTGTCCTGCTTGGTGTCGCCGGCTCGCGCTGCCGATGCGGTGACGGCGAAGAAGTCGATCGATCTGGCGGAGCAGATCGAGTTTGATCAACAAAAAGCTGAGGCCTACATGCGGGAGCTTCAGGAGCGGATGTTCAAGCTCGCGGAGCTGACCCGTGACCTTGAGCCGCAGGACTCTGCGCGGTTGCTTCTGGCTGTGCAGAAGGCGCGTGAGGAACTCATTGTCGAGCAGATGAAGGACGTGCGGCTGCTGATCGACAAGCGTGAGCTTGCCGCCGCCGTCGAGCAGCAGCGTGATGTGATCCGCAAACTTGAGGAGCTGCGCACGCTCCTGCTCTCGAATGATCTGGACCTGGCGATCAAGCTCGACCGCATCAGGAAGATCGAAGCAATCCTCACCAAGCTGGACCCTGCGATCAAGGAGCAGCTTCGAGAGGCAAAGTTCAGCGATGAGCTTGCGGACAAGCAGGGCAAAGGTGAGGCTGTCGAGCCTGGTGACTTCGAGAATCTCAAAGGTGAGCAGGAGCGAAACCGCGAAAAGACCGAAGCCATCGAGCAGGAGGTGAAGGATCTTGGCCCGGAGTCCCGCGATGCCGCCGGTGATCTGGGTGATGCGGGCAAGGAGATGAAGAGTGCCGAAGGCAACCTTGGCAAGCAGAAAGCCGGTGCTGCGGGAGGCCAGCAGGGCAATGCTGCGAAAAAGCTTCAGGACGCCCGTGACAAACTCAAGAAAGAGCGGGATCAGCTCGTCAACGACATTCAGAAACAGGTCCGCGAACAGATCATGGCCAATCTCACGCAGATTCTGGAGCGCCAGGTGAAGGTGCGCCAGACCACGCAGGCACTGGCACCTAAGGTGCTGGCCGGTGAACGCGAGGCTGTGTTGAGCACGCAGAGGCTGGCTGCGTCAGAGGATCGCATCGTGCAGATGACTGACCAGGCGATTCGGCTGATTCAGGAGACGGAGTTCAGTATTGCGCTGCCGCCAGCCTTGCAATCCATTCAGAGGCGGATGATTTATGTGTCAGGTGATCTTAAGACCGGCCGCGCTAACGACACCGTTATCGCCATACTGAAAGAGATCGAGAAGGATCTCCAGGAGTTGATCGATGCGGTGAAAGATTCCGCCCCGCCTGAAGACGGCGAAAATCAGGAAAACGGAAACCAGCCGGGCGGTCAGGGACAGAACGACGGCAGAAACAAGATGCTCTCGGAGCTGCGCATCGTGCGACTGCTTCAGGTCCGGGTCAACGAAGAGACGCTGGACGTGGATGGCCGCCGAGCGCGTGCGGAAGCCGACCTGCCTCCGGAACTCAAAGAGAAAGTCGGCAGCGTGCGCGAGCATCAATCGCAGGTGCGCAACACGCTTGAGATGATCCAGCGTCGCGTCAAGGAGTAGGGCGGCTGAGGAACACAGGCCGTTTCCTCGTCTTCCGCTCCTGCATGAAGCGCGGGGCAGCTTCTTCGCAGACCACGAAAGGGTGTGATGATGCGAATTGCTTCGAGTGTCTTACTGGTCGTGGTGCTGTTCACGTTGCCCGCCTTTGCTCGCGGCCTCGACGGAGGCGATCAACTCCTGCCCCGTCTCCCGCAACCCAAAATCAAGCCCGGCGATATGGGACTGCGCGGATCACGCGATGCAGATCAGGGCGATCGGATCGGAAAGATCACTCAGGCAATGGACGCGGTGGTAACGGACCTATCCAAAGAGCAGACCGACAAACTCGTGCAGGATAGGCAGAACAAAATCATCAAGGATCTCGATTCGATCATCCGCGAACTGGAAAAACAGACCGGCGGAGGAGGCGGCGGCAAGGGCAGCGGCGGGGGGAAGGGAATGTCCCCTGCGAACCCAAACAGTCCGATGAGAGACTCGAATATCGCCAGCGGGCCGGGTGGGATCGGCGATCTGCACGCACCCAAAGCCAGTCGAAAAAACTGGGCGGAACTTTCTCCCAAGCAGCGTGAGCGGATTCTTCAAGCCACGAGCGAGGGCTTCCCACCCGGTTTCGAGGCGGTGCTTCAGAGTTACTATCGTCGGCTGGCGCAGGAACAGGTGGAGCGCGACGAATCCGCGACTACCCAGCCGTCCGTGCCCTGATGAGGTCAGGAGTCTATATTTTCCATGCCGCCATCAGCCTCTCCAACATTTCTCTCGGGGAATATTTCCGTGTTACAGCGAATAAAGTTACTGGCCGTCCTGTTCATGCTGGTTGTCGGATCAGTCGCTCAAGGCGTCACGGTGCGCACCATTGATGGAAAGGATTTCAGCGGTCAGCTTGTCTCTCTCGATGCCGGCACGCTGACCGTTGCTGTCCGAGACGGCAATAAGGAAAAGCGTCAGAGCGTCCGGCTGGATGAAATCGTATCGATCGACATGGCGGGATTTGTTCCCGTCAACCCCGCTGTGGTCGAACCGTCGAGTACGACACAGCCCGGCTCACCATCCACTACACAACCGGCGGCTGGCCGCCCCGCAGATGCGATCTCGTGGCGACTCGTGCTCCTGTGCGGCGATCAGCTTACCGGCTTCATTGATGGCTGGTCCGCTACGACGATCACGCTTTCCAGTTCAGATTTGGGAAAACCAATCCCGATTCCACTTCAAGACGTGAAGGAGATATGGCAAGCCGGCTCATTACGCGATGATGTTCCAGAATCGGTGGCACTCAATGGCGGTCTTGAAGATATCGCTCTGGTCAAATCTCATTCTGATGACCGCATCCAGGGTGTGCGGGGCACGGTGGTGGGCTTGACCAACGATGCCCTGATCTTCCGCTACGGCGGCGAGGAACGACAGATTGATCCGGCAAGGCTTGTTGGAATCGTACTCGCAACGCACCAATACACGCCGTCCGACAAGCTCCAGATGAGCTTCACGCTTGTTTCAGGCGACATGATTTCCGGCGAATGGACAAGCCTGAAGAATGATGCCGCGGCTGTCAGGACCATTTGGGCAGCTGACGTGCTCCTGCCGCTGGCGCGGGTGTCAAAGATCAACGTCATCAACGGTCGATTGACGTACCTGTCAGAGCTGACGCCGATCAAGGTCGAGCAGGTTCCCTACTTCGACCGGATTTTGCCCTATCGCATCGACTCATCACTGCGGGGCGGTAAAGGGCTGACTTTGACGGACGGCACTTACGCCAAAGGTATCGCGATGCATTCCCGCAGTCTGCTGCACTATGACATCGGAGGAAAGTTTGAGTTTTTCCGCGCCAGGGTCGGCATGCTCCAGCCCGACGGCAAGCTTGGTCGAGCAGCGGTGCGTGTCCTTGGTGACGGCAAACCGCTCTATGAAAACCCTGACCTGCGCGGCGATCAGAAGCCCGTTGACCTCGGAGTAAACCTCACGGGCGTCCGCCGTCTCACGCTGGAGGTTGATTACGGACACGGCCAGGATGTCGGCGATCAGGTCGGCTGGGCGGACGTAAAGCTGCTGCGCCCTGCGATGAAATGATCTGCTCAATTCCCCGCTTGGTGCTGTTCGGTCGCACGGTCATTCACACTTCCACCAGCATCCGCGCAGGCTCCTCGATCACTTCTTTGATACTCTTGAGGAACGTCACCGCCTCACGGCCGTCAATTACGCGGTGGTCATAGGTCAGCGCCATGTACATCATCGGGCGGATCACGACCTGTTTATCTTTGGCGATGGGACGATCCTGAATCGCATGCAGGCCGAGGATGCCGCTTTGCGGAGGATTGACGATCGGTGTCGAGAGCAGTGACCCGTACACGCCGCCGTTGCTGATGGTGAAGGTGCCGCCCTGAAGCTCCTCGAGCGCGATTTTGTTTTCCTTGGCGCGGGCGGCGAACTCGGCGATGGATTTTTCGATTTCCGCAAAGCTCATGCGCTCTGCGCGGCGGAGCACGGGGACGACCAGCCCCTTGCCCCCGCCGATGGCGATGCCGATGTCGTAGTGATTTTTGTAGATCACATCCGTGCCGCGGATTTCGGAGTTGACTTGCGGGACTAGTTTCAGCGCATGGATTGCCGCCTTGACGAAGAACGACATGAAGCCGAGCTTCACCTGATGCGCCGCCTGAAATGCTTCCTGGAGCTGTGCCCTCAGTGCCATGACAGCCGACATATCGACTTCGTTGAAGGTGGTCAGCAACGCGGCGCTGTGCTGCGCTTCGACGAGCCGCTCAGCGATGCGGCGGCGCAGCGGCGTCATCGGAATGATTTCTTCATCCCCGGCGGGCGGTGTGCGCTCGACGGCGACTTGCGGTTTGATGGGTGCTGCGGTTGTTGGCGCTGCAGCGGCGGGCTTAACCGGCGCGGAGGGAGGCGCTTCCTTCGCCGTCGGCGCAGGTTTTGTCGGTGACGGTGCAGGTACGGATTTCGGCGGTGCTTGTGCGGGTGTGGATGCGGAGCCGTTGGCGTCGAGCATGCCGATGACATCACCCACCGCAGCCGCCTCGCCGGTCTTTTTGATGATTTTGCCGATGGTTCCAGCGACGGGCGCGGGCAGCTCAACGGTGACCTTGTCGGTCTCAATCTCAACAATCGTCTCGTCTTTGGCGACGCTGTCGCCTTCGGACTTATGCCAGCGTCCGATCTGTACCTCGGTAATCGATTCGCCGACAGTCGGCACTTTCAGCTCAAGAGCCATGAACTTTCCTTCCGTGCTTGTCTCGTATCAGGATACCCCTTTGAGTCCGCGACTCAACGAGGCAGTGAGTTCGCGGCACAGTGAAACCGCCTGACCCGTGCCGCACGGGTGGTTATCCCAGTGCTTCCTTCAAAATCGCTTCCTGCTCGATCTTGTGCTGGTTGCTCGATCCCGTCGCCGGGCTGGCAGACGGCGGGCGATAAATACCCGTAAACGGCAGCTTGTCGAACAGTTTGTCACCAAACTCGAAATGGAAAAACCGCCACGCTCCGTGGTTTCGGCCTTCCTCCTGTACCCAGATCGCTCGATCAGCGTTGGAGTAACGCTTCACGATCGCTCGAAGCTCCGCTTCCGGTACGGGATAATACTGCTCAACTCGCACGATGGCGGTGTCCGTCCGCGCGATCTCATCACGTCGCTTTTTCAACTCGTAAAAAATCTTGCCCGAACAGAGCAGAATCTGTTTGACCTTGCCGGGTTCACTGATCTGGGCATCGTCGATCACTCGCTGGAAGGTTCCGGACTCGAAATCATCCAGCGGCGAGACGACCTCAGGATGTCGCAGCAGACTCTTGGGTGACATGACAATCAGCGGTTTGCGCCACGGCCTGAGTACCTGCCTTCGCAACAGGTGAAAATACTGTGCGGGAGTGGTCGCGTTGCAGACCTGAATGTTGTCCTCGCTCGCTAGTGCCAGAAAGCGTTCGAGTCTGGCGCTGGAGTGCTCCGGGCCTTGACCTTCAAAGCCATGCGGCAGGAGCAGGACCAGTCCGCTCAGACGACGCCATTTCTGTTCCGCGCTGACGATGAATTGATCGACGATGACCTGTGCCGCGTTGATGAAGTCTCCGAATTGTGCTTCCCATATCACCAGTGCGCTTGGGAAATCGAGGCTGTAGCCGTACTCGAATCCCAGCACGCCTGCCTCGGAGAGCGGGCTGTTGTAAATCTCGACCTGGGCCTGATCGGGCGTCAGGTGCTGAAGCGGCATGTGGCGGTGACCGTCCTCCACGTCGTGCAGCACGGCGTGGCGGTGGCTGAATGTGCCGCGCTCGCAGTCCTGCCCCGTCATCCGCACCCGTACTCCATCGGTCGCCAGTGACGCCATCGCCAGTGCCTCACCAGCGGACCAGTCGATGGGTCGAACACCCGCAGCCATGTCACGCCGCCCCTTGATGAACCGCGCCAGCTTTGGATGAAGAATGAAATCTTCCGGAAGCTCCGCGAGCTTTTCGAGTAACTGTGTCAACCGGGCACGCGGCACGCCTGTCGGCACGTCCGCCACCTCTTTCTCTCGCCCGCCTCGATACCCGATCCAGATGCGCGATCGATCGCTTGGCTCACCGGCTCCTTCCTCCGGTTCACGCGCTTCAGCCAGCTCCCGCTCAAGTGCCTCGTGACGATCGGCGGCGATGCGATCCGCTTCCTGTCGCGTCACGCCGCCCAGCTTCAGGAGATGTTCGAGATATCCCTCGCGCGTGTTTTTACGCAGATCCATGGCCGCATACATCAACGGCTGTGTGAAGCTCGGCTCGTCGCCTTCGTTATGCCCACGGCGGCGGAAGCAGTACATGTCGATTACCACGTCACGCTTGAACACTTTGCGGAAATCCATCGCCAGCCGCACCACCTGCGCCACAGCCTCGCAGTCCTCGCCGTTGACGTGGAAGATCGGGCTTTGGAGCATCTTGGCGATGTCCGTCGCGTAAGTGCTGGAGCGTGCCTGTTCGGGAGGTGTGGTGAACCCGACCTGGTTGTTGACGATCACGTGCAGCGTGCCGCCGGTGCTGTAGGGGTCAAGCTCGCTGAGATTAAGCGTCTCCTGCACGACACCTTCACCGGCAAACGCCGCGTCGCCGTGAATCAGCAGCGTCATGCCCTTCACGCGGTCGCAGTCGCCAACGCGATCCATTTTGGCGCGCATACGGCCCAGTGCCACGGAGTTTACATATTCGAGGTGGCTGGGATTGAACGCCAGAGAAAGATGAATCTTGTGACCGGTTTGCGTGGTCCAGTCGGTGCTGTAGCCCAGATGATATTTCACGTCGCCGCGTGGGGGCTGATTGCCGCTGGTGGCGTCCTGAAACTCCCGGAAGATCATCTCCGGGCTTTTGCCCATGATATTCGCCAGCACATTCAGGCGGCCGCGGTGCGCCATGCCCAGCACGATCTCATCGATCTGCTGTTCCCCCGCCTTTTCGATGGCCAGATCGAGCAGGGGAATCAAGCTCTCGCCTCCTTCGAGGCTGAAACTCTTGGCCCCGACAAATTTTTTCTGGATGAACTCCTCGAAGATCACCGCATCAGTCAGGCGGGTGAGAATGCGCAGCTGCTCCTTGCGTGTCAGCTCGATGCGGTTTTCCGTGCCCTCCATCCGATTTTGCAGCCACTGCCGGACCTCCTCATCGTCGATGTGCATGAACTGCGCACCGATCGATCGGCAGTAGGTGTTTTTCAATCGCTGGAGCAGGGCACGCAGCGTCTGCACATCCGCTCCGCCGAGGGTGACGGTGGAGAATGTCCTGTCGAGGTCTTCCTCCGTGAGTTTGACATAGCGGTAGTCAAGCTCAGGCATGTCGGGACGCGGGATACCCAGCGGGTCGATCTGTGCGATCATGTGGCCGCGGACGCGGTAGTGGCGGACGAGTTGATCGACGCGATCCTGAAGGTATTGCGCAGCAGCAGCGGGAACAGCAGGGGCCGACGTGGAGCCGGCTGGGCCGTGGCCATTCGCCCCGGTCGGATTAAACAGGCTCGCGGGACGCATTGATGGCCGCACCCGCATCGACCGACCATTCGCCGGGGTGATCTGAACGAAATACCTTCGCCAATCTTCAGGAACCGATGACGGGTCGCGGAGGAAGTCTTCATACAGCCCCTCGGCAAACGGAAGGCTCAGAATGTCGGTTCCGTTGGCTCCGGGTATGGACGGTTCAGAGGCAGGGTTGGAATTACTCATGGCGGGATGCCTGATTAAATCGCTTGTCGTTATGAGAATGATATCGACGACAGCGTCAGACTTCCGCTTCATGGCGGGAAATGGCTGTTATTCCCGTAAATCTCCAGCCTTTTAGTGTCTCGTGAACTTCGCGATGGATGTGTCGGTCAAACATACCCGCGCAGCAGACGCAGCAACCAGTCCGTTCCCAGCAGCAGGCACAGCACGACCAGCAGCGTGAAGTTGTTCCATAGATCCCAGTCGTGCCGCTTATCGAGTGTGACACGATCCGTGGTAACGGAAGTCGGCCAGGTTTTCGCATCGTCGAGGTTGATCGCCTTTCCGCCGGTGGCGGAGGCGATGCGGGCGAGATTAGCAGCGTCCACATCCGTGCCGGACGCTTCGCCTCGCGGCTCTTCGATGTCGATGGGGGTGACCACTTCCGCCAGCAGTTTGCCTTCGCTGTTTACGGATGCGGTGATTTTATGCCGTCCGGCCATCGTGCTCTCAAACTCGGTGCTGTAGCTGTTAGGTTTCGTCGGGTCCGCAGCCAGTGCCAGCGGGATCTGTTTATCGTTGGGTAGCGTGACCGTCGCGGTCAGCACGGGCTGGGTGATCGGTCGGTCGGACTTGATCTGGGCGTGCAGCACGACGCGCTTGCCTGCCTCGTAACGGGTGCGCTCCGCCTGGACGTAAAGGTTCACCGCGCCGGTGGACGGACGGATCGGAGCCAGTGCCCGCAGCGCCTGCTGCCAGAATGCCTTGTACGGCGTCACGCCGTGCTCGTCCTGCTGGCCGAACATCTGCCATTTCCAAAGCGTATCCGTGCCGATGAAGAGCACCCGTCCCTTACCGACGGTGTGTTCCGCCATCACGATGATGTTGCCGTAGTTGTTGCCTTGGCGTGTCGCTTCGAGCAGGATCGTCGCCGCCGGCCGCTTTCGCAGCGGTGGGTAGATCCGGTCAAGCGCAGGCAGACTGCCAACCTGATTGAAAAAGAACGGCGACGCTGCACCCTCACGGCTCTTGCGAATCTCGATAGGCCCTTCGACCGGAAGTGCTGACTCGCGGGTCAACTCGACCGGCAGCAGCGATGCGATCTCCGGCGTCTCCGCCACCGCGGCCAGTGACGGTCCTGCGATGAGGACCAGCGACTTGCCCTCTTCAGCGACGAGGTGATGAATCGCCGGCGCCAGCGAGCGCGGCCAGCGCTTCGGGTTGACATCACCCAGCACGATCGTGTCGTACCACTCGATTTCCGACTTACTCTGCGGGAAGCCGCCTAGCTGCACCTTGCGGTCAGGTTCGCCGAACTGAACCCATCGTCCAGGTCCGCGCGAAAGCATCGCTGTCATTGAGAAGCTGGGATCGTCTTCGAGTACCTGACGCAGGAATTTGAACGCCCATCGCCAGGTCTCCTCGATAAACAGCACCTCTGTTTTCGTGTCGAGCACGCCGACGCTGAGTTTGTAAGGTTTGGCGGCATCCGCAGCGGGGGCGGCAGCACCGGAGAGGTGAATCTCATATGGCCGCAGTCCAACCTCCGTCGGCTGGTCGGTGATGATGACCTGCTTTTCGTTTTCTCCCTGCTTGAAAACCACTTCCTGAGAGAGCACCGGCTTGTTGTCATCGAGCAGTTCGACAGTCACCGGACCTGAGGGTGTGCCATCGGCCCGCAAGGTGATGACGAATTGTGCTTCTGATCCCAGCAGCACACGGCGCGGACTCTGCACGCTGGAGATGACGACACGGCTGGCGGATTGACCGGCGATGGAAGGCTTGGGCGCGAGCGTGTCGATCGTGACACCCAGTCGGCGCGCTGCATCGACGACATCATCCGTTCCCAGATCGTTGCCGTCGCTGATGAGCACCACGCGAGCGGACGCATTTTTCCCGGCGGTAGTCGTCTGACCATCAGCCTGACGCTGATAGTCCCATGCCGTCGTCAAGCTGTCGGAGAATCGCGTGGTGTCGCCCACCGCTTTGAGTGTCGCCAGATCAGCTGACTCGATCGGGTAAGCCGTGCGGTCGAAGGCAAACCAGTGAATGTTGTATTGCTTCTGGAGATCCGCCATCAGACTGCTCGACCGCAGGTCAGAGAGAGTGTCGGCGAGCCGGGTCTGGCCGGAGCTGGTCTTGTTGTTCATGCTCATCGACGTATCGACCATCAGGACCAGGTCCGGCAATTGCCGGATGTCACGATGAAAGGAAATCGTCGGCTGGAGCAGGCAGACCACGAAGACGATCACGATCGCCACGCGCAACACGCCGAGGATGGCGACCCATCGGGAGGGAACCTTTTTCCGCAGTAGCAACAGCGAGCCTTGCGCCAAGAGCAGCAGCAGCAGCGCGCCGACCGCCAGAACGGCCCAGACGGGTAGGAGAGGCACGACGTTGAGGGAGAATTGGTGCGGCATGGAAGCTATCAGTTACGCCACTTTCTCGGCGGTGCGGACGGTGAAGATGCCTTGTCGCGGCACCATGGATTCGGCGACGGCGGGGTTGACCTTCGGACAGAGCCAATGCACGAAAAACATTTCCGCCAGCAGTAAGATCGCGCCCAGTGCCAGCAACCACGGCCAAAGCTCGTAGCGTGATTGTGTGGCGACCGCCTTCTGCGCGATCTCTGCCGTTGCCATGTCCAGCGGTACCGGATCCCACCACTTGCGGAGTGTGTCGGTCTCCGTCGGCGTCAGCACGCTGTCACCTCGGCCGGTCTGTACGACAAAGGCGAACGTCGCCAACCCTCCGGGACCGCCTGCGCTTGCCTGTGTGGTCTGCTCAACGCGGTAAACACCCGGCTCGGTGAGATTGTCGAGTCGCATCACGGTGCGGCCGGCCTCCTCCCGCAACGCGGGGGTGAGCTTCTTGCCGGTGGGACTGGTGACCGTCACGGTGCCTTCGTCCGATCGGTTTGCCAGCGGCAGAGCCACCGTGTCACCCACGTCAAAGCTCCGCCGGAGCGTCGCACCGCTCAGGTGAGTCAATAGACGATCCATCAAGGGAACGAAACTCTTTTTGCGGGGAAGGTTGCTCCAGACATCGTTGGCGGTGGTGTTGAACAGCACGACGCGGCCGATACCGAGCGCTCGCTCGATGATCGCAGGTGTTTGGGAATTGATCCGAGCCAGCACCTGGCTGTCTCTAGGCTCGCCTTCAAACTCGAAATGCCCCTGGAACTGGACCTGCGGCAGATCGCCAAACACCGGGTCATAAATCGGTGCCAGCAGCGGATGCGACCATTCGATGTTCGTGATCGGATCGAGCCTGTCTCCGTCGGTTGGTTTTTTCAGTGCAACGGGGAGCAGACAATCGGAAGGCGTCGCGGGATTCCAGAGCCGAGTGTTGTAGAAGTTCTGCTGAATTTCCGGCCCCAGGAAGATCGCCAGACCTCCTCCGGTCTTCACGCGCGTCTCCAGTGCCTTGACGACGTTGTCCGGCACTTCGGGAACTTCCGCAAAAATCACCGCATCGGCATCGACGATATCAGCGGGCTGCACCGACGTGTGCGTCCGCATCACCAGTTGAAGCGCGCGGCCGTTTTTCGCCAGCGCTTCGAGTGCCTTGGCGATATACAGCCCCGGCCGCAGAGATTCGGTCTGTGATGATTCTGCTTCGACCAGGAGCACCTTGACCTGTGCATGGGAATCCAGATTGAGGAAAAAGTCGTCGTCGCTGGGTAAGGCGTCGGGCGGATCGAGCGAGATACGAGCGACCTTGCCGGTCAGGCTGTAGCCTGCGGGTAATTCGATGTCCGCCTGCACCAGACCCCGCGGTTGAACTTTCACTTTAGTTGAAAGCTCCGCAAGTCCCGCCAGACCGGTGAGCTTGACGGTGCGTTCCTGCGAAGCGTCCCCCACGCCGCCGACTTTCACGCGGATCAGCCGTCGTCCTTCGCCGATGGGGATCAGCTCAGCGTCGGCGATCCATGCGTTCTGCGCCGCGTTGACGCCGACATCGATGACCTTCACCTTCACCTGGGCGTCGAGATCCTTGAGAAAGCCCGCGATTTCACCCTGACGCCACGCCCGCTGATGGTTGTCAGTGATGAAGTAGATTTCACCGGTGGTACCCGGCCGCCGCCGAGCGAGCATCGGACGGATGACCTGGAGCGACGAGGTCAGATCGGTATCGCTGCTGGTCGCTTCTGCCGCCTTGAGCGCCGCGAGATAAATCTGCGGGTCGCGTGCCAGCGGCCCCAGTGAGCGGGTTGACGTGCCCGTCAGCAGCACGGTCGTGCGGTCGCCCGCCATGCCGCTGGTCACCAGATCAACCGCGATTTTCTTTCCCAGATCAATCGGGCTTTCACGTCCCGTCGGCTGGTAGCTCATGCTCCGACTGACATCGAGGACGATGAATCGTTCAGTCAGCCCGGTCGAGCCGCGCGGAGCGAGCATCGGCTTAGCCAGCGCAAGCACCAGCAGCAGAATAAACGCAGCACGGAGCAGAAAGAGCAACACCTGATGCCACTTGATGCGTCGGGCGAGTTTCTGCTGCGTCAGATGCAGCCAGCGCAGACTGGAAAACGGCGTCTGCCGCACTTTGCGCGGCTTGAACAGGTGAATCAAAATCGGGATGGCGAGCAGGGCCGCGCCGAACAATGCCAGCGGCGCCAGGAGAGTAATCATGGATTCACCTCCGCGCGCATCGGCACTCGAAGGTGTGAGGCGGAGCGATGAAAACCGCTCCGGCCCGGATCTGTTGATTCAAAAACCATTACTTCCTCGTCCTTGCCCGGCGTTTCAAGTATGCCGACAGCGCGTGGTCATAAGGCATGCGGGTATTGATCAGTTGGTAATCGATGCCGACCTCGGTCAGTCCCTTGCGGTAGAAGTCGCACACTTCGTTCATCCGCTGGAGATAGGTCGCACGCACGGCTGAGGGGTCGATCTCCAACTCCTCGCCGGTTTCCATGTCCTTGAAAAGCGTCGCACCATCAAAGGTGAACTCCAGCTCTGCCGCGTCCTGCACATGAAATACGATCACATCATGCTTATGGCTTGCAAGCAGACGGATCGAGCGGAGCGTCGTCTCCGGGTCGTCGATGAGATCGCTGATGACGACGACCAGCCCGCGTCGTTTGAGGTTTCGCGTGATGGCCCGGAGGCTGGAGGCGACATCGGTATCACCAGACGGCGGGTTGTTGATCATCACCTGCATCATTTGCCGCAGGTGTACGGTCTTGGCGCGGGCGGGAACCATGATGCCGGGCTTGGCGCCGAACAGTGCAAGCCCCGCTGCGTCCTGCTGCTTGATGATGAGGTATGCCAGACAGGTCGCCAGAAAGCAGGAGTAATCCCACTTGGTGATTTTGCCCGTGCCGAAGGCCATCGACGCCGAGCGGTCGAGCAGGATATAGCAACGGAGATTGGTTTCTTCCTCGTAACGCTTGATGTAGTAGTGGTCGGTCCGCGCGAATAGGTGCCAGTCGATGTATTTGAGGTCATCGCCCGGCACATACTCACGGTGGTCGGCGAACTCGACGGAAAATCCGTGAAACGGGCTTTTATGCAGACCATTGATGAATCCCTCGACAACCAGCTTTGCCAGCAGCGGCGAAATGCCGACCTTCGAGAGGATCGACGGATCGAGATAGCGATTCGGATCACCGCCCTGCATCACTTCCGTGATCACCTGCGTCTGGCCGGTATCGGTCAGCGCGCGGCGCAGCTTCTGGATGATCGAGCGCATCAGGCTCGTGGGCGGCCGAGTTGGGGTTGGAGCTGCGGTCATGGTTTATCGCCTGAGGGAGTCTCGCACGGACCTGCGGAGCCTCGCGTGTGGTCGATTACTTTGTGCTCCGCTCAGGCACTTCCTTGAGCAGTCGGGTCACGATCGCGTCCGTGCTGATGCCCTCAGCCTCGGCGACGAAGCTCGCCGAGATGCGGTGACGCAACACGGGCAACGCCAGGTGCTGAATGTCCTGCACCGACACGTTCACCCGGCCGTTCAATGCGGCATAGGTCTTGGCGCAGAGGATCAATGCCTGGCTGGCACGGGGGCCGGCTCCCCAGCCGACCTGTTCCTTGACGAATGCAGGAACCCCCGGCTCATTGGGGCGAGTTGCGCGGACCAGATCCACCGCGTAGCCGGTCACATGCTTGCTCACCGGGATGCTGCGCACCAGTTTCTGATAGCGCAGCAGACTGTCGCGGTCGCAGTAGGCTTTAAGCTCCGGCACTTCGTTGGTCGTGGTGCGATCCACGATGGCTTCCTCATCCTCCATCGTGGGGTACTTGATGAAGGTGTTGAGAAGGAAGCGGTCTTTCTGCGCCTCAGGCAGCGGGTAGGTGCCTTCCTGATCGATCGGGTTCTGGGTCGCCAGGACGAAGAACGGTGCCGCCAGCCGGTACGTCTTGCCGCCGGAGGTCACTTCCTTTTCCTGCATGGCCTGGAGGAGCGCCGCCTGAGTCTTGGGAGGCGTGCGGTTGATTTCGTCAGCCAGCACGATGTTGGTGAAGATCGGGCCTGCGACGAAGACCGTCACGCGCTTGCCGGTCGTGTGGTCGTCCTCGATGACGTTGGTCCCCACGATGTCGCTGGGCATCAGGTCGGGTGTGAACTGGATCCGCTTGAAATCCAGCGACAGCAGCCGCGCCAGCGTGTTGATCATGAGCGTCTTGGCAAGCCCCGGCACACCTTCGAGCAGATTGTGGCCGCCGGCGAAGACGGTGATGAGCAGTTCCTCAAGCACCTCACGCTGGCCGACGATCACTTTGGAAAACTCGCTCAGCATCCCGCGGTGGAGCTGGCTCAGCGCAGCGATCTGCTTTTCGATGTCCTGCGGTGCGGCGTGGGTCACGGTAGGGGGATTGGCAGCGGTAGTCATGGTGTTTCCTGTGGAGCGCGGGATGGACCCGGTGCTTTGGTGATCCTTGTCAGGGAAGTTCTTCCGTTTCAGTGGCTCAGCACATACGTCACGAGATTGATCGCGATGCGCATCGCGTCATCGTTGGTCACGCCTTTCGAGTAGGCGTTGGACTCGCGGTTCACACCGCTCATGAGGTCATAGGGCGTGTAGATCACCGCCAGGCGATCATCAATAAACAGCCCGTAAAACTCTGGATATTCCAGCAGCGGGTTGTCCTTCCGCGCCGCTTCGGTGTACACGATCCGGTCCAGCGATGCCCAACCGCCGGTGAACAAGGCATGCGTCGGCGGGAGTTTGATGAGCTGGCTGTTGGGAAACGCTTTGCGAATCTCACGGCGAAACGCATTGTCAAACGGCTTGAGTCCCGCCGCGGCACTGGCGACCAGCACGCCGCCGCGCTGGAGATAATTCGTCAGCCCGGCTATCTCTGCGGGCGTAAACGAAAAATCGTAGTGCCCGGTCATAAAAACCATCGGAAAACTACCCAACTGCGGGTCGTCAAGCCCTATCGCATACGGCGCATAGTCCACGCCGATGCCCGTATTCTCGTTTAATCCCTGGAGCAGGCTGTTCTGGATAGCGGGGTTGTCGTCCCAGCTCCCGTTGTATTTGATCTGTGCCATGCGGAAGAGATCACCCGACCGGGTCCGGCCGTTGTAGATCGGGAAATCCTGGGAGAGGAATCTGCCGTACTCGGTCCCGCCGAGCACATAGGCGATGAGATTGACACCCAGACGGATCGCACCTTCACCGACGTAATGCTTGCCGGCGGGGTTGTAGGTATCACCCGCCCAAGCGGCACCCATCCCGGTAGGTACGAGGATCGCCGCCGCCCGCGTGCCGATGTCGATGGAATAAAGCTCCGGCGGCAGCATCGCCTGCGTGCCGTTAATCAACGTCATCAGTTGCTGAATGCGATACCGTGCGTTGAATACCGGGTGGTCAGGCGGCAGCTTCATGAACTTCTTTTGCGGAAAGACCTTTCGCATCTCGCGCACTACGGAGTTGGAAAACTCATCACGACCACGCGCCGCGTTGAAGATGATCGTTCCTCCGCCGGTGAGAAACTTGCGCAGATTTTCGACTTCGGCGGGCGACAGCGCGAACTCATAATCCCCAGCCATGAACAGGATCGGAATATCAACCGGATCAAATCCCGGCGACGCCAGCGGTTTGACGTCGTATTGGTAATTGTTGCCGTCGGCCAGACGAGCGTTGGTGTAGCTGACGACGAGGTAATAAGCATCGTTCGGATAGCTCTTCCATTGCTCGAACTTCTGCACGGTGCCGTCCGGGTGGACGTACTCGAGCGTCTCGCCGTACTGGAGCTTGTACATGACGGTGAGATTGGGAGGCGGCGGGGGCGCGGTGACCTGAGTCTTTCGCTGCGCCGGGCCGTAGTCAGGCAGAATGCCCGTGTCCTCACCAGCACGCATTTCTTTCTGCGGCGGCTTGGCGGGCGGCGGCGGCTTGCTCTCCGCAGGCGGGAACGTCACCTTGCGCTGTGCCAGTGACGGACTTGTCATCACCCCGCACACCAGCAGGAACGCCAGCGCCATGACCATTACCCGATTGACAGGATTACCCGACTCCGAGCGCGCGTCACGCTGACCATATCCATGATGGGCTGTCGAAACGATCATTCTCATGGCAGGGTCACCTCCACCGTCGGCGTCGGATCGTCGGCCTTCGCACGGTACCAGTTTGCTTGCGGCGTGATGCTCTGAGTCGCCAGCACGACCGGCTTATCTTCGGGTTTGGCATCCGCCGGCAGCGGCAGAAAAACGCTCAGAGTGTACGCGGGGGCGGCGGTGGGTTTGCCGTCGGTACCGATCGTCCACGCACGCACGGTCAGCGGCATGTTGGATGCCGGCAGAGGCGTGATGTCCCGCGGACCAATGGGTGCCGGGGAATTGCGGACATTGGGGTCCACCGCGCCGGGGGCGAGCGGCTTCTCAGGCGTCGTGGTCTTAAGCTCGACCATCGGCTTGCGGCCGTTGAGATTCTTGACGCCCACCACAACGTAATTCATCGCCAGCACCCACGGGCCTTCCTTCGGCGGGTTGCCGGCGAGTTTGATCTGCTCAGGCTTGAGATCGCAGTTCATCAGCGTCAGCACACCGTTTGGCATATCGATCGGGATGCCGTCTTTCTGGAGATTGGTGACGGTGAGATTATTAATCTGGAGCGTGGCGCCTGAGATGTTGACCGCGGTTTTTGATCCATCAATGATCGAGTCCTCGATGACGCCGGTCATGGAGGTAACGATGATGCCGATGTCGCAGTTCTTGAAGGTATTGCCCTTGAGCATGCCGTTGGTGCCGTACCAATAGATGCCGTAGCCGCATTTTTCGATGGTGTTGTTGATGACCGCCGACTCATTCTGCGCCGAGCCGTTAATGCCGGTGGCGTATTTACCGTTGATATGGTTGCCGCGTACGTCCGCCAGCGGCGAGCCGTACACCGTGATCGCCGGGAAGCCCAGAGCAGCCTCGCCCGCATAGGCGAAGACGTTGTTGAGTATCGAGGGCGTATCGCATGCGTAGAGATAAATCGTGCCCTGTCCGGTGAAAAGACAGTCGGCAATGCTGATTTTTTCGTTGGGCTTGGCGCCGGTGTTATCGATCGAGGATGCGTTGATCTTGATGTCGGCGACAGCCGCACGCTGGAGATCCACCATCGCACCTGAGCCGGCCTGGACGATTCCTTGCGATCCCGCCAGTGCCGCGACCGAAGGCTTGCAGACCAGCGCCGCGTTTTTCCCTTCCCCGCCGGGCTTTCCGTACATCAGCAGCGAGCCGCCCTTGAGCAGCGTCAGTGAGAGCTTGTCCTGTTTGTCAGCAGCAAGTCGGAATTCCATCAGGTCGTTGCTTTGCGAGGCGTCGATCTTGATGGTGCCGTAGCTTTCAACCGGCCCGCCGACGACGAACACCCGCTTTCCTCCGCCGTTGTAGGTCAGTGCGCCGGACGGGTCGATGTAGAGTTCCTTGCAGGTCTGCTTGTCCGAGTCGTCACGGTCAAACTCGACGGTATCACCCGTGGAGATCACGACGGAGTCGTCGGGCGCGGGTACAGCCTTTTTGCGCCAGGTCGCCGCATCGCTCCAGAGTCCGCCGCCGGTGCCGTTGGAGTGAACCTCTGCCGCGGTGGCGACGCCGACCAGACAGAGCGACAGCGTCAGTGCCAGCGTCAACACGCCGGGCCTTGCGCCATCCGAGACAGGTCGTCGCTTACATCTCATCACCGGGTCTCCAGGAAGTTGGAGAGAGAATCGTATTGTCTGTCGGTCACGGGTGTGATGCTCACGTCATCGAACTCGAAAAGCCCCACGATCTGTCGGAGGCTGAACGCGAGCATGCCGTCCTGCGTGACGGGCGTTTTCATGAGATATCCGACGCGGCGCCATCCGCCGAAAGTCCGCTCGAAGCTGGGGTTGACCGATCCTCCGGTCGGATTGATATCACTGCCGGAGCCGTAGAGATAGAACAGGCCGTGCGGGTTGCTCAGGAGCGAACCCATGGATTCGCTGTACCAGAGTTCGACCCAGTAGTACGAGTTGCTCTGGAGATTGCGCAGACGGATGTTGCCGTCGGCAGTGACACGATACGTGGGAAATGCTTCGATGGCTGCGGTGTGGTTACCCAGCATGCCCGGTGCAGCGGAGATGATCGACCAGCCGCTCACCATCGTAAACGCTTCCTTCTGCTCCGGCTCAAAGCTCGCGTGGTATCCTTCGAAAAGAATGCTCGCCGGCTTGTCGCCCGCCTTGGTCGCCTTCTCCGCGGCGCGGAGGCGCGAGAGGCGTCCCTCGATGGTGCGTCGGTAGTCGCCCAGCTTTTGCTCCTCGTAAAACTTCTGGTACGACTCCTCGACCGTCGCCAGCCACTTGAGCGCGTCCTCGTAGTCCCCCATGCGGTAATAGCTGTCCGCGATGCCGTAGAGCGCCTTGTCGCGGAACCCCGCCCACTGCGTCAGCTTGATCAGCACTTCGTAATTCTGAATCGCTTCTTCGTAACGACCGCCCAGCCGATCTGCTTCCGCGCGGAGAAAGCGGTAAAGCCCTTCGAGCTTCTGCTCAGGGTACTTCAACTCGATCTCCTCGAGCATGCGTCGCGTCTGGCGGATGTCGCCGCTGCGGAGCTTCTGCTCCGCCACGCGGAGCATCGCTCCACGGGTGATCGCGTCGGTCTGTGCTGTGCTGGCAAAGCTCGCGCCACCCAGCGTGTTGGCCAGCCGGTAGAACTCGCCCGCTTTCACCAGGTCGCCGGCTTCAGTCATCAGGTCGCCCAGACGAATCGCGGCAATGCGGACCTCGGCAGTCTCGATCCGGCGGTTTTCGTCGATGATCGACCGGTAGAGCTTGCTGGCGTCGTTGGGTTCACGCAGGTAGTAGTGGTAAACACCCGCTGCCGCGAGTTTCAGCGTCACCTGAAGGCTCGGCGTCTTGGAAAACTCCTTCAACGCCGGCTCAAGCATCGCGATTGCTTCTTTACCCTTACCCATCCGCGCCATCGCCTCCATCAGCGTCGCGCGGGCGACGGCACGAAACTTGGGATCGATGTTCGTGCGGGTCAGGATTTGCCGCGAAACCTTTTCCAGCAGTGCCCATCGCTCCGGCTGCTCGCACTGGAGGAGAAAATCAAACATCTGGTTGATCTGCTGCGGCGAGAAGGCGGACCAGTTCACCGCCTCCAATGCGGTGATCGCACGCGAAAGCGACAGCGGGTTGGTGTCTCCCGGTGACGGCCAGACATAGACGCTGCGCTTATACGGCGCCACGCCCGGCGAGGTGAGCGTCACCGTGTAAAGACCGCTTTTGAAATAGGCGTGTCGAATCGATCGTCCGGTCCCCTTCGTGCCGTCGCCGAAGTCCCATGTCAGTTGCGCGGGGTTTTTGATCGTTCCACCCGCTTCAAATCGCTCAAGAAACAGCGTCATGCCGTTCGACGCGAGTGTGTCCTCCACACCGCTGCTGAAAATAGCGATCTGTGCTCCGGCTGCTTCCTCGACCGTCGCGACATTCGCCAGCAGCGGACGCGCGTAGGCATCCATTGGCACGAAAGCCCAGTTCTTCGCTCCGGGTGGTAACCAGAGCAATGCCAGGAAACCGTAAGTCTCCGGATTGTTCCCCATCACGTGATGCACTTCGAAGGGATGCACGCCCGCGGTGAGAGTCACCTCGGACCCCGTGCGCTCGATGGGAATCCGCCCCGTGATGCGTTTGTTGATACCCGGCCGCTGATAGACCATTGCGCCGTCAATGAAAAGGAACGACGCGTCTTCGGAGTTTGTGAGGAAGCGATAGTTGCCCGCGGTTTTGATGTAGAGATAGCCGCGGTACGACGCAGCGAATCGTCGCGGATCATCAGGCCGCGCGGGATTGCAGTTTTGGATGACCTCCGTCACCGGCGCGTTACCGATAACGTTTTCGCTCTTTTTGAGACCATCGACGACCATCGCCCAACTGTCGAGGCCCTCGCCGCTCCACTGGCGGTACTCCGCGATCACGCCTTCGGGCAGCGCGGGTCTGGTGTTGGCGGGGGCGGCGGGATTCGAGGCATAGGCCCAGTACCAGCGGTCATTACCCTTGCGGGGAAACTGGATGATCGTGTCGCCTGCCGGATCGTGTGAAAGGATGGAAACCGGCAGCACCTCGCCCGCAGCCGACTGCACCGCGATATCGCTGCCGTCAGGCTTGAGCCAGCCGGACGCAGGAATCCGCGCGATGACCGTCGCGGGAATCGGCGGTGTCGGCGGGTCCGCGGGGGTCGGATCATCCACGATCCGCAGCGCATAACGCACACGGTAGCCGGCGATCCACGCGGGGGCGGGTGTCGGCGGATCGCTGACCTGCGGCACACCAGTCGCCGGCGCCTGCGCTTCGGCCGGCGCGATACCCGTCAGCACCAGACACAACATCAGCAGGACCGCGCCCGTGCGCCAGAGCGCGCCTTGCGGGTTTCGTGTGCGGACGAAGGATTGATTCTTGACTGCGTTCATCAGCGTTTGTCGCTTACGGGTGTCCGTTGGAGAAAATCAATCACTGCGGCTCGTAGGTGATGCGGAGTTTCCAACTGCCTCGGTACGAGTAGCAGGGCGGCAGGAATCGCGCCACGGTGTCTTCTTCGAGGGTGAAAAGCCAGCCGTTGTTTTTGGCTGATCCGCTGTACCACATCTCCACGTCTTCGGTGACGTTGGCGATCAGCTCGGTGGTGGAACCATTGCGAAGGGTTACGATGGCGGTGGGCTTGGTCGCCCGATCCGACGAGCTGCCGCGCGCTCCGGGCATTGCCCAGGGTATGACCTTGGGGCGGATCGTGCTGTTCTCCCAACTGACTCCCGGACCCCAGTCGGGAATCACGCGCCAGACGTGGAGCTTCGCGTCCGCTGCATAGGTGTAATTCAGCGGGATCAATAGCTCCGCCTTGGTGATCCGGTTGCCTTCCGGAATTTTGTTGATCGGAATCTGCAGCAGAAACCCTGAGTCACGCCGGACGTCGATCATCGTCGTGGTGTGATTTCCGGCGGCAGCTTCGTAGCCCACCCAGCTCGCATGCGGCGAACCTTCCCAGATGCTCGCCGCCCGCTCGGAAGACTCATCCGTGAGAGTGATCGTGCGAGCACTGACCGCGACAGCCAGCAGCAGAACAGCAGCCGCACCCAACGTCAAAATATTTCGTGCTGTCATTCTCATTGCGGTAATTGCTCCACGCCCACGTACAGCCGATCAAACCGCTCGGAGTAAACCAGGGAGTCCACGGAGGGATTGGCGACGGGAGTCTGCGACAGTTTGTCGGTGAGCTTTCCTTCCGCGTCGAGCGCGACGAAAAAGATTTTGTTCACCCCGCCGAAGGCGAGGAGATTGCCCTTGGTCATCAGAACCGGAAGCGTTGTCGCCGCCGCTCCGCCAAAAGTCAGCGTCTGCGGCAGCAGTGTCACGAACCCGTCGGCGTGCTCCATTCGGTACACGAATGGTCCGCCCATCGTCGTCACATAAAACACCGACAGCTTGGGATGGAGCGTCATCCGCATCGTGTTTTGATAGGTTGGATTAAGAACGTACGTGCAGAACGGTGCACGACGGTTGCTCGCGTCCCACGTTGTCGGCCCGTACATACCGCAAAAAAGCGTGATGTCGTCGGAGATCGGAAAACATCCCAGCACAGGCGGGTAGGTTGCCCACGCCGTGATGCCCTGAGTCACCATGGCCGGCGCATCTCCGTCCTTGATGGGCATTCCTTGCGCGTCGAGCTTGAGATAACCGATGGCGGGAATGCTGTTGTTATCAGGCGATTCCTTCAGCCGCAGGTTGGGCAGAAACAGCCGTGTACCCTCAGCATTAAACGCCAGCGGTCCATACCTCAGGCCGTAGGAAAACTCATCACCTCGACAAGTCTGAAGCACCAGCGTCGGCGCAGCGGGGTTCGACACGTTGTAAATCAACAGGTGATCGAACTCCTTGAATACGACATTGTTTTTTGCGCTGGTCATTGCCTGGCCGAGGATGTCCTGCCAGACGTACAGCAGCGGCAGTTTGGGATGAAACGCGAAACTCAACGGATAATTCTGAAACGCAGCCAGTGAGGCGGGCCTGGGCAGCGCGACGGTCGCGGAAACATAGACCGGCGGCACCGCAGGGATCGCGGCCTTGGCCGGGACCGCAGCAACCGCGGGAGTCGTCGGTGTCGCAGGGACTGCGGCGACCGCCGCCACTGCGGGAACCGCCGGCTTGCCCGGCGTGGCGATCTTCAAGGCCCCGGCTCCGTCAAGCGGATAAATCACAAACTCACCGGGCTTGTCCTTCGCCTTCTTGTTGAAGCTGCCAATCACGAGCTGACCGAGCCGGTCGCTCACCGCCGCCTGCCACGAATTCGCGTGCGGTACCTGGATGAGGTTGGCGGTTGAAGTATCGCCGTCGGGGGCGGCATTGAGGTCAATCGCGCCGCGCGCGGCAGAGAGCGATGCGGCAAGCAGCACCGATACGACGACCGCGAGGATGGTTGGACGATTTCGTCTCATGTTTTCGTGGGCGGAACTCTTCGCCCTTGACTAATGACGGAAAAATCAGCCGTCTCACTGCGTGGATAACGCCTCGTAGTATTGCTTGACCGCCTCCTCATAGCCCGGAATGGTCTGGCGCGCCGGCTCGTCGAGCACACGACCGCGAACCTGCTGGTCGCGCGGAACGCTCGGCTCGTAACCCGATGACGCATCACCCAGAACCCGCACGAGGCTGCGCAGTTTGTCGAGCGTCTGTGCCTGGAGACGGAAGACGTCTTCCGTCGGTCGTTCCTTCAGGCTGTCCAGATTTCGTGCCAGTTCCTTTTCAATTTCATCCAGCCGATCCGTGGGCAGGTAGAGGTTATTGAGTTCTTTCTTGATCGCCTTGACGCGCTCGATCACCTGCTCCTGCGTGCTTTCAAGATCACGGAGCATCTCGGCGACACGGGCGTCGATCTTGCCGTCGGCACGTTCAACAACCTTCGCGGTGGCTTCGACCTTGCCCATGCGCTTCGCCAGGTCGTCATCCCACTTGCCTGCGTCCTTGAGACTCCAGGTGTTGTTCTGATCTTCGACTTTTTTACCGCCCCAGCCGGTCGAAGTGTCTTTGGCTTCATCTCCGGTCTTTTTCATCTTGATGCTGCCGGACTGGTCGGCTGCGCGCTCCTGACCTTCCTGGGCCTCATCGCGTCCGCGGCGATCATTTCCCTCACTGCCGACGACCGCACCGTGAGCCCGCGCGCCCTGAAGACCGGCACGCGACGCACCGCCGACGTTCTGCGTGGGCGGCTTCTGATTACCGGTCGCTGCGGAGGCAGCGGTGGAGTTGAGGTCGCCGCCCTGTTTTCCGATCTCGCCCGGCTCGTTGATGTTCACACCGACGTTGATGTTGTAGGTTTCGTATTTCTCTTTGAGCAGGTCGGCTTCTTCAAGCAGCGGGCCGGTCAGATCCTTGAAGTTTTCATCAATATGCGGCGTGGCGTGCGTGGCCTTGCGGTCGGACGAGTTGGGAAAACTCGGCTCGCCGGTGGGTTTTTCCGCGAGCTTGAGCGTGTTGAAGTCCTGCCGCTTGCCTGAGTCAGGCGTGTTCATCGTAAAGCCCTCAGGCAGCATGTACATTTCGGGCTTCGCGTCCTCACCGCGTTCTGCCTTGCGCTTTGCGGACTCCTTCATGTGCAGAATGTCCGAGAGCGTGAGTTTCTTTTCATCGAAGCCGTCAAGGAAGTTGCCGATCTCGTTTTTCTTGAGCCGTTCGATTTCCGCCTGCGCCAGGGCATCGCTCTTGGCTTTTTCTTTCAGAGCCGCCAGTGCCGCGGCCGCAGCGTCGAGTTGCGCTTTGCGGAGGATCTGATTCACCGCAGCGAGTTTTTCAGCCGCGACCGTCTGCCGCTGCGCCGCCTCAGCCCAGCGGCCTGCCTTGACGAGTTCAGCGGCTTCATTCATCGGATTGCGCATGTCACTGGACGCCAGCGCCGCCGCTGCGTCCGTGAAACCCTTGGCGATGATCGGCTCATCCTTGACGCGGCCGGCCAGCCCCGTAAAGGCGGTCTGTGCCAACTGTACGAGGGCGACAACCTTGGCCTGCCGTCGCTGCGCCGATGCCTGTCGCGGCGCGGGGTCTGCCGGTGCCGGTCCCGTTACGTTGCGCGTTGATTCGTCACGCATTCCCGCCTGCCGGTCCGCGAGCATTTTGGTGAAGGGCACCATGTTGCTCAGCTCCCAGTCCTGACGAAAGCGTGTGTAGTCGTCGAGCATGTCCTGCAAGCTGCGGACGGTCCGCTCCTGCGCCATCTTCGCGTCCGCCAGTGCGGATCGCTTGTCCTGTGGGTTGTCCCGGCCGGGTACCGCTTCGAGGATGCGGATCACCCGCGGCATCTCCGTGTCGGCGAGCATGCCCAGCGCCAGTCGGAGTGAACCGGCCTGGGGAACCATGTCGCGCGCCACGCGACCGGACGCCAGTCGGATTTTTTCCTGCTCAGCCGCCTGCGCCTTCATCGCTGCTGCCAGCGAGTCGAGAGTCGCCTTGTCATCCCAGCGCAGCCCCGATGCCGGTTCGAGCTTGGCCATCCACGCCTTGGCCGCTGTCATTGCATTCTGTTCCGCTGCGATAAGCACCTTGAAGTCCGCTTCCGTCTGGAGGATCTGCTCGTAGGTCAGTTGGAGCGAGACCCCTTCGCCGCCGACGAGCAGCGTGAACGTCGGGCCGTCGATCATCGTGCCTTTCTTGAGCGGGTCGAAGTCCGAGCCGCGCACGGTCACTTCATATTTTTCGCCTTCGACCGCGCCCAGAGCCGCCACGGAAAGCTCGTGATCCTTGCGGAACTCAGGCGCATTGTTGGCATCCCAGACCGTGACAGGAGACCATCCGCCGTCATTCGCCGATGCGGCAGCCGCGGAGCCGGGAGCGGCGGTTCCGGGGGATGATTCGGGAGCAATACCGGGGGAGTTGAGGACGGTCTCAGCAGCGGCGGAGCTGATCAGCACTTTCCGGGCGAACAGGCCGACCTTGTTAAGCCCGAAATCGTCGCTGGCGATCGCCTTGACCGGCAGGATCGCATCGACATTCACCTCAGCCTGTTTTTTCAGACCGGTCAGATCAAGCGTCGGGTCCGCGTCCGACCGGACACGCAACGCATAGCGGCTGGTCAGGTGCGGCGCCCGGTCGCCTTGCTGTGTCTTGAGCTGGTAACCCAGCACATCCACGAAAGCAATTTCCGTCGAATACTCCGTCGGCGAAACCTTCTTGAGCATCACGATCCGCTGCGAAGGATCAGGCTTCGGCGGGCCGCCGGCACCCGATGCTGTTTTGCCGGCACCCGCTTTAGGCGCAGCGGTCGCGGTTGGTTGATTGGCGGGAAGCGCGATGTTCAGCAGCATCACCGCTTCATCGGGAGCACGATCAAAGACAAAGGTCACCTGCGCTTTGGTTCCCAGCAATGCCTCCATGTCGCCGCCCGCCGACTCGACGGACTTGGGGGGCAGCCTGGTGTATTCGGGGTAATGGAAGGTTGCTTTGACCAGCGAGAGTGACGAGGGTGTGGGGACGTTGATATTGAAATAGGGGGAGGTGAAGTCTCCGCCGCTGACCGCGTAGCGAGTCGTGCGATCCACGTTTTTGAAGGTGTAAAAAACGCTCCGGGCGGTTTTCGGCAACACGACGCGCTCGCTGGTGCGCTGACCATCGACGCTGCGGAGTACGGAGAGAGACGGGGGGATCTGTCCCTTGATGTTGATGGTGATGGTGACATCGCCGCCGCCCTCAACATCGCCGAAGCCCGACAGCACCGTGTCATAGAGCGGATCGACGGCAGCGAAGGGCAGCATGATGCGGGTCGCGGCATTCTTGAAGTTTTCGCGGTACACGACCCAGAAGCCCACACCAAAGAGGATCACCAGACCGGCGACCGCCAGCCGGATCATCGCCGGTTTGATCTGTGCCGCCTGATGTAGCTCGATTTTCTGGAGGTTCTCGTAGTTTTCCTGGACGACCGCTTCGTCGAATTGGTTTTCGCCATGCGAATCGCGTGAGATCTGGATGGCATTGATGAGGCGATTCTGGATGCCGCCCGACTGCCGCTCCATCGCCAGTGCCACCTGATCCTCGGTGAAGTGGAGTTGCCGCCAGCGACGCACAAGACTGACGACGAGCCACACGACCGCAGCGAAAAAGCCGAGGCTCGCCAGAACGCGACCCCAGACGGGCAGATGGAAAAGATTGTCGATGATGAAAACCAGCCAGAGATAGGTCAACGGTGCCGCGATGACGATCGCCAGTGCTTCGAGAATGATCAGTCGCTTCCACCGGGCTGCGCTCCGCGAAACCATGGTGCGGATGCGATCGACCATCTGTGCCGTGGCGGGGGTTCTGTCCGGCGTGCCGCTCGCAGCCGCGGCTTCCGGCTTGCCGGCCTGCCGGGAGGTCGAGGTTTCAGTGGTACGGTTGATCTGGGCCATGCAATAAAGTTCCCTTCTCCAGACCGATCCATCCGGTGAATGCCGGTAATCAACGTTGAGTGCCCGCCTGTACCAGCGCGTGACTGCGGCAGCGATCACTGCTGGGGTACACCACCCGTTGAGGGCGGGCTAATCCCATCGCGGCACAAACGGGTTTTTCGTACTCATGCAGCCGGAAACGGGGCGAACGTCAGGTTTGGCAGCCCCGATGCTTCCGGTATTGTTTTCCCCAGGGAAACAGCCAGCTGACTGCTGCCAGCCATCCCTACAAACTCCTTACTTCACATCCACCAGCACCTCTTCGGTGTGTGTGGAAACCTGTTGAAAGAGGCGGATTCGGGCGTTGCCTCGCGGTCCTTCCTTATTGGCCAGACCATCCTCCGCCACCCAGAGTTGCAGGTGGTCGTCGGTCATGGAGGCACTGGAAGGATTCATAAACTCCAGCCGATCGCCCGCGGTGCCCGGCGTGCCGAAACGGCTGACGAGCTGAAGTTTCTGGCCGTCATCGTAATACAGGACGACCTCTCCGCCGCCGCCGCTGTCCCAATAGGGACCGGGTCCGGGGCCGTGTGACGCCACCCAGATGAGTCCCGCGGAGGCCGATGATCCGGTCGGCTGGGCGAGTCCGTCAGCCTCGGAGCTGCGGTAGGAAACCTTCAGCGACTTTCCGTCGTCGATGTATTTCTGAATGACACCCGGCCGCGAGGTCACGTAGAGCGCGTTAACCCCGTCCGCCGAAGCAGCGCTTTCGAGCATGATGCCGCCGGGGATGGAAGCCAGGTGGTAGAGAATTCCGTCAAAGCCTTTCTTTGTACGGTCGTAAACTTTGATGTTTTGATAGACGTTGGGAATGTAGAGACGGTTCCCCGGCCCGACGACGACAGTGTTTGTCCACGGCGTGCATTTAGGTCCATGCGGATCGTTATCCCATCCGCCGATGATTTGCCGCGTCGGCCTGCCCGTGCCGTCGTAAACAGTGATCTGGTGTCCGCCGGGCAGATAAAGCGCGCCGCTGGCGGGATCGATGTCGAAACCTCGGATGCCGTAGTAACCCTCAAGCGAGAGCTTGCCGCCGATACCAAACCCCGGATCGAGTACGCCCCTGGTATCCATCTTGAAAATGGCGGATTGTTTGGTGGCGCGTTCGGCAATCAGCTCCTGTCGCTCCTTCTCCAGCCGCTTGGCGATTTCCTGATCCGCGGGTTTGAGGTCGGTCAGCTTCGGCGCCACATTCGTGCCGTCCTTCTTAGTCAGACTCACCACGTCGTCTTTGATCTCGACGAACTTCGCCGCGAACGGCTCGCCGGTGACGGGATTCCATGTCAGCTCGTTGAGGTGATCCGGTCGAGTCTCCACCACGTCAAGACCGGAATCGAGAATGTAGAGGTTTTGTCCGCGCTGAACGATGCGTGTCGGATTGATCCAGTTGGGGATGGAGGCTTCCGGACGCTTAAGCTCGCCGAGAAGTTTCAGATCAAGCCCCTCGCGGTAGCGCAGCTTGTATCGACCCGGTGCGACGGCGATATTTTTGGAAACCGTGTACGTCTGGCCGGGAGGAAAGCGGCCGGCATTCAAGGTGTAAACCACCCGCCCGGTACCGGCTTCAACCAATTCGAGAAATCCGAACGGCGTCTGTTGCGGCGTGACGCTCACCGTCGTGCTCAGGCCGTCCGCAGCGGGAGCAACCTTCAGCGACGGGTCGGCGACGGCGTTCGCGCCGCCCCACAATAACGCAAGCATCAGCATCAGAGCACAACGCTTCATCATTTTCACCACGGTGTTGAGTTCAAAAATCGGGGGCACGCAAAGCTCTCGGAGGAGTAGGCGGGACGAGCAGAACACATGACTTCAGACGCAGAAACGGGGGCTGTGGTTCGCGTCTTCACGAGCATTTGTGCAGACCCCCATTTTAGCATCGCTCCGTTAGTTTTTCCACCCGCCTGCCTCAAAAAATTATCATGTTGAGGTCGAGAAAACTCACGGGATAAAACACTGCGAAACGCCCAGACAAGAACCATGTGACTCGAGATGCGCGTGAGAACAGCAGTAGGCGCAGCCGGCGCACCATGAAAAAATCGTCGGGGCTGGCCGTCGCCAGCCCCGACGAAAAGGGAGCAGAAAAAATTACCGGACTCGATCACGTCGATTAAGCATGAGCAGCCCCGCGGACACCAGCAGCATCAGCGATGCCGGCTCAGGAATCGGCACGGTGTAAAGCTCAAATGCCAGATCCTCTGAATACGCACCGATACCGGTCGGGCCGTCCAGACCATCCAGATAAGATGTCGGGTAGTAGTTGTTCTGGTTGATGATGTACTGTCCGGGCACGATGGACGGCGTGATGACGATGTCGCCTCGCACCGAGTCATCCTGATAATGCCAGATGGGGACGACCGGCCCGCCCGTGGACTGATCGTATTCGCCGCCTGGGAACGGCACAGCGTTGCTCGCCAAGGCGTCAAATTGCGTGTAGTCGCGGTTGTGCCATCCCCATGTGAACAACCCGGGCACAACGCCGCTGTCATCCAGCGCCACGATCTTCAACCAATAGACGGTGTCTGACTGTTCGTTGAAGGGGACCGCCAGTTCTGCGTTGTATCGGTACAGATCTTCACCGCCGGGTACAGCCGTCTGGAGCGTTTCCGTAAACGTACCCGAACCCGGCGCGAGCGCACCGAACGTGACGATCTGCGACAGCAACGGCTGGACACTGATGTCCGGGTGACTCGGCGTGCCCGGTACGCCGCCCTGAGGAGGAACCGCAGGAACATCGCTCTCAAACGCAATCAAAAACTTCTGCACATGGGCGGTCGGCGGCACGAGATAAGAACCCCACCATTTGATGTGAACCACAGGCGTACTGGCCAGGTCCGCGAAATCATCCGCCATGTAGCCGCCGATGTACGTCTGGCTGGCCGCATTCAAATAGGCGGTGCTGTATTCGTCATGGCCGTGGTATGTACCGCTGGTCCCCGTCGTGTCGGTGATGACGGTTCCATCCAGCGGCAGTTGCTGGAATTTCAGCACCTGCCCCGGTAAGGGGTCAGCCTGTGTCACCGCGAGAGGCGTACTTGCGACAACGATAAAAGCACACGTGGTCAACCAATTTTTTCTGCTGCGATCCATGACATTTCTCCTTCGATTGGTGCCGACGATGTCGGCAGGGGTTGGGGCGCATCAAAGTGCGCGGGAGAGACAAGACACGATTGATCCTCAAGGCATGTGTTGATGAGAGAAGCCGCGTCGATTGCCGTGACGGTTCCTCGCTAGTCACCGGGTGAGCGCGGGAACGTGGAAGCCCATCGTTTGCCGGGCGGCCGGGGATAACGGATGCGAACGGAGGAAGTCGGAAGCTGTCCCGCCGGGGAAGATCGAATCTTGTCCAACACCTCGCGCAGTTGAGTCGGACTGGGCGGGCCGTCAAAAATCGTCATCGCACCCAGGGCACGCGCTTCGATCTCGATGTCAGCATCGATCACCGGCGCGACCAGTGCCCAGCGCTGCTGCGGATGGACAAGTCGTGCCCGCCGCATCAAGACCGCAAACGAAGTCCCGCGCAGCGACAATCCCAACAACAGGAGATCAGTCCGCCTTGCGCGGAGATAGTGCAAGACCTCGCCCGCATCGTGAGCTGTCGAACAGATAAATGCGTCAGGAGTCGGGCTGGCGATCGGATCAATGCCTGCGAGCAGCAGGGTGGGACGATCTGAGTGTTCCTCGTGCAGCATGACGTCGCCTCCGTGATGAGACGACGATCTGAATACGAACGGCGCGCCACAGGTTGCGTCGTAGTCCTAAGTCGCTTCGTGAAAGCAAATAACGGGAAATGTGGGCCGTTGACGACTGCTGTCCGGGATCGTTCGTGCAGCTTAAAACAAGCTGTCTGCTGCGAGAGTCAGCTCGTAAAGGGAGTTGCCATCAATGATTCAGTGAGACAGGTTGTTTTGATTATGGCTGCATTGAAATAACCCGTTTAGATCGTCAGCCACAAATCAGGCCGCAAGAAGAGCGAAAAATCGGCGCGCGATTCCGCACCGTTTCGAGAAAGCAGCGTCAGCAGCAGCGGATCAGTTTTTGTCGTGCGGCTGTTTTCCCGCAACCAGTTCAGCGGAGAGGCCCAGGCGGGTCATGCGACGGGTGAGGCGCTGAATATTGATACCAAGCAGACGGGACGCAGCAGTCTTGTTGAAGCGCGTGCGCTGCAAGGCCTCAGCTATCGCAGCACGCTCCAGTTTTTCCAGACGTAACTCGTGCGCGGCTGGCCGGGTCGTGTTCACCAGAGAAGGCAACCGGATTTCCGGCGGCAGATCATTGAGCGTGATCTGATCGCCCAGCGAAAGTACGTGCGCCTGTTCCATGACGTTAGCCATCTCGCGCACGTTGCCGGGCCAAGCGTAGTCTTCCAGTGCGCGGGTTGCTTCACGCGAGAGCGTCTTGATTGTTTCTGCATACACCTGAGCCTGACATTTCAGGAAGTGTTGCGCCAACGCGATGATGTCCTCCCGCCGGTGACGCAGAGGCGGAAGCTGCAAAGCCACAACATTGAGTCGGAAGAACAGATCCTGACGAAACGCCCCGGAATCCACCATTTCCCGCAGGTTTCGGTGAGTTGCGGAAATAACTCGCACATCCACGGGATAGCCGCGTGTTTCGCCGACGGGCACCACACGTCGCTCCTGAAGCACGCGCAGCAGTTTGGCCTGCTGATGCTGCGTCAGCTCTCCGACCTCATCGAGAAAGAGCGTTCCTCCGTCGGCGGCCCGGATAAATCCGAGTGTGCTCCTGATCGCACCGGTGAACGCGCCGCGCACGTGGCCGAACATCTCACTTTCAAAAAGGCTCTCCGTGATGGCGGTGCAGTCAACGGGGATGAAAGATCGGGCAGCGCGATTCGAGCGGAGGTGAATGAAGCGCGCGAGCATTTCTTTCCCGCTGCCGGTCTCGCCGTGGATCATCACCGTGGAGCGTCGCCGCGCAATTCGTATTGCCGCCCGCCGCGCTCCTTCAAACGCGGGTGCCGCGCCGATGAGGTCGATTTCGGACATGGCATTGTCCGCACGGAGATCGCCCCGATGATTTGCTCCCCCGGATTCCACGGAATGTCCTTACTCGTAGCGGCACACCCAGCCCTGCACAGCCGTCGGTCACTGCCGCACTGAAATGCCCGCACAAACTCCGACGGCAACCAAAAATTGTATCAGACGTGTTTCGTTTTCATGAGCTTGCGACCGTCCCCTCAACAGCGAATACCACGATCCGTGTCTTAAAGTTTGACGGATCAAAAAGTTGAGAAGGCGGGTATTTTTAGGCTATCGAAGATGTGTCGCACGCATTTAGCCAGCTCGACTGGAAATGCCCCGCGCGGGGCTGGCTCATCAAGGCTGGTCTCAAGTCGAAACGACATCGCGTGCCGGTTGCGATAGTTTCGCTACTCTAGATGGAGATCGGAATACAGACAGGAGACGAATGATGCTCGCATTGTGTTGTGATGGCCTGGGTAAAGTACGAGTCGCACCGATTCCTGATCCGCAGCCGGATGAAAAATCGGTGATCGTCCGCGTTCACGCCTCAGCGGTCTGCGGCAGCGAACTTCACTCGCTCAAAAGTCCTGAAGGGATGAAAGGCGAAGTAGTCAACGCCGGCCATGAAGTGGCGGGGGTGATCGAGTGGGCGCCGAAAGGCTCACCATACAAGCCCGGCATGCGCGTCGGCGCACGAGTGGTGCAGGGTTGCGGCAAGTGCCGCTGGTGCGCGGCTGGTGATGAGACCGCATGCCCGGATCGTGTGTACTACACCGCGAACGGCCACAGCGAACTTTTCAAGCTCGGACTCGGCGGCATCCAGATGCTGCCTGACGATGTGAACTGGCCCGAAGCCGCCATCCTCAGCGGTGACGGTCTGGGTGTACCCGCCCGCGCAGCGCGACGACTCGGCGATACACGAGGTAAGAAAGTGCTTGTCGTCGGTCTTGGGCCGGTGGGTCTGAGCTGCGCTCTGGTGCAGTCCTTCCGCGGTGCGCATGTAGCCGGCGCGGATGTCTCTCCCTATCGCAACAAACTCGTCAAGGACATGGGAGCGGAAAAGTCATTCGACGCCAGCAAGCCCGACTTTACGCAGCAGGTAATGGACTGGACGGATGGACTGGGTGCGGACATCGTGATCCTGGCGGTGGCGCGTCAGGAGTCGCTCCAGCTCTGCTTTGAGCTGGTCCGCCGTCATGGCACGGTGTTCCAAGTCGCCGAGCTTGAGATGGCGCAGCTCAATTTCTCCAAGAGCTTCCTCCGTCGTGAAGCGACGATGATGGGATCGTGGTATTACACGAGTGAAGATTGGCCGTTCATGCTCGATCTTCACCGCAAAGGACTTCCTTATCGCAAGCTGATCACGCATGTGATTCCGCTGGCGCAGGCGCAGGAAGGCATCGACGCCTTTATCAAGGGCGAGTCGGGCAAGGTGATTCTGAAAATGCGTGATTGATGGATGGATTGATTGGCCGCAGCGGTTCGCGGCTACGATTACTCACACTACGCAACAGCGGAGAAATTTTTATGTCCAAGTCCACGACTAAACTTCGCGCCCTCGTCGCCGGTGCGGGCTGGGGCCGCGTTCACGCCTATGGTTTTTCCCGCACGGAGGGCGTCGAAGTCGCCGGCATCTGGGTGCGCACGGACAAGCCGGCCGCCCGTGAGCTGGCTAAGCAGCTCAACGCGCCGCTCTATCTGGATTACGCACAGGCTCTGCGTGAGATCAAACCTGACCTGGTGGGTGTCGCGGTGCAGGAGGCGGGTCACGAAGCGTTCACGGTGCAGGCTCTGGAATCCGGCGCGCACGTCTATTGTGAAAAAGTATTGGCGGACAGTCCCGCCGCGGCGCGACGCATGATGAAAGCAGCCGCCCGTGCGAAAAAGCAGTTGGGTGTGGGATACAACTACCGTTACAGCCCGTCCTGCCGACGGCTGACGGAATTGGTCCGTGAAGGTGTGCTGGGTCAAATCCTTTTTGCCCAGCTTCGGGCGTTCACCTGGTGCATCCATCACATGACCGACTACACGCTCGGTCTGCTTGGCCAGCCGTTGCGCACCAGCGGGTTTTTCGATGACAAGCCGCTGGCAAAGCTGCCGCACAAATCTCCGCCGAGCTTGCAGTTTCCTACCTTCAGCTACGCCGCTTACACGAAGAAGGTCTATACGGTCGAGTGCAAAGGCGGCGCGATCCTCATGGCTGCGTCCACCGACTACACGAGCATCGAGGAGCCGGGCGCGACGCTGATGGTGCAGGGCAGCACCGGCCGCGCCGAGCTTGATGACCTGACCGGCGAGCTGCGTGTCTGGCGCGGCGGGCGCGAGTCTACGATCTGGCGTCCGTCGCAGATCGCTGATGCGATCGGCCTGGAAAACAACGGCATCGCCGCCGCCAGCGACTTCGCCCGTGCGATGGTCGCGCGGAAGCCGGCTCCGATTCCCGCACAGGCCGGCCTCGACATGATCCTGCTCGAAGAAGCCGTGATGCGATCCGCCCGGAATCAAAACCGGTGGGAGAAAGTCTGAGACGGATTCGTCTCGCTCTATCCGGCAAGCGATCGGTCGCGTCGTCTGATCGTGTTGGTTGCACCGCCGTCCGCACATCGCAGGGGAGTTACAGCGGTTCCTCCAGGTGATTGACCTCGCGCACCGCAGCGGATTTTCGCGCGGGTACGAAAAAAGTTTTGAGCTGGTGCGGACCAAACGTCGCCTGCCAGGTACGTCCCAGCGCAGGTAAGGTGAAACTCGCGCGGGTGCGCCGTCCGAACCACTCGTTGGCGCGCACGATCCAGCCCTTGCCTTTTTCCGCCGGCTTGAACGCTCCGACATACACGCCAGCACCTTGGCATTCGATGAATCCCGCGCGAGCGGGCAGCCTGCCGCCGTGAAAAGTCTCCGCCAGACAGATGGGCGGCCGATTGAGCTGCCGTGCGATCTCGATCACTCCTGCGTCGCGCCAATCGCCTGTGTGCGGGATCAGGGCGAGCCGGAACTCGTGAACCCCCTGATCCATCCATTCAAGATGAGGATTGGAAAAATCTATCGGCGTGTTTTCATCGTAAGCATGGGGCGGACTGCGCAGCAGGGAGAGTCGCAATTCACCGGCCTGCGCGGAGTAGCCATGCTTCGAGTCGTTGGCGACAGCCAGCCCCCGAGTTCCTTTGGGTGAGGCGATGTCCACCCACTGTGACATCGGCCACTCAACCCCATCTGCCAATCGGCGGGCGGTGCCGTAGGGAACCTCCGCGGTGGTGTCGATGGCATCGAGTCCCGTGGGCAGCGCGAGCTTGAGCATTTTCCATTGCTCGCGCCAATCGATCCAAGCCTCGATGCCGACGAACGGTTCACCGGCTCCGAGCGTGTAGTCGAGCCGCAGCGCGGAGTTGCCGTACTTGTAATTGACTCGCAACCGACCCCGCACCGGGCCGGCTTCGAGTACCGCCGAATCGACCATTTCAAATCGGCCTGCCACTTTGTCGAACCGCGTGATGCGGTGACTCCAAGTGTCGCTGTGATCTTCGATCAGCAGCGGCACGCATCCGCCGCTGTTAGTGAATACTTCTGTGTCGCTGCGCAAATCGCGCAGGGAGAGATACCCCTCACGATTGAGTGAAACTTCCAGAGCATCGTTTTTCAACGATTGATTCTGTGTCGTGACGATCGTGCTGCGCGTACTCGATGATCGCGCCTTGTCGGAGCCAGCCGCGACTTTACGCTGACGCAGGAAGGTGTAACCCATCGCCGGCAGGGAAACTTTCGCAGCCACCCTGACCCGTTGGCAGAGCGTGTGCGGAGCGACGAGCTGATGAGGCGTCGGCCTGCCCTTGGCGTCCACCAGCGCAAGCGTTTCTCCCGCAGCCAGTCCGAAGCCGATATCTTCCGTCTCGATCACACCCTCGAAGGCGAAAGGGTGCGGGTTGAAAATCAGCAGCGGTGCATCCTCTCCCCGTGTGTCCACATTCCAGGCGATGGACGCGATGGATTCGACCGCCTGCGTCGCCGCGACGTGTGCCGCTCCGCCGACCTGATCGCGTGCATCGGCGTAAGCCTGACGAACAGATGAACCGGGCAGGATGTCATGGAACTGATTGAAAAGCAGGTCCTTCCACGCCCGGTCCATCGGCTGTCGTCGCGGCACGCGCTTCGTGACCATCTCCGCGACACTCGACCAGATCTCGGCGGAGAGCAGGGCTTCCTCTGTGCGGCGGTTGGTCGCCTTCACACGAGCCTCGGCAGTCAGACAGCCCAGCGCGTGCGGCTGCATCTCGTCGCGCCATTCGGGCATCGCGGCGAGTTTGGGACGGGCGACCTTCAGAAATCCTTCCATGGAGTTGAACACCAGCCGGTGCCGTGACGGATCTTTCCGCCAGGCTGTGATGGCTTTGAGCAATTCGATGGTTGGCCCGCCGCCGTGATTACCGACACCGTAAAAGCAGAACATATCGCGCGCGAACGGAGTGCCAGCCACGATCTGAGGGATGCGGCTGTGTTTGGTTTCCAGTCCCTGCACCGAATGAGCGTTGTAGGACCAGACGAGTCGAAAGGCGATCACCATGGACCCGTCGGGAGCGTACCAGCGGTAAACGGGCATGGGTACGCGCGGGTTTTCCGTGTCGTTAGGGCGCATGTAGAGATAGCCCTCGAATCCGCAGCCGGCGAGGATTTTGGGCAGGTGTGCGCTGTGGCCGAATGAGTCGGGTGAAAATCCCACGCGACAGTCAAAGCCGAGCTTTTCCCGAAAATATCGTTTGCCCGCCAGTGCCTGACGGATCAGGGATTCTCCGTTGACGAGATTAAGATCAGACTCGACCCACCATCCCCCTGCGGGCACCCAGCGGCCTTCCTTCACCCGCTGCTTGATCTGGCGGAACATGGCGGGATCATTTATTTCGATCCATTCATAGTGCGCCGCAGCCGACGCGGTAAAGATGAACTCAGGAAACTCCTTCATCCGATCCAGCGCGGAGCGAAAGGTCGCGTGTGTCTCCGAGAACCCTTCGTGCCACCGCCAGAGCCAGACAGGGTCGATGTGTGCGTGTCCCACGAGGTGGAGCGTGATTCGGTCATCGGTCGGAGAAGTGTTGGCAGCCATATGTCGATGATAACTCTTGAGACACCCGATCAAGACACCTTTTTGTATTCCCGGAGCCGAATGATCTGGCAGCGTCGGAGAGCAGGGGCAGGCTGGATTGTGTCCCAGAAGTGAAGCCCCCAATCGTGAGAGAAATTCCTTTAAGATTCAGAGCATGACGACCACGAACTTGGCATCACGTCACACCGCCGCCGTTAAGGTGCTCGAAACCGCGGGTCAGGCGCACGTCCTTCGGTTTTATGACGATCTCAATGACGCGCAGCGTCACGAATTGCTTGCACAGATTGAGGGCATCGACTGGCCGGAGGTCAAGCGGCTGGTCGAGTCGCATGTGCGGCAGAAGCCGACCTTCAAGCTGCCCGAAAACGTCAAGCCCGCGCCGTGGTATCCGAACACTCCGCCTGCGGACCTCAAGGACAGATACATCGAAGCGCGGAAGCTGGGCGAAGACCTCATCCGCCGTGGTCGTGTCGCGGCATTCACCGTGGCGGGCGGACAGGGCACGCGGCTCGGCTGGGACGGGCCAAAGGGTTCGTTTCCCGCGACGGCGATCCGCAGCATCTCACTCTTTGAGTCGATGGCGGAATACATCCGCAAGACGGAATTGAAATATCACGCAGCGGGCGGCATTCCCTGGTACATCATGACCAGCCCGATCAACGATGCCGACACCCGCGCATTTTTTGAGAAGCACCGATATTTCGGTCTCAACCCGCGCAACGTGATGATGTTTCCGCAGGCGATGATGCCGGCGATCGACGCCGCGACGGGCTGGGCGCTGCTTGAGTCTGAATCGAGCCTGGCTCTGTCCCCCAATGGTCACGGCGGATCGCTCAAGGCTCTGTGCACCAGCGGCGCCATCGCCGACATGCGCAGACGCGGCATCGAACAGATCAGCTACACGCAGGTGGATAACCCGATCGTCAAGGTCATTGACCCGCAGTTCCTCGGCCTGCACGCGCTGGATGGATGCGAGATGTCTTCCAAGATGCTGCCCAAGCGGGAACCGCTGGAAAAACTGGGGAATTTCTGCCTCGTTGACGGCAGGATGACCGTTATCGAATACTCTGATCTGCCTGAGACACTTGCCCGTGAGACTCTCGCCAACGGCGAGTTGCGCTTCCGCGCCGGCTCTATCGCCATTCATGTGATCCGCGTGGATTTCGTGGCGTCACTCAATCAGAGTGCGCAAGGGTTTTCCCTGCCATTCCACCGCGCGGACAAGAAGGTTCCCTACATTGATTTGGAGACGCGCCGCAGCGTGACTCCCGGCAGTAATAACGCGGTCAAGCTGGAGACGTTTGTATTTGATGCGCTGCCGATGACGACGCGCTCGATCATTTTCGAGACTGATCGCATTGATGAGTTCGCCCCGATCAAAAACGCCGACGCTGCCCCGATCCATCAGAGCGTGGACAGCCCGCACACGAGCAAGCTGGGGCAGACGGAACGGGCGGCGCGATGGCTCGAATCGCGCGGCGTGAAAGTTGCGCGTCGTGACGGAACCGTCGATGCAGTTATCGAGATCAGCCAGCTCACAGCTATCGAATCAGCAGACCTGCCTGCGGAGAAACTGCCCGCTGCGATCAAGCCGGGTGATCGTATCTTGCTTTAAGAACCCGTCCGAATAAGCAGAAACTTGTCGAGCGGCAATTTTCATGTCATTGCTTGCCTGTCGAGAGCAGGGGCGCACCGGCCTGCGCACACTCGTGATGATGCGGAAATCCGTGTCAATGGGTCGAGGCTTCGCCTGTGGGAGCGGGGGCGGCAGGTCGGGGGTTTTCCGCGAGGTTCCACAGACGATAAAGGGCCGGCAACACCACCAGGGTCAGGATGGTCGAGGAGATGATGCCGCCGATGACGACGGTCGCCAGCGGCTTTTGCACCTCCGCGCCGGTACCTCGCGCCAAGGCCATGGGGACAAAGCCGAATGCCGCCACCAGTGCCGTCATGAGCACGGGTCGCAGTCGTGTCAGCGAGCCGCGCACGATCGCTTCGTCGAGCGTCTCGCCTTCCATGCGGAGCTGGTTGATGAAAGTGACCATTACCAGGCCGTTGAGCACCGCCACCCCCGACAGCGCGATGAAACCGACAGCCGCGGAAATGGAAAACGGCATGCCGCGCAGCCAGAGTGCCACGATGCCTCCGGTCAGTGCCAGCGGCACACCTGTGAAAACCATCAGCGCATACTTGACGCTGTTGAACGTGCCGAAAAGCAGCAGGAAGATCAGGAAGAAGCAGAGCGGGACGACGATCATCAACCGCTGACGCGCCGCGACGAGGTTTTCAAATTGTCCGCCCCAGTCGAGCCAGGTGCCCGCTTTGAGCGATACTTCGCGCGCGATGCGATCCTGCGCTTCGGTGACGAAGGAACCGATGTCGCGTCCCCGGACGTTGCACTGGACCACGACGCGCCGCTTGCCGTTCTCGCGGCTGATCTGGTTGGGGCCTTCGGCGACTTCGATCTTTGCGATCGTGCCCAGCGGGATGAAGGCGGGCATCGGCGGCGGAGCAAACGCGCGGCCGGTCAGTACCGGTTGAAAATCGACCGGCTCGTCATCGTCACGCCGCGGCAGCGGAATGGGAAGATTCGCCAGCGAGGGAATGTCGCTGCGAACCTCCTCAGGCAGACGCACCATCAGGTCAAAGCGGCGATCGCCCTCATAAACGAGTCCCGATTCACGCCCGCCAATGGCGATGGCGATCACCTCCTGCACGTCGGCGATGTTCAGGCCGTAGCGTGCGATGGCATTACGATCCACCGTGACATTCATGATGGGCAGCCCTTCGGTCTGCTCGACCTTGACGCCCTCGGCTCCGGGAGTTTCCTGGAGCACGCGGGCGATCGCCTGTGCCGCGGGCAGCATGTCCTCGAACTCGTCGCCGTAAACCTTCACCGCTACATCGCCGCGCACTCCGGCGATCAACTCGTTGAACCGCATCTGGATCGGCTGCGTGAACTCGTAGTTGTTACCCGGCACGGCTTGCAGCTCGATCTGGAGCAACGCGAGAAGCTTGCCCTTGTGTCCTGCAGGAGGCGGTCCATGCCCGTGCCCGTCAGTACCGTTGGCTCCGTGATCGTGTTCATCTTCATGTCCCGCATCAGAGCCGCCCAGCCCGCTCAGCTCGTGTCGCTGCTGCTCGATCAGGCGGTCCAGCTCAGCCTCGCTGCGCCACTGGTTTTCAGGCTTGAGCATGATGAAGGTGTCGCTGACATTGGGCGGCATCGGGTCCGATGCCATCTCTGCTGTGCCGGTCTTGGAAAAGACGTACTGCACTTCGGGAAACTTCTCCCGGATGGTGCGCTCGACCTCGAACTGCATCTGACTGGACATCGTGATGCCGGTGCTGGGAATGCGCATCGCGTGCATGGCGATATTTTTTTCATCGAGTGTGGGCACGAACTCCTGGCCGAGCCGTGTAAAGAGGAGCAGCGAAAGGGCGAAGACGACAATGGCGGCGGGGACGACGATCCAGCGCAGCCGTACCGCCTGGCGGACGATCGGTGCGTAGGCGGCCTTGGCCCAGCGGACGAGGAAAATTTCCTTTTCCTTGACTCTGCCCCGGATGCACAAGGCGACCATCGCGGGGATGAAGGTCAAAGAAAGCACAAACGCGCCGACGAGGGCGAAGATCACCGTCGCCGCCATCGGCCGGAACATTTTCCCCTCCGTACCGGTCAGCGCGAGGATCGGCAGATACACCGTGATGATGATCGCCTCACCGAAAGCGGTCGCGGATCGTACCTGTTTGCTGGCATCGAAAACCGCTTCGAGCCGCTCAGCGAGCGTGAGCCTGCGGCCCAGATGATGCTGCCGCTCCGCGAGCACCCGCAGGCAGTTTTCAACGATGATGACGGACCCGTCCACGATGATGCCGAAGTCGATTGCTCCCAGACTCATGAGATTTCCGCTGATGCCGGCGCTGACCATGCCGGTGGCGGTCAGAAGCATTGACAACGGGATCGCCAGCGCGGTGATCAGAGCTGCTCGGATGTTTCCGAGCATGAGAAAGAGGATGACGATCACGAGGATCGCGCCCTCAGCGAGATTTTTTGCGACCGTTTCAATCGTTGCGTTAACCAGCGTGGTCCGGTTCAGAACGGTCTTGGCGCGGATGTCGGGAGGCAGACCGCGATTGATGTCCGCCATTTTCGCATCGACGGCGGCGGCGACGGTGCGGCTGTTGGCGCCGATGAGCATCATGGCTGTGCCGACGACCACCTCCTGACCATCCTCGCTGGCGGAACCTGTGCGCAGCTCTGCGCCCAGGCCGACGACTGCGACATCACGCACGTAGATCGGCGTGCCGTGGTGCGAGCCGAGCACGATGGTCTCGATTTCTTCCGAAGTCGTGATCCGGCCGCTGGCGCGGACGTTGTACGCCTCGCCTTTGTGTTCGATGTATCCGGCACCGGTGCTGGCGTTGTTCTTTTCCAGCGCGTCGATCACATCGGTGAAGGTCAACCCGTAGCTGACGAGCTTCATCGGGTCGGGCTGGACGTGGAACTGTTTTTCATAGCCGCCGATGGAGTCCACGCCCGCCACGTCTTTCACGTTGCGCAGTTGCGGACGGATGATCCAGTCCTGCACCGTGCGGAGATAGGACGCGCGTTCCAGCTCGCTGGTCAGCCGCTGCCCTTCGGGTGTGAGATAGGTTCCGTCGCTCTGCCAGCCGGGTTGACCGTCAGCGATCGCCGCGTCCCGGCCGTCGGGATGCTCAAACTCGACGGTGTACATGTACACCTCACCCAGGCCGGTCGTGACCGGCCCCATGATCGGCTCGGCACCGGGCGGAAGCCCCTCACGCGCTTCGCTGATCCTTTCACTGACCTGCTGGCGGATGAAGTAGATATCCACGGAGTCTTCAAAGACCGCCGTGACCTGCGAAAAGCCGTTACGGGAGAGCGACCGTGTGTATTCCAGTCCGGGAATCCCCGCCAGGGCCGTCTCGATGGGAAACGTCACCTGTTTTTCGATCTCGTGAGGTGACAGCGAAAGAAACTCGGTGTTGATCTGCACCTGATTGTTGGTGATGTCCGGCACCGCGTCGATGGGCAGCCGTTGAAGCGAATACACGCCGACGGCGGATGCCGCCAGCGTCAGGAGAACGATCAACCAGCGATGCCGGATGGAATATTGAAGGACTCGTTCAAGCATGGTTTTCTTCTTGTGTAGCGGGGGCGAGGAGGCTGCATTTCGACCATCTCACGGCAGTCTTGCCGTTTCACGAGGATGACCGCTCAGTGTTCGTGAGCGGCACCAGCCTTGCCTAACTCAGCCTTGAGGATGAAGCTGCCGGAGACGACCACCGACTCACCTTCGCGCAGCCCGTCAAGCACGGGCACCAGGCGCCCCACCTGCGGGCCGACTTTCACCGGACGGCGGGTAAACGTATTGGCTTCACCTTTGACGGGAACGAACACGGACATTTCACCCTCGACGACCTGCACCGCGGCCTCCGGGATCGCCAGTACCGGCTCGTTTCCATGGTCACCCGCGGCCAGATCGATCCGCGCCTGAACGAACATGCCCGGTCGCAGCCCTGATGATGCGCCATCCACCTCGATGCGCACGGAACCGCTGCGCGTCTCAGCTTTGACCTGCGGCAGCACATACGCCACCGTGCCGTCGATCGTCTGATTTCTGGTGCTGACGACGAGCTGCGCCCTGGAGCCGACCGCAACGTCATGGAGCACTGCTTCGGGTACGTCCGCCAGAACCCAGAGCGTGCTCATGTCCGCCAGCACCACCAGTGCTTCGCGGTCGGGACCGACCAACTCACCGAGCGTCGCTTCACGATCGATAACCTCGCCTTCCATCGGTGCGCGGATGGCGCTGCTCGGGTCGATCTCGCCGTTGTCCGTGAGCGACTTGATCGCTTCGCTGCTCATGCCCAGCAGGTGCAGACGGTTTTCGGCGGCCTTGAGAGCGGCCTCGGCGGTGTGCAGCGCGCCCTGTGCGGCACGCCATTCCGCTTCACGACGCTGCACCTCGGTCAGAGAGATGCCTTGGATGTCCTTGTGCAACTGCTCCGCCCGTTCGTAGGCACTACGCGCCAGCTCCACCGCGGGGCCGGCAGTGGTGACCGCGGTTCGCTTTTGCAGAAAGTCGCTTTGCGCTTCGCCCAGATCGGGGCTGTCAATGACCATGAGCACGTCGCCCTGTTTAACGGAGTCACCCAGCCGGACCTTGATCTGAGCGACTCGACCGGAGATTGGCGTGCCGACATGTGCCATACGTTCCAGGTTGAACGACACGCGCGCCGGAGCGACGAAGGTGCCGACCAGAACTTTTTTTCCCGCCTGCTCGACATGGATTCCCGACTTGCGGATCGCGTCGGCGGTGAGCGTCACTTCATCGCTGTGCTCGTCATGGTTTTCCTCGGCGTCTTCGTGATGATCGTGCTCATCGTGCGCTTCTTCGTCCTCCTCATCGTGGCCGTGATCGTGGGCGTTGCTGTCATGGTTGTGCCCGTGGTCGTCGTGAGTTTCGGTCGGTCTGGTGTTTTGTTTCTTGTCGTTGCAGGCCGGCGTGACGGCCATGGCCAGCAGGAGAAGAGGAATCGTGATGCGAAAGCATGAGTTCATGTTGTGATCCTGGTTCGATGGTTAAGGCAAGGGTTGCGTCGTCGGTGCGGATGTCGGCGCTGTCTGGAGATTTTTCGGAGTGACGATGGGAGAGGCGGCGGGAAGGTGTGCCGGCCCGCCGACGGCACGCTGTAACCGGATGAAAGCCTCGACAGCGCGACGTTCCAGCTCGATCAGCTTGATCTGCCCCGCACGCAGCTCCTGCTGCGCGAGGATGACCATGAGAATGTCATCCTGACCAGCGCGGTAGATTGCCTCCGCTTCACGGCCGCGTTGTTCCACAAGAGGCAGCAACTCCTCCCGCACACGTCTGGCCGCCTCGCTGGAGGACTGGTAGCCGGCCAGAGCGCGTCGCACGTCTTCGACAGCCTGTCGCTTTAATTGCACGAGCTGATGCGCTGCCTCGATCCGCCGTGCGTCCGCCAGCTCTCGCCGCGCCTGACCCCAGTCGAACACGGGCAGAGGCACACGGATCGACGGCCCGGCGGACCAGACGTGGTCGTCGCGTTCCGACTCGATGCCGGCTTCCGTGCCCTCGGTCAGTATCCATCGCGCCAGCCGTGCCTCGACATCCAGAGCGGACAGCTCCGCCATCCGTGTCTGAATTTCCGGGCGGTGCTCCAGAGCTGCGGCGATCCATGCGGATTCGTCCAGTGTTTGCGGGACGGGAACAGCCCAGTGAGCCAGCTCCCAAACCGCCTTTGATGTGGGTTGGCCGATCAATCGCGCCAGTTGAAGTCGCAGCTCTCGACGCTCCTGCTCCAGCGAGATGAGTTCAATCGAAAGCTCAGCTTCCTGCGCACGAAGTGTCGTAACATCGAGTCGAGTACCTTCACCGGCCTTGAGCCGTGAGTCGGCGATAGTTAACAGCCGCCCGGTCAACCCGCGCCGCTCCTCAAGGACAGGGATCAGCGAGTCGAGCGTTTGAATGCCCGCGTAGCATTCCTGCACCTGCGCCAGCACATCCAGCGCGACCGTCACCGCTTCGGTCGCTGCGACGCGGAGCCGATGATCCGCGGCCCGTACCCGTCCCGGCTTTTGCAGCAGGCTGAGTAACTCGGCGGACAAGCCCGCCTCCACGACCGGGGTTCCACCCGTCTCCGCGAATCGCAGCGCGACATCCAGAACGGGATTCGGCAGCAGTCGCTCCTGATGCGCCTCGGCCTGCGCCATCCGCACGCGCGCGATGGCGGCCTGAATCTCCGGGTGACTCGTCAACGCCAGCCGTATCGCTTCGGCGGGAGTGATCGCGGAAGGGTCAGGCTCCGCTTCATCCACCGGCGAGCCGACGACACGAATCGCAATCGGCTCATCCAGTCCCGCGGCGAGGGCGGTGTGACGCTCCGGTTCAGGCCAGTGCGGTTTGGGCTGGCAGCCGACTGAGACGCCCAGCGCGCTCAGCGCAAGAACAGAGATCAACTTCGATTGCATCGGCAGATTTCTCCGCAGGTGTAGCCAGGAAAAAAAGAGCGGGGTCAGCGGCCTGTTGCCGTCTTGACCGATGGGGCTGACCGCGGAGATTTAGATGAGCAGGACGGTCGATGCGACGCAGCGCGATCCAGGCGGCGGGACGGCGCGGAAATCAATGACTGACGTTGACAGGCACGCCGATGCAGGCGGAGTCGGGGAAAAAGCAGGCGCAGGCATGAAAGCCAGCGTCAGCGCAGAAATCACTGACCGCGAGAGGTTTCGTGTGAGTTGCGTGCTCGATAGCTCGACATGCTGACACTCGCCCGCATCGGGGGCGGCTGCCAACTCGAAGGCAAACTCCTGCATCAAACCTGCCTCGTTGACGTGGCAAGCTTCATGCTCGGCGAAGCCTTCGACAGCAACGTGCCCATCCGCGCCTTCGCACAGCACGCGATACTGACCAAAGAACGGCGCGAAGACCAGCAGCACGACTGCCAGGAAGCAAGCGGCGGATTTAGTGAAAACGCGGATCATGCTTGAACGATTTCTCAGCCCGACGCGCAAGCGCAACCGATATCCGGCTCGCCTGACGGCAGGCGAAGCCATGAGCTTACCTGAAAAGTGCAGACACAGCAGCACTACCGCTGCCTGCGGGCGGATGTTCACACCGAGTTACGCAGTCCGTTGCCGCGACCTGCTGCGTTACCCGTGAAACCCTTTGAGGGGGGCAGGGGTTTTGCTTCGGAGGCGGTTTTACTGCTGGTTTCGAGTTGGCCGAGTGGTTTGAGATTCACTCCGCGGCCCCAGAGATCGCGGATGTTGTGCAGGTAGAACATGTAATTATCCAGCGACACATCGGGCGGGACGCGGTGATCCGCAAAGCCGATGAACCCGCCTTCCTCAACCAGCGGAGTAAGGCGGCGGACTTCGGCTTCGATCTGGCGTTTGTCTTTGGCGAGAATGTGTTTATCCACGCCACCCATGAGCAGCAGTTCCTTGCCGTATTGACGGCGGTAGCGGACGGGGTCGCCGCCCCATGTGCCGACTTCGATGGGGAACATGCAGTTGACGCCCGCTTCGAGCCAGAGGGGCAGCAGTTGGTCGATGCAGCCGTCGCAATCGACCCAGACGACATCGCAGCCGTTGGCGCGGTGAATCTCGGTGATGCGTTTGTATTGGGGGACGAGATAACGCTTGAAGTGTTCGGGTGAAAGCAGCGGTCCGCCGTTGTAGCACATGTCTTCCCACATGCCTATACAGTCGAACTTGGCTCCCATTTCGTAGAGCTTGAGCGTGACCGCGACATTGCAATCGCCCAGCGTGGTGACTATTTCCTCGAAAAGCGCGGGATCGTCATAGACCAGATAAGAGACCGCTTCGATACCCATCCAGTCGCGGATCCAGCCGAAGAGGCTGCCGCCTGCTGCGCAGCGGGGCACAGGATAGTTGGGGTCGTCCCAGATGCGACGTGCCTCGACAGGATCGGGCAGTCGTTTGGGGTTGGACGGATCAAGCCGCCATTTGTAGTGCTTTTCCCAGGAATCGCGATCGACGAGGGTGTGGCCCAGGTGATTGGGGATCGAGCCCATGTATTTTTTTCGCAGGACGATGACCCCGTCTCCCTGCTGGACGACTTCGTGATCGCCGCGGTCTTCGATGACTTTGTATTCAAAGGTGGGGTTCAGATAGACATCGCCGGAAATACCGCCGGCGTAGGCGTCCATACCGAAGAACTGGTTGGTCGTGGTGGTGTTGTGTCCGCCGCCGACCCATGCGGGCAGCCCCTGCTTGTGCCACTCCTCGATGGTTTCCGGCCAGAAGCCGAAGTCGCAGATCGGAGCGCGATCACGCGGCTGGTAGTGCATGGTCGCATTGAAGCGTTGACGGTCGTTCATGGGTGGTGTCTCAATGGGTTAGAGGGTGATGTGGTTAACCGTAGTAGGAGTATTGATCCAGCAGTTGCACAACAAAGCGGTAAGTCTCCAGGCTGACCGACGGCGGCACGGAATGATCGGAGTGATAGGCGTAGCATCGCCCGGCCATACCCGCGCGCAGCTTGTCGCGTACCTCAGCTTCGATCATGGCGCGGTCATTGGTGGACAGCACCCGCGCGTCGATGTTTCCAAAAAAGGCGAGCCGTTTGCCGTGCGAGGGAACCAGTGAGTGAAGGTCCATGTTGGCTTTGGCTTCGAGCGGCTGGAGGCAGTCGATGCCCGCCTCGACGTAGAGGTCGAGGAAGCTGCGCACATCGCCGTCGGTGTGCAGCAGCACCTTCATCCCCTTGGCGTGCGCCCAGTCCGCCAGCCGTTTGTGGTCCGGCCAGATCAACTCGCGGTACATGGTCGGCGAGCAGATCGTGGCGTGGTTGTACGCCATATCGCCGTAGATCCAGAGGCCGTCAGCCTCGATGCCGTTGGCGAGGAAGCGTTCCATGTCCCGGATGACCAGATCAGCGAATGTCCGTGAAATGTCCTGGATCAGTTCAGGATCGTCCGCCATGGCGTAAAGCGAACCGACATCACCCATGAGTTTGCGGGTGATCTCGAAGGCTTCCTGCACGCCGAAAACCAGATAGCGCTGCGCCGCCCGGTGGATCTCGAAGCGGCGCTTCCACCACGCCAGATCAGGCTGCGGCGGTGACGCCAGCAGGCGCGGCTTGATGGACGATTCCCAGGCGTCGCGGCCGTCGCATTCCCATGCGACGTGTTCAGGCGTGCCGCTGCGTGCTTTCCAGTAGCGAACCGTCGCGCCCCAGGGGTCTTGATAAACCACCGTCTGCTCGTCCTCGCTGACGATTTTTTTCTGACCGTGATACACCTCAGGCACCGAGTCGCCGACACCTTCGATGTCGTAATAGCCCATGAGGTCCATTGCGCCGTCGTAGCCGCCTGTGAGACCTTCGCTTTCCCAGCGCGTGATGGTGTCAGCCCAAAAGCTGTCGTAGCGAGGCACACGGTCGTGATCCTGCCGTTCAAACATGCGCGCGAATCGCTCGCGTCCGGTGAGCGGTCGGCGAGTCAGCGGAGTCGGCGCGGTCGAGATGTCCGGCGTGTGGGATTTAGTCATAGCGGCCGTACTTATCCAACATCTGGATCAGTGCCTGATACGTCTGCCAGCTCACCTGCGGCGGGACCGAGTGGTCGGAGTGATACATGTAACACCGGTTCGCTTTGCCGGCGGCGAGTTTGGTCGAAACCTCATGCTCGAGTTGTTCGAGATCGTTGGTGGACATCACCATCGCGTTGATGTTGCCGAAAAACGCCAGCTCTTTTCCATAGCGGGGGCAGAGGTCGCGGATATCGACGTTAGCCTTGGATTCGAGCGGCTGGAGGCAGTCAAACCCCGCCTGAATGTAGAGGTCCACCACGGCGCGAATGTCGCCGTCGGTGTGGTAGATCATTTTCATGTTGTGGCTGTGTGCCCAGTCCGCCAGCCGCTTGTGATCGGGCCAGATCAGTTCCTTGTACATCGCCGGCGAGCACACGGTGGCGTGGTTGTACGCCATGTCGCCGTAGATCCACAGTCCGTCGGGCTGTGCGCCGGCGGCCATGACCGCATCGAGGTTGCGAATGACTTGATTGGTGAAAGTGTGCGATACGTCGCGCACCCATTCAGGATCCTCTGCCATGGCGATCATCGTGATCTCGTCACCCATCAGGGAGCGCGTTTCCTCGAAGCTCTCGACCGCGGCGAGGTAACACCATCGGCCCTTCTCACGGCCAACCGCGAGGTTGCGCTTGGCTGCTTCAGGATCGAGTTGGAGTCCGGTGGAAAGCAGCGCGGGCTTGAAGCGATTTTCCCAGGCGCTGCGGGAGTCGCACTCAAAGCCCAGATGCTCAGGCGTACCGCTGCGCTCCCGCCAGTAGCGCACCAGCTTGCCCTGCGCATCGCGGATCACCCGTGTCGTTTCATCCTCGCTGACGACCTCCTCCCGGCCGGGGAACGCGCTGGGCCACAGCCAGCAGATGTAGTGCAGATCGGATTGCAGAAGATCCAGCGCGCGGTTCGACCCGCCCCAAAGCCCTTCTTTTCCCCATCGCTCAAGGGTTTCCGGCCAATAGGTATCGTGCCGTGGAACCCGGTCGTGGTCCCGGCGTTCCATCATTCGATTCACCCGATCACAGCCGGACAAAACAGCCTTGGTCATTACGAATTCCTTCCGATCGAAGCAGGGGTCAGCGATACGACATCGTTGCCGATGACGACTTGGCGCGGGCGGCGCAGGTTTTCGATGTCATCGAAGGGAGAGCCTTCGAGCACCAGGAGTTCCGCGGAGTTTCCCGGAGCGATGTCACGAGAGGGACAGCCCCAGAGTCGTCGCGGTCGGGAGGTGGCTGCGGTCAGCACTTCCTCCATGTTCATGCCGGTGTCGTGGAAGAACAGAAGTTCATCGACCAGCCCTTTACCATGCGGCACGCCGTAGCTGCCGGCATCGGAGCCGGCGACGAGCATGACACCCATGTTGCTCGCCGCCGCCACCTGCTCATGGTGCTGACGGAGAATCTGATCGAGCTGTACCACAGCGGATGAGCTGAGGTTGATTAACGTCGGATTGTCCTTGACGAATTGGACCGGCGAAAAAGTGGGTACCCAGGCGGTGCCCTGATCCGACATGGCGCGCAGGATTTCACGCTCCATGAAAAAGCCGTGTTCGATCGAATCGATGCCCGCCTTGACCGCGATTTCCAGACCATCGAGACCGCTGCAATGAGCGTAGGTCCGCAGCCCCAGTTGGCGCGCGGTCCGCACGATCAACCGCGTCTCCTCCAGATCAAACTGCACGCCGCCTTTCATTTTTCCGGTATCGAAGTCGATGATGCCCGTCAGCAGGATTTTCAGATCGTCTGCGGTGGGCGCGAGCTTGTGAATCGCGGCGACGATGCTGTCGGCATCAGTGACTTCGAGGGCCATGAAGGAGCCGTATCGACCCGCCCGGCGCATCGCAAAGCCGGGGCTGCGGATGATGGGTGTCGGAGGTTTTGCCGCGGCGCACTCAGCCTTGATGCGCTTATTGATGCCGAAAAAATCACCGGCGTCCCGGATCGTGGTCACACCCGCAGCGAGATTCTCCGCGACGCTGCGCCGCGCCGTGGCCAGCATCGCCTCAGCCGGCGCGGAGAGGTAAGCCTTTCGCACGTTCACATCAAGCTCGCTGCCGTCAAGAAAAAGATGGCAGTGAGCTTCAATCAGCCCCGGCATGACAAACGGTGCAGCGAGAGACTGAGGCGGCGCGACACCGCCCGGATGGCTGGTGATCCGACGGATCACGCCGTCCGTTATTTCGATCCAATACGGGCCGTCGCTGTGATACCGCCACCCGTCGAAATAGGAGTTGACGGCGATTGTCAGGGAGGCCATGACTATTTTCTCTCGTAAAGTTCCTGTATCCGGGTCAGCGTTTCAAAGCCCTCGCTGGCGACGGCCTCGGCGAAGCCGCGGAGGACAAAGTCGTCGCTGGGAAGCATCTGGTACTCGCGACCGGCGGTACCCAGAATCGTGTCGAGTCCGTGCGGGATCGTCATGGTCAGGAAAGCCGATTCGACCTTGACGCTCAGTTTGCTGCCGTCGAGTGCCTGCTTGGGGAGCATGACACCGAGATTGGAAAGCCCCACGAGCATGTGGACGCCGCGCATTGCCGGATCGGAACCGATCTGCTGGATCGAGTCGATGGCGCGACGGGTTCGACCCTCGGTATCCGTGGCGATCGGACAGAGCGACACGTCGATGAAAATGTCATCGGGCGCGAGTGCGTGGCCGTTGCTCATGGCTCGCTGCGCCATCTGTCGGGCGGTATGGGCGATCTCCGTCGCGCTCTGGTTGGCGATTTCCACGCCGTCTTCAACCCGCTCGGACGCCATCAGCACCACCTTGGCGGGCTGGATTTTCAGCAGATCAAACATGTCCCAGCGCAGCTCGCTGATCGAGTTGACGATCGGCTTGCGCCCCCTGGCTTTGCCGGGGTCATAAGTCTTCAGACACACTTCCTGCACGGAGGCGTGGGGATAGTCGAACGACAGCGGCAGATCGACAACCGCCTGGATCGCCTCAATGACCTCACGCACGAAGGACGCATCATGGCTCGCCGTCTCACCGACGTTGATCGTCAGATAGTGCGCGCCCTTGGCACGCTGCGAAACCGCCAGATCTTGGAGACCCTTGATATCTCGGTTTTCGAGTAACGCCTTGGAGCTGGCGAATCCGGGATTGATCCGTTCGCCGATCAGGGTCAGCTTGCTGATGGACACGTTTCCTCCTTCGTGGTCGGCAACTGCTTTAAGTGGATGGACGCCGGTTTGGTATCCGTCTTTGACGGTGTTTGGCGCGAGGTTTTGAGATCCGCGACCAGCCCCGGCAGCACGGAATGGTCGGAGCCAAAGAGCATCAGGTGAACCCCCGCAACACCTTCGATCGCGCTGATCGCCGCAATGGATTCCCGCGCCAGCGCCAGCCCCTCAGCACGGATGTTCGCCGCACCGTCGAGCCGCCGGAAAATTTCCTCAGGCACACTCACGCCCGGAATCTTGGGCAGAATCGCCAATGCCTGTTTCGAGGTGACGACCGGCACACCTGCGATGATGAAAAGGTCGTCGTCGATCCGCTCGCTGCGGACGAGCTCCATGAACCGCCGAAATCCCTCGATATCAAAAATGAGCTGGGTTTGGATGAAGTCGGCTCCCGCAGCCGCCTTCTGTTTGAGCCGACGGACGGGCACTTCGATCGGCATGGTCAGGGGATTGATGACCGCACCGATGAACGGCCGGGGGGGCGGCTCCATGGTCTCCTGCGTGAAATGCACACGTCCGGTCTCGCGGAGGTACCGCGCTTCGTAAACCATCAGCGCCGCGTCCATGTCGTACACCTGCTTGATCTTCGGGGTGCCTCGATAGGAGTCCCCCGTCAGGCAAAGGGTGTTATGAACGCCGTTGATCTGATTCAGCAGCAATTCCGCGATGAAAGAGGTCTTGGTGTGATCGCGGCAGGTGGACTGGCAGATCGGCTCGACTCCCAGAGTAACGAGCCGGGCGGCAGCCACCGGCGAAGGCAGCGACGGCCGTGCGTTGAGAAAGGCGGTGGCGTTTACCGCGTCAAAATGGTCACGGATGATCCCGGCCTGTTCATCAAAGGCAGCAAAGCTCGAAGTTCGCGGTGCCCGTAATTCGCAGAGCCGTACAAACGCGCCGGATCGAAGCCGCAGTTCCAACCGCGAGAGGGTGGCCTGCGTCGCGCGGGTGCGACACGAGCCGAGGTCGAGGTAGGGCAGCGGTTTCCTGCCGTGTTCGTCCGCCCCGGTCAGGTAATTGAGATACGAAGAGGTCTGAATCAGTCGTGCGTCGGGTGAGGGAAGCAGTTTCGGGCAGTCGAGCGACTCCTTACCTGTCCTCTTGTGAATGCGTATCCAGACGCAGGGCTTGTCGGGATACACTTCACATTCACCGTTGAGCGTGCCGCCGCAGGGTCCGTTGCGTAGCCCTTTGGGGCAGGTCATCGGACAGATTAAACCCGTCTCGCGCAGGACACACTGTCCGCAGGCGCGACAGTCAAAGGCCATTCCTTTTAGAAAGGCCTCCACCCGGGCGACTGATTTTTCGAACATGGCGGCGCTCCTCAGACGGCCGCCCCGACAAGGCGGCGCGCAAGCTCAACGGCGGACGCGGCGTCAGGAGCGAAACCGTCGGCGCCGATTTCGCGGGCAAACCCTTCAGTGATCGGCGCGCCGCCGATGACGACCTTCACATCAGTCAGGCCGGCGTCACGAATCGCCTGCACGGTGCTCTTCATCGCGGGCATGGTGGTCGTCAGCAGAGCTGACAGCCCGATGATCCGGGCGTTACGCTCTTTGGCGGTGGCGATGAACTTGGCGGCCGAGACGTTGGTGCCCACGTCCACGACGTCGATGTTGGCACCCTTCCACATCATCGCGACCAGGTTCTTGCCGATGTCATGCAGGTCGCCCTGCACCGTACCGATGACGGCGGAGAACTCCGGCTGGATGCCGGCTTTGACCAGCAGCGGCTCAAGCAATGCCAGACTTTCCTTCATCGCGCGAGAGGCGATGAGCATCTCGGGGACGAAGATCTGGTTGTTCTTGAACTTCTGCCCCACCACGTCCATTCCCGCCACCATGGCGTCGAGAATCTCCCGTGCGGGGATGCCTTGGGCGATTGATTCCCGCGTGATCCGAGTGGACTCGGCGCGGTTGCCCTTTTCGATCGCCTGTGACAGTTCAGAGAGACTACTCATAATTGCTCCTTTTAGGATAATAATATCCTTTATTCGTTATATATGCTACACTGAATCAGAGCAAATTGGTCGCTTGTGGGAAAAGATTTGAGGAATTTTCCATGCCCCAGCCATCACAGACGTCACACGGGTCTGAGACGCAAGATCAGTCAGGCGATAAGCAACAGCCGTCCAAGCAGTTACGGGTGGCGATCATCTCCTGTGCCGTGCTCGAAATTGAGGTCGAGCACTACGCCAAGCCTTATTCCCATCTGATTCACTTTGAATGGATGCGTCAGGGGCTGCACAACGAGCCGGATCGTCTGCGCGTGGAGTTGCAAGCTGCGGTTGAATCCGTAGAGCAACGAGTGAATCCCGATGTGATTCTGCTGGGCTACGGTCTGTGCAGCCGGGGAACCGAAGGCGTCAAGGCAAGTCGTGCCAGGCTCATCATGCCCCGCGCCCACGACTGCATCACGATCCTGCTGGGCAGCAAAGAGCGATACGCCCAGTATGTCCGCCAGAATCCCGGCACATACTGGTACAGCCCCGGATGGAACAAGCATCACACGCCGCCGGGTAAGGAACGCTACAACAAACTCCTCCGAAAATATCAGGAGCAGTACGGCGAGGAGAATGCCGAGTTTCTCATGGAGGAGGAACAGAAGTGGTTCCAGACCTACGATCACGCGACATACGTCGATTTGACGATCGGGGCGACGGAGCAGGACCTGGATTACACGAAGCAATGCGCGGACTGGCTGGGCTGGCAGTTTGACCATCAGCGCGGCGATCCGTCCCTGCTCGAAGCGTTGCTGTCGGGGGACTGGGACGACGAGCGGTTTATTGTTCTTGAGCCGGGACAGTCCCTGCAAATGACCGCCGACGAGCGGGTGGTTGAAGTGGCACCGTCGGCAAAGGCCGGCGGAACCGCCGCACCCTGAGGATGAGTACCTGAACTATGGATCCAAAAGAATATCTGGATGTTGAATCGCCGCAGGACCGGCGGATGATCTCAACGGCCGGCAGCGGCGAACAGAAGCTTTCCGAAATACTCCGACGCGAGTCGATGCCGCTCAACACACGGTGCGGCCAGCGTGGTTTGTGTGATGGATGCGTGGTGGAGCTGGTTCGCGGCAGGGCGGTCCATTGCGTCACCGGGCAGGTCGTCGAGGCGGGGGCAGCCCCGGTGGAGCTGCGCGGCTGCGAGTTCCGTTTCGATGACAGATCGCATGTACGCATTCCAGCTCGTTCCCTGCTGGCGCATGAGCCGCAGGTCGTGACGTCGTTTCGTCTGAACGTCGCCCGTGCCCATGACCCGCTCTGGCAGCACCAGGCGTCGGGAAACGGCACCAGCGGTAGCAACGGATCGTTACCGCGAAATCTGGGTGCCGCCATCGATGTCGGCACGACGACGGTGGCGGTTCTGCTCGTCGATCTGGCGACCGGCGAAGTGGTCGGGCAGTCCTCAGCCTTTAACCGCCAGATGCACCTGGGCGATGACGTGCTGACCCGCATCAATCTCTGCCTGAGCGATTCAGCAATGGTGCAGCAATTACAGGATGCTCTGGTGAAGGAGACCATCGCGCCGTTGCTGCGCAAAGCAATGGTGTTTCCTGACCGCCAGCCGCATGAGGACCGCCTCGTCTGTCTGTCGATCGCGGCTAACACGACGATGCTTCATCTGCTGGCGGGGGTCGATCCCTCGCCGATGGGCACCGCACCGTTTACGCCTGCCTTTCTGGAACATCGCTGCATCACGGCCGGCAGTGTGCGGCTTGAAGTGCCGGGTCTGGCGCCGGATACCCCCATTCATCTGCTGCCGTCGGCGTCGGCGTATGTCGGCGCTGACCTCTGCGCCGGTGTGCTCGCCAGCGGCATGCTCTACGATCCGGGGCCGAGTCTCCTGGTCGATGTGGGCACCAACGGCGAAATCATCCTCAAGCAGGATGAGCGGCTGCTGGGTTGCGCAACGGCGGCAGGGCCGGCGTTCGAGGGCGCGCGACTCACCAGCGGAATCCGTGCAGGTCGCGGCGCTATCGAAACCATCCGGTTTGAAGCGTCACCCTTTGAAGTGCGGACGGAAGTGATCGGCGGAGATAAACCCGTGGGAATCTGCGGGTCGGCGTATATCGATTTCCTCGCGGAAGGACGACGCATCGGCCTGCTCGACCCAACCGGTCGCTATCAGACCGCACATCTGCCCGGTTCGGAAAAAGCGATGAGCCGCGATGAGCACGGCACCTTGTCGCTTAAGGTTGCACACGGTCGCGGCCGTGAAGCGGTTCTGGTCAGCGAGCCTGACATCGCTTCACTGCTCCAGGCCAAGGCCGCCATCGCCGCCGGTATTCTGACGCTGCTCGAACGTGTCGGGCTTGCGCCGTCCGATCTGCGCAAGGTCTATCTCGCCGGCGGATTCGGCCTGCATCTGGATGTTCCCAACGCCATCGCCAGCGGCTTGCTGCCGGGGTTTACCCCGCAACAGGTTGAAGTCGTCGGCAACACGTCGCTCGGCGGCGCGTACCTGACGCTGCTTGATCGGAACGTACTGAAGGAAATATCCCGCATCGGCCGCGATATGGAAATCGTCGAGCTGAATCTTGATCCGGGCTTTGAAGCCCGCTACATCGATCAGCTCGCCATGCCGGAGTGACCCCGCCGCTCTGCTGTCGATTTTCGTTCCGTTGTGGGACGGGTTTATTACCCGCCGATCCGAGTCATGATCCCCGCGCCGGTGGCGGGGTGTTCCCGTTTCTTTTCCGCTAGCGAACTCATCAGCATCCGGTCGAGCAACGCAGCATCAAACTCCGGACGAAGTGCCCGCATCAGGTTTCCCGCGGGATGATCCATCAGGCAGGGGTAAATCGTTCCATCGGCACCGATGCGGATGCGATCGCACGCCTCGCAGAATCGGCAGCTCATCGCGGTGACGAAACCGATGCGCACGCACCGGCCGTCACGCAGCTCCGCCAGATCGACCCTCGCCGCGTCGGAGCCTGATGAGAAGTGCCACCACGACCGCACGATCGGGTCGAGAGATTTTCTCATCTCCTGCTGCGAGACAAACCGGCCGGCCCATTGCGGGGCGAGCGGTCCCATGGGCATCAGCTCGATCAGCCGAATCTCCAGTCCGCGATCCGCGGCAAAGAGGATCAGCTCCGGCAGGTCGGCCGTATTCTCATCGCGGACGACAACCGTGTTGATTTTCACCGGCAGGAGACCGGCTGCCTGCGCCGCATCGATTCCCTCAATTACACGGGTCACGCCGCGCACGCCAGTGACGCGCTCGAAACGGTTGGGGTCGAGCGAGTCGAGGCTGATGTTCACACGGCGCAGACCGGCGCGGCGGTAGTCATCGGCGTGGCGCGCCAGCGTCAGACCGTTGGTCGTCATTGCCAGGTCTTCCAGGCCACGAATCGCACTGAGACGGCGGATGATTTCCAACAGGTCCGAGCGGCTGGTCGGCTCGCCGCCGGTAAGCCGCACCTTTCGCACGTTCCGCTGCTCGACGAGGTGACGGACGAGCCGCTCGATTTCAACAGGCGTCATCCGGGACGGATCATGATCGTGACCCATCGTGGTTGGTCGGCAGTAGAGGCAGCGCATCGAACAGGCGGATGTCAGGGAGAGGCGGAGATAACGGACCCGCCTGCCGTGAGCGTCCTGCAGATTTTCACCCGGACGGATCGCGTCCACGTCACAACGGGAGCTTTCGCTCTGATAGTCGAGAACGGGAAGTGAAACGCTGGAGTTGAGCACCGTATCGACGCCTACTGGGGAACCGCCTGTGCACAGCCGCCGCAGCTCTCCTCCTCGGCGGGCGGAGGCTCGACCATCGGAGCGATGATGCGCTGGCTGGGTTCGACGCCGTTGGCGATCCGCTCAGCAGCGGTCCAGGCACGCAGCACGCGGGCGGCACCCGCCCAGTCCTGCAGCGCGTCGCGCGTCGCCGTGTCGGCAAGGTCTGGTGACATTCGCTCGACTCGTCGTTCCACGCATCGCGCAAATGTCGGTATCCACCAGACGATGTGGTCACGCACGAAGTTTTTCAGGGCGTCCTGGCAGACCTCCGCACCTTCACCCATTGCCTGTTGCTGCGCATGGCTCAATTTCTGGAGCAGGAACGCGATGAACTCCAGCTCAAGCGAAACGTGATCGTGTCGCTCCGGGCGCAGATCGCTCGGCTCGACGCTGAACGCCCGGTAAAACCCTGCGATGTCCGCCATCTGCTGGGCGCGATAAGTCGGATCGCTCCAGTGGCAGTATTCGGTCTCATAGGGTGTGCAGTCGCGCGAAGCGACCAGGCCGAAGACCACCTGATACATTTCCCCGCGCAATTGCGGCTCGCGCGCCAGCCAGCGGATGAGCGGCTCGATGTCGGTCTCTTCGGGGCGCAGCTCTCCGAGTCCCAGCTTGGCGGGCGGCTGGGTGCGGCTGGAGTCGGCCAGCACCGCCCAGGCGCGTCGGAGCAGATTCGCATCAAAGCGGTGCGTTGAGTCGAGCGGCCTGGCGCGGCGATCCACCATCGCCTCGGAGAGCGCAGCGACGACAACCTGTCGAGCCAGCAGGTCAGCGGTATCCACCAGAGTTTGGGTTTCCATCGCGTGATCCTCTCAGATGCTGTTCATGTGCAGTTCAGCATTACGCTCGAACGACGGCTCTTCGATTGTTGTGCGGACGACCTCGACACCGAACTTGTTGTATCCGAGCACGGTGTCGTTGTAGATCTCCTGCACCTTGGTCTTGCCGTTGGGCATCGTCACTTCGATTTCGGCGACCTTCGGTCCCTGTTTCACTTCGTAGCGGAAGATGATCTGCTGCGTGGCGCGGAAAAGCTGGAGCACCGCCAGCAGGTCGCGGTCGGGGCAGGAGTATTGCTCGATCGCCGATTCGACGCCCGGCCCGAACATCTGCGTCAGGTAGGGGCGGGGCACCCAGCGGGGCGGGATGTAGAAACCATTAGGTTCGGTACCGAACTGAGGATAGAGCGGCAGGGCGATTTTCCGCTCACGGATCAGGTAATACAGCGGGCTCCAACGGTCTTCCGCCCACTTGCCGTCGGGACCGATCTTGACCAGACCCTGAAGACGGATTTTGCCGGGGCAGACAGCCATGCAGCGTGTTTCCGCCGGTTCACCGTTGGGGCTGATGTGCGGGTCTTTGCCTTCGATGCGTGGATAGCAACCGACACACTTTTCGCTTGTGCCGGTGGTCGTGCGATACATGGACTTTTTGTAAGGGCATGCTTCGACGCATTTCTTGTAGCCCTGGCATCGGGACTGATCGATGAGCACGATGCCGTCTTCCGGCCGCTTGTAGATCGCCTGGCGCGGGCAGGCCGCGAGGCAGCCGGGATAGGTGCAGTGATTACAAAGCCGCTGAAGGTAGAAGTACCAGACTTTGTGTTCAGGAAGCTGCGCGCTGCTGCCGAAGGCCTCCTTGTTCCACGCTTCACCCGTTGCGGTTTCCTCGTGGATGTTGGGGGCCTGCCATTCCTGATCGGTGGGGATGTAGCCCAGCGCCCGTTTGGGGCCGGTCTCGTCGTACTGTTTGTCCACCGCTTCAAAGATGGTCTTGCCGTCGAACGTCCCGAAGGGAGCCTGCTGGGTTTTTTCCGCTTCAGGGTTCCAGACCTGACCGTCGGGGTTGGCGGCATTGAGAAGGTTGAGCAGCTTCGAGTCCCAGTTCTGCGGGTATCCGCCGAAGGGCTTGGTCTCGACGTTGTTCCACCACATGTATTCCTGACCGCGTGAGAAGGTCCAGGTGCTCTTGCACGCCATGGTGCAGGTCTGGCAGGCGATGCAGCGGTTGATGTTGAAGACAAAGGCGAACTGCCACTCCGGGTGGTGTTCTTCGTAGGGATAGCTCATCTCACGGCCGAGTTGCCAGTTGTAAACATTAGGCACGGTTTGGCTCCTTACTGGATCCCCCGATGGTCAACGTGGCGGACTGAACGTCACCGGTGAACTCCACGGTGCGGTGACGATGGCGACCGACGCGGTTAAAAGCGCCGTCGATCAGGGCGTCCATCGTCTGATCTCCCAGATCACGCCGCGCCGCGAAAAGTCCCTGAAAATTAGGATCACGACTCATCGCCAGCAGCTCCTGTCGGGGGATACCGATCTGGAGGAGCTCTTCGATCATGCAGCGAACCATCAGAGACGCATCGCCGGGGACGACGCCGCCATCGAGAATCAGAGGATGGTCCGGCTCCGCCGGCCGTGACGCGGGGTGAGCAGGCTGGTTGAGTTCAATACTCATCGCCGCCTCCTGGTGTCCCCAGCGTCGTCAGAGAACCGCTGAGGTAAGCGAGGTTTTTAGGTTCATGGCTTTCGGGTCCGAAGCCTGAGAGCGCCGGAGCCCAGATGCCTTTGCCGCCGATTCCGCCATCCTCCGCCTTGATGACGCGGACGAGCGTTTCCTTGGGCACGGTATTGATCGCGTGGTTGTCCACGTCGGAGCCGTACTTGAATCCCATGCCGCCGGTCTTCTTGTGGAAGAGTGTGTCGGTCTGGTGCATGGGCGGGAGCCAGCCGCGGGTGATCGACTGGTGCGAGCCGTACCGGTAGCTCGCCTGATAACCCGTATCCTCCGCCAGTGCCTGTCCGTCCGGCCGTGACTCGGCCGCCTTGACCGTTCGCTCACTGGCGATCCAGCCCGTGTGCTTCATGATGGTCATGTGGTAAGGCAGCGCGGGATTGACCTTCAACCGCACCATGCAGCGGAAGGCGCGGTAGCGGAAATCGTTTTCCTTCCAGCCGCGGTACGGCCGGTCCTGTGGATTGGCGTCCACCCAGACATAGTCGCCGGCGTTGAGTCCCAGGTCCTTGGCGGCCTGCGGATTCATCTGAATCTGCCGGTCGCCGACGCCCGGAGCGCGCTTGTCCGCGCGGTACGGGTCGCCGTGATTGCAGGACCAGATCCAGTTCCAGTCCACCGTGGACCACGAGGAGTGCGTGCTGTGACGGCTTTTGGGTGTCGAGCAGAAGAAGCGGAAACCCTGCGCCCAGAGCGGATTGACCGTCTTTTTGACTTCCTCCCAGGACATCTTGACGTTTCGCACGCTTCGCTCGTCGGGATCGAGTGAGTCCAGAGCGATGCCGTAGCTCTGCGGCCTGATGTAGGGACTGGTCGAGACGATGACGTTCGGCAGGTAGGGCGTCGCTTCCACACCTTCGCGGTGGACGATGAGATTTTCGCCGTACTCGATCGCTTCGGGCAGATCGCAGTAGGAGGCGAGCCGTCCTGAGTCGGTGTAGAACGGGACGTTGTCGTGGACCTGTTCGTAGAACGCCACGCGCGGATAGGTACGGAAAAGCCACAGAGCCGAGCCGGGCTGGCCGCCGTACTCACCGCGCATCATGCGGTCGATCTGGTATGGGCCATCTTTGCCGCGGGTGGTGATGCACGAGTCGAGAACCCGCTGGATATAGACGCGGCTCTTGCGCTCCTTGATGTACTTCCAATAATCGCTGAACCGCTTGTCGCCCGTGATGGCGGTGAAGGCGTCACCGACGAGCGAAAAGACCATGGCGTCATCGCGTGAATCATGCACCGGCTTGAGCGCGTCGCCGCCCCACGCCTGGATGAACGGGTTCGAGCACGATCCGCCGATCTCAAGATCCTGGAACTCCACCCACGAGTTGACGGGCAGGACGATGTCGGCGTACTCGGCCGAACCGGTCCATTCCATCTGCTGGTCGATGATCATGTCAACCTTGGGCAGCACGTTCTGGATCAGGTCGTAGATCCACTTGGACTGATTGAGGAAGTTGGCGTTGTTGTACCAGATGAGTTTTGTCGGAGTGGGCAGGTGCGTCTGGCCGGTGAAGAGCTTTTCACCCTGCGCCGTTTTGATCTTCAGCACCTTCTCGCCATAGGCCCAGTAGCTGGGTTCCTCATTGGATGAGCAATGGCGCATGTGGTGATGATCGATCACGCCCTTCTCATCGAGGACGGGGTTGAAGGGGTCTTCGTAGATGTAAGCACCCACACCCGGACCGGCCCACGACGCGCCCTGGAACAACGCGCCCTTGTAGTTGCCGGCCCATGTGTGCGAGCCGGTTCCGTGCTTGCCGATGTTGCCTGTCAGAGCCACGAGCATGAAGCAGACGCGGTTGTGCAGCGTGGCGTGGAAGTAGTGGTTGACGCCTTCGCCGACGTGGATTGCCGCGGGCTTGATCGTCGCCAGATCCTTGGCGAGCCGTTCCACGAGCACGGGGTCGGCCCCGCTGAGTTCCTGGACCGTCTTGAGGTCGTAATCCTTGAGGTGGCGGCGATACATTTCGAGCACCGGCATGACTTCGACGCGCTTGCCGTCGATCGTCTCGACCGTGAAGGTTCCGTCGAGTGCCGGCTCGAACGCGAGCTTTTCACCCACCTCGTCACGCGACACCGCGACGACCTGACCCTTCTTGGCGTCCCACATGCAGAAGTCGCCGATGGACTGACGCTGCTCGTCGGTCAGGCCGTGCGCCTTGTAGGACGGACCGCCCTTGATGTCTTTAATTACGTATCCCTTGAACACATCCTGCGGACGCAGACGCTGAAGGTTGTCGGTACGCACCAGCAGGGGGAAGTCAGTGAAGCGGCGGCAGAAATCTACGTCGTGCCAGTTGTTGTCGATGATGAGCTTGGCGACACCCAGCAGCACCGCCAGGTCGGAAAGACCGGGACGCACACCGATCCAGTAATCGCTCTTGGCGGATGGTGCGGCATAGTCGGGGGTGATGCAGACGATCTTGCCGCCACGCTCCATGGTTTCAATGAACCAGTGCGTGTCAGCCATTTTGTTTTCGACCAGATTCTTACCGACATGGAGGAGGAAACGGCTGTAGCGCAGATCGTTGATGTCGCACTCGGAGGTCTGAAGTCCGGTGGCGAAAGGTCCGCCCGGAGCCTGATCGCCGCGCCATGTGTATTCATTCCAGTCCCGTGCGCCGACGGCATCGTCAGCACTCACGCCACGCACATGGTGGTCGATGAGACCGGTCATGTTTACCAATCGATAGAGACCGTATTTCCCCACCATGCCGTGAATGGGCAGGTTTGAACCCATCTTCATGGTGGAGGTGCCGGCGCCTTTCCATGGCTTGAGCATCAAGGGGTCGTAGCCGTCAGCCAGCAGGCGGCGTTTGCCGTCATCACCGCTGTAGGTCTTGGCGACCGCCATCATGCCCTTGGCGACGTAGGTGGAGATTTCCTCCCACGGCAGGCGGACGAAAGTATCGCTGCCGCGACTGTCGAACTTGTATTTGGATCGCAGCTCAGGTTTATCCGAGAGGCTAGGGAAACCATCATCAGCCCACTGCTTCCAGCCCTTGCGCACGACCGGACCGCGCAGACGGTAGGGGCCGTACAGGCGACGCTGGAAGGTAAAGCCCTTGGGACATCCGCGCGGGTTCCAGCCGACAGTGGCGCGATTGCCGTAGCAGTCGCCGATCTTGTCGCTGTCGTAGTTCTGCTCCGAACGGACCATGATTCCGTTACGGACGAACGCGCGCATGCGGCACATGTGCGTGTCGTTGGGAGCACAGATCCAGGTGAAGGTTCGGTCATAGCGATATTGATCGCGATAAACCGCCTCCCAGTCTCGTGAGGGGTAGGCTGCCAGTGGATCATTGACGCCCACCACCGGAGCTAATCCGCCCAGCGAAGGCCAGGCGAAAGCCGTGACGCCCACGGCACCGACCACTCCCATGAATTGGCGTCGGGAGACTTCGATGGGCGAGCCGGCGGCCGAGTCCGGCGCCGGGTTGCTGGGTTTTGTTTCTTCTTTCATGGCTTTGGTCCTGCTCCTGCGTCCGAATGATTGGTTCCCAGACGATTACGGCTTGATTTCCAGCCAGTACCACCCTGAAATAAGTTTGGTCCCGTTACGGTCACCGGAGTGACCATCCCAGACCGCAAAGGCGACCGGAACACGTGTGGATCGCACAAAATTCACGTCGGTCTTGTTGGCGGGCTTGAGCGTCCGCGACATCAGGACGCACCAGCGGCCGTCACGCCACTTCGCTGCGCCTTCGACGTTCTGCTCACCCACGGGCTGCTGCGTCAACGAACCGAAGCCCGCAGCGTTGGACTCGATCACCGGCCGCAGTTGCAGAGCCGGGTCGGCATTCGGATTGCCTGCGCCCCATGCGGTGATGTAGGTCTTGTCGTGTTCAGTGATCGGACCCTTTACAGGGTCACCTTTCTTGAACATGTACATGTCAGCAGGCGGATGCACATCGGCCTTCACCGTATCGTGCAGGCGCGACTCGTCAGCGTTGAGCTGACGGCTCGCCTTCCACTGCCAGATGTTCACCAGAGCTTCGACATCACCCGCACGGAAGCCCGCACCCATCGTCAGCGGCGGAATGCCGTCGCTGAGGCTGAACATCAATGCCCCGGCATCGGCGAAGCTGTTCACGCCCGCCACCGTATCCACGGTGGTGTCCGGCCAATCCAGACGAAACGCGATCTGATCGCCCACCTGCACCGCCCGCACCTCGATGGAGCGAGCGAACGAGCGCCGCTGCCACAGCGGCTGAAGAGTGGCTGCAACAGGCTTGACCTTTTCCCATCCGGCATGCAGTGGGTTTTTCAGCATTTCCGCATCGGAAGCAGCCGTTGCGGTGATGACCGCGCCGGGAGAGACACCGGTTTCTTCACGCGGGGTTTCCAGACTCTTGAGAAACGCCACCAGTGCCCACGTCGCATCGGTCTGCGGGTTGACTCCTTCGATCTTCGGCAGGGACTTGAAGCTTTCTCCGAACGCGGGCATCGGTGTGCCTGGTACACCCAGATATACCGCCCGGTAGAGATCGCCCGGCGTCGAGCCGCTCTTGTACACACCCATTGTGAAGTCAGCCGCCGGCAGCGGATAGCCGTCGGTGTCAGCCAGCGTGTTCGACGATGGGCCGTCACCCTTGCCCGTCTCGCCGTGGCAGACCGCGCAACCGATGCTCTGATAAATCAGCTTGCCCTGTTGAGCCAGGGATTGATCCAGCGTGGGAGCGTCGGGAACTTTCAATGGTGTGAGAGGATCGGAACCCTCGTGCTTGGGGCCCAGCGAGACGACGTACTGGCCGACCATGTCGATCTGTTCATCCGTGAGAGTGCCGGCGAAGGACGGCATGGCGGTCCGCTGGATACCGCCCTTGATGATCCGTCGCAGATCGTCAGCGGTGGGGGGCTGGTCAGTGGGAGTGGACTTGAACCGGAAAGAGCCAGTCGTGAAGTTTCGCGGCTTGGGGTAAACGAGGTAGGCAGCAGGCCCGTCACCCTTGCCTTCGGTGCCGTGACAACTCGCGCAGTTGGCGGCGAAAATCGTCCGTGCGTCCGCGGCGGCAGCCTGCGTCGTGGGAGGTGCCGCCGGGACCACGGAAGCGGAAGGGGTTGCTGTCGGTGTACCGGCTGTTGAGCCGCTCTGCCCAGGCCCCGCCGAATCACACGAAGCCGAAACGGCGACGGCGGCGGCGGTGAGCACTCCCAGCCACGGGGAGAGGGCTTGGTTGCGAACGGACACAGGGACGGTGAATCGGTTGAGGTGTTTCATCGGAGCGCCTCGTGATGCCGCCTCGGTTTAGGTGATAAAAAGATCACTATATCTATTTATCGGCGACACGGAGTTGTTTGTCAAATAGTTAAACGAAAGTTTTCCACAACGTCTGCCCGGAGGCTTCAAAGCCGCACTTTTTGAGTTTGGCCGGCGTGCTCGATTTCCAGTGCTTCGTGATTTCGTCATCACAACAGAGATCGGGCTTCGCAACTCATCGCCTGCGAAGCAGCCATACTCACCCTCACGGGCGAAACATCCCGAAGCACTAACGGTCAACTGCACATCCTCCTCTGATCACAGTCCCGATCTGTGCGGGCTGCAAGGGGACCGGACCCGGCGGCGTCAAATCCGCGATCGTCGTTTCCGCGAGCAGGTTTTGAATTCGCGCAAAAAGCTCCGCAATAGGGCGATGACAGGTACCCGCTGCGTGAACACAGCCGGACTGTCTCGGCGGCCGCTGAGCGCGCACGTGGCCGTTGTCCACTGCGTGAACGACAGCCTGGACCGTTAATTTGTGGGCGGGAACGCCGAGCACAAAACCGCCGCCGGCTCCGCGTCGTCCTTGAACGAGTCGCGCTCGACCGAGTTGGTGCAGAACTTTTTTGAGATAAGTCGGCGACACCGCCGCCGCCGCCGCCAACCGTTGTGATGTCAACGGATGATCGGGATTCCGTGAGAGGCAAATCAATGCCCGGACTGCGTATTCGGCGCTTTTTGATATCAGTCGCAACCTCACAACGGATAAAAATATCCTCATATCTTGACTGGGAGTGTACCAGCCGATACCGTGACTGACAAGAGCAAAAAATCATGCGCGGTGCATGACCGCCTCTCCGGGGTTACGCTGTGCTGAACTGCCCGCCCGTGGAGGTTCAATTGCCAATCAGTCTCAACGGCCCGCATCAGAGTGGATTCGATCAGCCAATGGCTCTGCTGAGCGATTGTCACCGGCGGATCGAGCGATTTTTGGGCATTCTCCAGCGTGTCTGCCGTGAATCACATGGCGGGCCGCTCGACGCTTCCCATCGCGAGGCCCTTGAGGTGGCGTTGCGCTATTTTTCGACTGCTGCGCCGCGTCACACCGCCGATGAGGAGTCGTCCCTTTTTCCACGGATGAGGTCCCTGCGTGACGACCGGGTCGCTGCCATGCTCGCCGAGATGGCCAGGCTCGAAGCGGATCACGCGATGGCGGTTCGTCTGCATGATGAAGTGGACGAGCTTGGCCGGCGGTGGCTGGCGGATGGAACCATCTCAGCCGCACAGACAGCGCGGCTGGAGGAATTGCTCGAATCACTGGTGACGATTTACGAGCGTCATATCGCCTACGAAGACCGCGTGGTCTTTCCCACCGCTTCGGAAGTGCTGTCCCCGTCGGACATCGCTGCGGTGGGTCGGGAAATGGCGCAGCGTCGCGGACTCGATCCCGGTCAAAAGCCCGTTGGATTGAATCTTCCCAAAAACACACTGGACCCACTGGCATCCAAACCTTCCCAGTCAAAACCGTGACCTTTAGTTGTGCAGGTTGAAGCTCGGAGCAGCAGCAGTTTCTCTCTGCTCCGGGCTTCAATCCTGATTCCGCGGTTCATGCCGGATCATCAGCCGTTGACAGGGTTGATGACGAGTCGGAGCCGCCCCTGTTTCCCTCCCTCTGTTACGAATCGAAAACACCATGTTGCAGACAGCACCGGTTATGCCGCCCGTTACGGGCCAACGGGCACTTGATCTTTCGCCGACAGGGCCGCGTCATCCTCTGGGCAGTGAAGCGCGTGTGCTGCTTTGCAGCGTGTTCGGGCCTTACGCGCAGGATGATGACTACGGCAGTCGCTCCATCAATCCGATGGAGCTGTATCACAATCAGGTCACGCGGGTTCAGGGGCCTTTCTCCCTGCGGATGTTTCACCGCTCGTGGGGCCTGATGCTGATTCAAGCCAACATTTCCGCACCCTGCACGCTGCTGGATTTTGCGCCTCGTGAGCAGTTCATCGAGGAGATTAAGCGCAACCGCTATGACGTGATCGGCATCGGGGCCATCATTCCCAATGTCGGCAAGGTGAAGGAAATGTGCCGCCTCATCCGCGAGATTCAGCCCGACGCGCAGATCGTCGTCGGCGGTCACGTCGCCAATCTTCCCAAACTGCACGCCCGGATCGACGCGGACCATATCGTCCGCGGCGAGGGTGTCAGTTGGTTTCGACGCTACCTGGGCGAGGATGACGAGCAGCCGCTGAAGCATCCTCGCATCATTTCCGGCCTGGGCGCACGCAGCATGGGAATCGCCCTGGGTGAAAAACCCGGAGACACCGCGGCCACCCTCATCCCCTCCGTCGGCTGCCCCGTCGGTTGCAACTTCTGCGCGACCTCGGCGATGTTCGGCGGCAAAGGAAAGTTCCTCAACTTCTTCGAGACCGGTGATGAGCTTTATCAGGTCATGGTCGATCTTGAACGCGACATGAAAGTCCGCTCCTTTTTCGTGATGGATGAAAACTTTCTCCTTCATCGCAAACGCGCGCTACGCCTGCTCGAATTGATGGAAGCCAATGGCAAAGCCTGGTCGCTCTACGTCTTCAGCTCCGCCAACGTCCTGCGCTCCTACTCCATGGAGCAACTCATCAGCCTGGGAATTTCCTGGGTCTGGATGGGCCTCGAAGGGGAGGACTCCCAGTACGCCAAGCTCAGCGGCGCTGACACCATGACGCTGGTACGCGAACTACAGGACAACGGCGTCCGCGTGCTCGGCTCAAGCATCGTCGGTATGGAAAACCACACCCCCGACAATATCGACGATGCGATCGCATACGCAGTCAAGCACGACACCGAGTTTCATCAGTTCATGCTTTACACGCCGATTCCGGGCACGCCGCTTTTTGCGGAACACAAAGCCAACGGTTCGCTGACCGATCCGGAATGCAATGACGTTGCTGACACACACGGCCAGTTGCGCTTTAATTTCCGACACCCCGGCATTCCCGCGGGGATGGAGACGGAATTTCTCATCCGCGCATTCACCCGCGACTTTGAAGTCAATGGTCCAAGCGTTGCCCGCGTTGCGAGGACGACCCTGCGGGGATGGAAACGCCATCGAAACCACCCGAACCCCCGCGTTCGTGATCGGTTCCGCTGGGAAGGCAGGGAGCTGGCGACGTCTTATGCGGGCGTGCTCTGGGCAGCCAGGCAGTGGTTTGCCGGCAATGCAGCTCTGAAAGCGCGACTCGGTGCGGTGCTGAACGACTTGTATCGAGAGACCGGAATCAAGGCACGAATCATCGCACCATTGGCCGGCCGGTTTATCCTCCATAAACTTCGTCAGGAAGAACGCCGTCTCAAAGAGGGCTGGACCTATGAGCCGCCGACGTTCCGGGAAACCAACGACTCCGCGGCAGTCACAGCCGGCCGCCCCGTGGTCACTGTGGGTCGCTGGTGTGCGCCGGCTGCTTCGCGATAATCTGACGGCGATTCGTTCAGTGTCAGCCTTACGGCAGGCTTCAGCCGATCCGCTTCGGCGGATAGCTGGAGTGAGGAGCCGCAACGGCTGCATCTGGAACAATGTCACGGAGAATTGCCGTTGATGATTCTGGCTCACCTACGTCGCGCTTACACTCTCGCGCTGGGAGACCTGCGCGAGCGTGATTTTGATTCCGACCCGATCTCGCAATTCGAGAAGTGGTTCACACAGGCGATCAAGGCCAAGGTTCTCGAACCCAACGCGATGACTTTATCGACGATCAAGGCGGATGGTTCGCCGGCTTCTCGTGTGGTGCTGCTCAAGGCGGTGGAGCCGCGCGGGTTTGTTTTCTACACCAATCGCCAGAGTGCCAAGGGATGCGAAATGGCCGCCAATCCAAAGGTGGCGTTGACTTTTCTCTGGCTGGAGCTGGCCCGGCAGATACGCATCGAAGGCACGGTGGAGCAGACCACACAGCAGGAGTCGGAGGAATACTTCCACTCGCGACCGCGCGACAGTCAGCTCGGTGCGTGGGCGTCACATCAAAGTGAAGTGCTCGAGTCGCATGAAGTTCTCAAGAAACAGTTTCGAGAAGTGGAAAAGAAGTACGGGCAATCGGGTGTCGTCCCGCTGCCGCCGTTCTGGGGCGGCTACCGCGTGTTGCCGCATTTGATCGAGTTCTGGCAGGGTCGTCCGAGTCGTCTGCACGATCGGCTGCGCTATCGCCTGGAGTCCGATCGTACCTGGCGACTCGAACGTCTCTCGCCTTGAGCCTGTCGAGCAGTGATTTTTATCACGATCAGAAGATCAACTGCACCTGTCCTCTGATGACGACTTGATCGTCCTCGCCGGAGGCATCAGGCAGCAGGCCGGTGCCGCTGATGCCGACTCCCAGAGTGTTGACGGAGTTGATATTGCTCATCGCCCAGACCGCATCGAGCGTGAACTTGGTCGCATGTTTGCGCAGGAAGTAGTTGAATCCGGTTGTCAGCGCGTGCAGATCATTGGCAGCCAGCGCGTCATCGACGGTGATCCATTCATAGCGCACGAAAGGCTCGAGCTTGTCGGGAATCACGAAGTAGCCCGCCTGGATGGTGGCTGCGTATTGATCGAGTGTTCCCGTGTCGCCGGCCGGCAGCGCACCGCCCGGCAGGACGACGGCATCCTGGATATGCCAGCCGTAAACCGCACCCATCACGCTCAGGCCCTGAAATTTCACCAGCGCATCGGCGGTCCACTGAATGAAGCTGTCGTAGGTGATGGTGGTCGCAGCCGCTCCCGTCGGCGTTACAGTGAATGACGCGGCACGCTGGCGGTCGCCGGTTTCACCCAGCTCGTAATGAATCGCTGCGCCGAGAAAAACCTGCGGGTCCGGCGAACTGCTCCAGGCTTCCGCATCAGAGCTGTTCTTGAAGTCACCCATCAGTGCCAGCTCGATCCGCGAGGTCAGGGCAAAGTCGGTGGCGTCATTCTGGAAATCGTGCCCGCCAGTTTGAAATCCGGAAGTTGCGCCGGTCGCGTTGGGTGTTCCTGAGTTGAGGCCGTCGTTGATGGACCCGGACCAGATGATGTTGTCGCCGATCTTCCACTCAGCAGCGATGCCCTCTACGTAATCATCGCCGCCGGCCCAGATTTGCGCGACAGCGGTGCGATCAGCAGCCTGGAGATTTTTCCCGCTCATCATCGCTTCACGCGCAAAGCGATCCGCGAATCGTCCTCCAAGCACTCGAAACTCCTCCACCGGCGAATAGGCGATCCACAGGTCCTGCGTGCCGATGGTTGACGTGTTGCGATCGACATCGAACTGGATTTTGTATTGCACTTTCGGGCTGGCGACATGTCCCTCGAACGCCAGCTTGACGCGCCGCATCTGGAGTCCGTTTTCGCCGGTATCAAAACCCGCTGGGGTCACGGATGACGACTCGCGGAAGGCTGCGACGTACCGTATTTGCAGAAACCCGGAAGTACGTAGCAGAAACGCGCCGTCTTCACTGGCGAGGAAAAAGCCCGCGCTGTTGTGCCCGGCGGTAATCCCGCTGTCAGCGAGGCTGGCGCGGGTGTCGGCATCGGCAAGCACTTCCTTCACCAGTGCTTTGACTTCCACAGCACGGCGCTGGTCCAGCCATTGATGGTCCTTATCCGCCATCAGGGTGTCGATCTGCTGCCGCATCTCCTCATTGGCAGCTCGTAGCTGTGCGACCTCCTGCCGGAGCGACTCGACATCGCTCTGCGCCAAAGCCGACCCTGTGAATAACGCAGAGACTCCGACCGCCAGCACGATGTTCTTACGCATGCGTCTGTTCCTGTGTTGCTTGATCTGTGGGGATTTACGAGCCAAGCCTCGCTTCGAGAGTGATGGCACGCGGGAATAAGATATTGTTTTCCTTGTGAATGTGCTGATGCAGGTCGGTTTCCATGTGCGCCAAGCCATCAAGCATGGCTCGATAGGACTCGCAGCCGTCGGGAGGCATGGCGTAATCTCCGGTTAACTGCCGGATGCGCACGGTGGCGTTGTCCGCGCTGTCGTGCTCGTGCTCCATGACCCGGATCGGGTTGCCGACGCTGCCGCAGTGAAAGCTGGGCCGGGTTTTGGCGGTTTCGAGTCGGCGGATCATGGGAAAGAGAATGTGTTCCTCCTTCATCATGTGTTGCATCATCTCCGCAGAGAGACCCATGAACAGCTTGTTGATTTCCCGCAGCTCGAAGTGATGCTCGCCGTGGACAGCCGCCACCTTGCGCACGATCGCTCCCATGCGGGGCAACTCGCGCTTCAGATAGGCGTGATGAGTCTGCTCAATGTGGTCACAAAGCTGCGCTAGGCCGGCGGTCGCCCAGTCTGTCCCGGTTTTGTCAGCGGGGGCAGGCTCGACTGCGGCAAGCAACGCGATGACCGATGCCGGATCAAGCCCTTTGGCGCGGCAGGCATCGGCAAGCGATTTTTTCCCGCCACAGCAATAGTCAATACCTAAGCTCTCAAACACCCGCGAACGGCTCGGCCGCTCAGCCACCAGTGCGCCGACCATCGTTTGGCTGTCAATGGTTGTCATCGTCGCTCCCAATTCGGTTGGTGAAACTCCACTTGCCGACTCAAAACTTTTTGTCGCAATATTTCGACAAGAGATATACGGATATTTTTATCAGATAACAAACACCCCTTCACGTCGTTGCGGGAGATTCATGCGAATACAGAGAGGAATCTTTTGATCGGTGCGGGATGTTCACCCTCGCGGTCAGGCAGCAGAGGCTGGACTCCGCGTGCATCGCCGTCGGAATGAGCATTGATTCAATGAAGAAAAGTTGATCGGCAGGTTAATGACCGGGAAGGATGGGGAGCTTGATTTTCGATTCCGCATCCACCGGCTGCGCCTCCGCGTGTGAGGTCTCGCAGCCATCGGAGGTTGTTGGTCCGTTGGAGCCGTTGTTTCCGAGGCCGCGGATTGCCGCGTTCAAGTCAGCCAGAAGCTGATCCAGCGGAACACGGTGGAGGCTCGTAGCCGTCGCCAGTGTGACGCCTCGCGCCAATGTCGCGCGGAGGAGCGGATTGGTCAGCGGCGTGAAGCGATGCTTGAGAAATACATCGATCGTTGACGGGAACCACTCCAGCACATCGCTCACGCGGTGGTGGCCGACGATTGAGTCGGGTTTTTTCCCAGCCGCGGCTGCTAGTTCCTGCCTGCCGCGCCAGAGGATCTGCAACAGTCCAGCACCCCACCACGCAAGACCGGTCACTTCCAGCACCCCGCTGATTCCCACGACCCGGAAGAAAAAGGGATTCCAGTCGGTGAGCGTCTGTGTGGTGACGCGGAGGAAGCAGCCGAGGTTGACCAGGATGAAAGGGCCCCACAGCGCGGTGAGTCGTCGCGGGTCCACGCCGTTGAGCGTGGGGACCACTTTCGCTGCGATACCCATGATCATCAGCGAGACAAAGCCTACGGTAATCGCATGTCGGATCGCGCCGTGATAGGCGTGGCTGAATTCGGTTCCTCGGCTCCAGAAGTAGAGGTAAACAGGAAACAGCAGCAACATCGTCAGCGAGATCGCCAGCCAGCCGTAGGCAGCTCGGATGAACTTGCCGATGCGGTCGCGGCGGGCTTCCTCGTCGGAGAACGGCCGCCACAGCTTCCACGGCAACGCAACGATACAGATACCCGTCGCCAGCAGAATCCAGGGGATCAGCAGCATTCCTGCGTAAACATGATTTTGTGTCCAGCGGTAAGCCAGAAAGATCAGACACTCGCTGACGACCGCCACGGTCAGCAGCACCAACACGACCCATCCGCGACGATCACTTGTTTCCGGCAGCCCCAGCAGGGCGGGCAGCATCCGAATGGAAACCCCGATGATCATGAACAGTGCCAGACCGTGAACCTGAAGGTCGCGGAGCGGTGCCTGATAGGTGGAGACGTACCAGAGCAATTCCTCTCTGGAGGTCGCGGTCATGGTGGTCCAGGTATGCCATATCGACATCACGGTTTGGGCTGCAAACCAGAACATCCCCAGTGCGATGAAGCCGATGTACGGCTCAAGTCTCGCCTTGCTCTGTCGAAAGGTCAGCCCCAGTTGAGTGACAAACGTCAGCACCGCCAGCAGCTGAAGCGTGCCGCCGACCATGGCTGTGGGTACCGCCCATGAGTAGCCGTTGGCAGCCATGCCTGTCGTGCGGATGGCGATACCGGCCAGCATCACGACAAACGAGAGGCCCGCCAGAGGCGGTGCGACTAGCCGTGTATGCCACATGCGCGGAAAAGCCTGGAGCGCAAACCCCATGATGAAAAGTCCGACCCAGCCGAAAATCTGAGCATGGCCGTGGGCGTTGACCTCCAACACCGAGACGGAGGTGAAACTCTTGGCGAACCCGATCTTCCAAAGCAGGTATGCGCCCCATGTCGCGCCGGCCGTCAGCACAACAACGATGCCGGCGACGAAGAAGCGGCGGTAGATGGAGTCGATCGGATCAGGTGTTTCGCTGGTCATGCGCCGCTGAATGCCCGGTGCGATGACCTGTTGAAGTTTCGTCATCAACTCCGCCTCCCCCACGCCGTGCGCGCGGGCGAAAAAACGGAGCGTTTCGTGCGGCCCCATTGGCCCGCCGCAACCTTTCAAGCCGTACTGGTCCAGAACCTCACGGGCCTGAGGATGTTGCGCGAGCAGGTCCGGCACCATCGTTTCCAAGGTCACCTTGAAACGCGGATTGCCGGCAGTCATGACATTCTCCTGGGCGGTTATCTTCAAGGAATCGCTCGATGCAGCAGATAAAACTTTTCAGTCCCGCTTTACCGACCAAACCGTTACGACGCTCTAGTGAGCGTCAGACACTATAGGCAAAGATATCAGGACAAATCTATCCACAATAGGTATCCAGCTCTGGCGGGCAGGCGGGGAAAGCCGTCAATCGGTGCAGTTGAACGGCGGAGGATCAGTTGGCACCGATTTCGTAAATCGTGTCGTAAAGCGCAAGGATGTTTTCCGTGGGAGTCACCGCCTGAAGGTTGTGGCAGGGGGCGCAGACCCAGCCGCGCGGGCTGGAACCCAAGATGCGCTTGTTTTCCTTGACCTCGGCGATCACGTCCTGGACCGTACCGAATGGCATGGTCTGCTGGTTGTCCATCGCCCCGTGGAAAATGATCTTCTTGCCGAACTCCCGGACCAGTCGATCACGCTCCATGCCGGGGCAGCGCCATTGAACGGGGTTGAGGATCTCGATACCCACGACATCGATCAAGTCCGGCAGAAACGACAAGGCCGCTCCATCCGTGTGATAGAAAACGTGGATGTCATAGGAGCGCACCAGGTCAGCCATCTTCACCTGATTAGGCATCAGATAACGGCGATACATCTCCAGACTCATGAGTGGGCCAGTCTGTCCGCCCAGATCCTCCGCCAGATAAAACAGATCAATCTTTCCGCGTGACGCTTTCTTGGCAGCCTCAAAAATGCGGCGGTTGTATTCGTAATAAAAATCAAAAAGGTGGCCGAGTACGGCGTCGGCGATTTCAGGATAGACCAGCAAGTCCTCAAAGGATTGTTCGAGGCCGCGCATGTAGCCGTAAAGCAAAAACGGCTCATAGCTCGAACCGATCATGAGTCGATGGCCGTTGTCCTCTTCGAGGCCCGTGGTCACCGAGGAGTAGTCAAAGTCATCGGGACTTGGCCATCGGTGGCGATGAATGTCCGCCACGCTCTGGGCTGCAGCGAGCGGGTGGTGGTCCGACTCGCGGTACTCACCGGTGCCATAGTTGATATTCCGATACCGGATGCCCCATTGATCCGCTTCGGGGTCATCGGGGTGATGTTTGAGTTTCCAGGTTGGGCTGACGCTGGTGGGGAAATCGGCGTGGAGCCTGCGCCACAGGGCTTCGCGGTTGGGACAGTTAAGCTCCCGGACCAGTCGGTCAGTGACTTCCGTTGTGCCTCGATAGTCGGTGACGATGCGATCGGTCGGCTTGCCGGCCATCAGTGCGAGCCACCGTTGACGAGGGGTCATTTCCATGTGTGATTTTCCGGAAAATTTCGAGTTACCCGATAATAGCGGATAAAGAGACTTAAATGTATTATTATTACACGTTGGCTGGGTGGCACAAGTGATCGGGGTTATCCAGCCATGAATCAAGGGCGGATTCTCGCAGCCGTGTCGTTCTGCGGGACTGCGGACGGATAGCCGACGATCGGCTGTCCGGATCGCATTTTTTGCCGTCATCACGGCTTATGAAGGAGTTGTTTGAATGAGCCGGCCTTATCCAACTAATGAAGAAAAAGCGCAAGTCTGGAAAGCCTATGCCGATCGACGTCCCACTCGCGTTCCAGTGCGGTTGAATACCAACCCGCGTGTTTACGTGATGAACCCGACACTCAATACGGCTGGTCATACCTTTGAGCGTGCCGCGTCCATTCCCCGCGAGCATGTTGAGGTGCAGTTGCGCTACCTGCATTATCTGAGCACGACTCTTAACAAGTTCACCGATGCGCCCACGGGTTTACCCGAAGTCTGGGACATCGGCCTGCGGCTTTACAACGTGGCGGAGACCGCGTTCCTGGGAGGGCAGGTGTATTTCCCGCCGGGTCAGGTGCCTTCCACCGAGCCGATTTTGACCGAAGAGAACAAGCACACCATCTTCGACCGCGATCTTCATCACCCGTTGGAAAGCGGTTTTCTGAAAAAGTACCTCGACTTCTGGAAAGAAATGGATGCGATTTGCAAAGGGATGACATTTGAGGGCCGTCCGGTGCGATTAGCGCCGTGGGCGCCGGTCTGGACCGACGGACCGGTGACGTTGGCCTGTAATCTGCGCGGCAGCGATTTTCTGACTGATCTGGTGGAAGACCCCGAATACGCTGATCGTCTTTTGGGATTTGTGACTGATGCCGCCATCATCCGCCGCAAGACTTTTTATGCGTACTGGGGCGACCGGGTCAGCGTCTCCAACATCCTCGCTGATGATTCCTGTGCCATGATCGGTCCGCAGATGTACATCGATCGGGTGCTGCCGCACCATCGTCGGTATTTTGATTCGGTCAGCGCAGATGTGCCGCGCCTCATCCATCTCTGCGGTAAGGCATCGCATCTTTTCCCCATCATTCACGAGCAACTTGGGGTATCCAGCTTTGATACCGGCTTCCCCATCGACCATGGTCGTATCCGTCAGGAATTGGGTGAGGACGTCGAAATTAGCGGCGGGCCGGAGGTCGATCTGCTTTTGCGCGGCACGCCCAGCCAGGTTTACCAGCGAACCACGGACATTCTTAACAGCGGCATCAAGCGGGGGGGACGCTTCATTCTTCAGGAAGGCAACAACCTTCCGCCTGGCACGCCGATGGCGAGCCTCGAAGCGATGTACGAGGCCTGCCTCGATCATGGTTCATACAACTAAGCCCGTTTGGGGCTGCAACCGAGGCTACTAACGATGTCTTCAACCGCCGTGCCGATGCTACGACATCTCGAATTCAAACCCGACTTCGATAAGACCATTGCGCGTTTTGAAGCATGGTGGAAAGGGCAGGTGGTGGATCGCCCGCCGGTATCGCTCTGGGCGTTGTCGGACAAGGAGCACGCCAAACCCATACCGACAAAAACTCACGCGAGCGAACGTGAGAGGTGGTTCGACATGGACTACCAAATCGAGAGAGCTATCACCTCGCTCGAGCAGGGCAATCATCTGGGGGACAGCCTTCCGGTGTATTACCCCAATCTTGGGCCGGAGCTGACCGCCACGCTGTATGGGTGTGAACTGGAGTTCTCCCGAAATTCGAGCTGGTCCCGGCCGGTCATTCACGATCCTGAGGAATGGTCCCGCTTTGCGACCGCCGAGCCGAACTTCGACCAGCCGTATTGGCGTTGGATCGAGGAGGCCACCCGTCGCGCGGTGGCGGAGTCGCGCGGACGCTTTCTCGTGGGAATTGCCGATCTGCACGGCAACTACGACATCCTCGCAGGATTGCGCGACCCGCAAATGCTCTGCATGGACCTGCTCGACTGTCCCGACGCTGTGCTCGCCGCGGGTCGTCAGGTAACACGCGGCTACACCGAGTCATTCGACCGCCTCTACCAGATCGTCGCAGCCGCAGGCATGGGTTCGACGACCTGGACGCAGGTGTATCACCAGGGTCGTGCTTACCTTCCCAACTGCGACTTCTGGTGCATGGTCAATCATGACATCGCGCGGGAGATGGTTCTGCCCGACATCAGCACGGAGATCGACGCCTGCGACCGCAACCTGTTTCATCTCGATGGCCCCGCTGCGCTGCGCCATCTTGATCTGCTGCTGGAATTACCCCGGCTTGATGCGGTGCAGTGGATCTATGGCGACGGTCACGGGTCCGCAGCGGACTGGATTCCGGTTTATCAGCGCATCCGCGCTGCGGGGAAAAGCGTGCAGGTGGTGGCCAAAGACGGCCATGACGCACTGGCAATCATCCGTGCTGTCGGACCGGAAGGATTGTGGTTTACGATTGGCAACCCATTCGCATCCGACGAGGAAGCCGAAGCATTTCTGCGGGAAGTCGCCCGCACCCGTCGCGAGTGAATATCGTCGTTCGTGCTGTGAGCCGTGCATCTGTCCGAGATCGGATCAACTCGTTCGGCCGTGAGTTTCCGCCCGACGAATGAGGAAAACGCCATGAAGATCCTTCTGGTCCAACCCGACTTTGAACAGAAAAACTTCGGTTTCCGTCTTGTGGCAATGCCGGAGCCGCTGGCGCTGGAGATGCTTGCCGGCGCGTTACCCGATCACGATGTACGCATCATTGATCTTCGTTGTGGTGAGAACCTGGTCGAGGCAGTCAAAAAGTTTCAGCCCGATCTCGTGGGTATCACCGCGTTGACGCCTGAGGTTTACGCTGCGCTTGAAGTCGCAAAACAGGTCAAGGAAATCTCCAGCGACATATTCACCGTCGTCGGCGGACACCACGCCAGCCTCCTGCCGGAGGATTTCTTCACTCCCCATGTCGATGCCATCGTCCGAGGTGACGGTGAGCCAGCGATGGCGGCCTTGGTCGAGGCCCTGGCACACGGCGGCGACCTCACTGAGCTTGGCAGCGTCATGCTCAGGCAGTCTTCAGGCGCGTTTCGTCCTCCGCCTCGCATGATGCCGCCTCCCGTCCTCGACAACCTGGCGATTCCCCGTCGAGACCTGACCGCTGCCTATCGCTCGCAGTATTACTTCCTCTTTGATCGACCCGATACGTCGATGGCGACCGGACGCGGCTGCCCCTATCGCTGCAATTTCTGTAGCGTCTGGGAATTTCACGACGGCGCCACTCACATGATGTCACCCGATCGCGTACTCAAGGAGCTGCGCGAGATTCCGACCAGCCACGTCACTTTCGTTGACGATAATTTCATGCTCAACCATACCCGTGAATCCCGGATCGCCGACATGATCCGCGCCGAGGGAATCACCAAACGCTACAGCATGGAGTGCCGCACTGATGCCATCGTTCGGCATCCGGAGCTGGTCAAAAAGTGGGTGGATGTCGGTCTGTACGCGATGCTTCTGGGATTGGAAGGTTCGGATAAAACCCTCGCCGCCGTCGGCAAGAAAAACACCGCCACCGTCAATGACCGGGCGATTCGTATCCTCCAGGATCTGGGTGTCATCATCTGGGGCGCGTTCATCGTCGATCCGCAGTGGGAAGCCGAAGACTTCGACCGTCTCCAGGAATACGTGACGCGACACGGCATTACTCACACGCAGTTCACCGTACTCACACCGTTGCCGGGGACCGGCCTGTACCGTGATATGAAGGATAAGCTGATCACCGACGACTACACCTGCTATGACTGCCTGCACGCGGTGCTGCCGACGCGGCTGCCGCGTGAAGAGTTTTACCGTCGCTTTGCCGACCTCTACCGCCAGCGCGATATCCAGCCGTATGTCGAGATGGTCCGCGAGGGCAAGCTGTCGATCGACGATCTCAAGCGGGGAAAGGCAATGCTCGACCAGATGAGCCGCGGAGAGAATTACGCGTTGCGCGATCCGCTGTTGCGTCCAGGCGGCGCGATGCGGCATCAGGCCGAACTTGCCGGCACGCACTCATGAAAAATAGAGTTGGGATGGGTAAAAGGGATCCGGTGCGCCAACCGTATCAGGAGGAGCGACCGATCGTCAGATCGCAGAGCGGCGTGGAATGATTGGAAGGTTTGAGCATGTCAGCGATGGTGACGCCGCCGAATGCCCGCTCGATCAAGGCCGCCACATCATCGAGCTTGCGATGCAGGGGACAGAGCGTCTTGCCGTGAGATTTGATGTTGAGCGGACAGGTGGTGATTCGGTTGATCGGGTCAACCATGTTGACCACGCGAAGGATGGTGACGGTATCCGGCGGCATCGCGAGCATAAATCCGCCGTGCAGTCCCCGCTGCGAACGGAGCAGCCCGCCACGCGCCAACGGCTGGAGCACTTTCGAGAGATAGCCGTGCGGAACTTTGGTCAGTTCGGATAGCTGTTTGGCGGTCAGAGGACGATCAGCATTTTGCGCCAGACAAGTGACCGCACGGAGAGCATATTCAACGGTTTGAGAAAGCATTCGGATTGTCCTTGCGGATAAGTATAGCTCAAAATCAGAAATTCTGAATCACATCGTTTACATCGTGAATTTTCAGCATTGCGGCGCGACGTGAAAACACGTTGAGACGCGATTACATCGGATCGACGAAATCCACCGTACCGATGTCGGGGGTGATGTGTGCCCGTGCTGCTTCCGCGAGGAGTTGATTGACCGCGCGTCGGCCGATATCGCCGTAGTCAATCGTCCATTGATTGACGTACATGCCGACGAACTTATCCGCCAGTTCCGTGCCCATGTCGCGTGCGTAAGCCAGCGCGTAGCGCACCGCTTCATCACGGTGATCCAGAGCGTACCGGATCGAGTCGAGAAGAATCGTGCAGACGCGGCGCATCTCATCGCGGCCGCCGGATAGATCGCGCCGGATCGCGTTACCGCCCAGCGGCAGCGGCAGCCCGCGCGTGCTTGTCCACCACTGACCCAGATCCACGAGCTTGCGCAGCCCGGCATTGGCGTAAGTGAGCTGCCCCTCGTGAATGATCAGCCCCGCATCGAACTCGCCGGCTACGACCCGCGCGATGATCTGATCGAACGGCACAACCTTGTAACGAAACGTGTCCTTGCCCAGCAGCAGCGACAGCGCGAGAAAAGCAGTCGTGCGCGTGCCCGGTACGGCGATCGTGATCTTCGGCGAAGTCAGATCTTCAAGCTGCAATTTGCCCGAAGCCGGCGCAACGATCATCGGCCCGTAGTTGTCACCCATCGAGCTGCCGCAGCTCGTCAGGGCGTACTTATCCGCTACGTAGGGGTATTGATGGATCGAGATCGCGGTGATCTCCAGCTCGCCGCGCAGCGAGCGGTCGTTGAGTGATTGGATGTCTTCGAGGATGTGAATGAACTCATAGCCGCGTGTGTCGATGCGCGGCTTGAATGTCCCGCCACCCGGCCCGGTTCCGTTGGGGAAGTTCGCCAGGGGGTACCACATGAAAGCATCATCCGGATCAGGCGAGTGCCCCAGGTGGAGCGTGCGGGACGAGCGGGCAGCGGTGGGTGTGGTCGTGGCCATGATGAATTAAAACCGAGTGCGATCCTTGAATAATCCGGTGTCCGGATGCTGCGATGTCGCCCAAGTCCTGTGCACAATGACGACAGCGAGGTTGACGATTTATCTTTCAACCACGGGTCGGAAACCGCTCAGGTCTCACCCTTTCACCCGCAGCGAACGCCTCACGATATCGGAGAGCAGTCGCTGCTCAAGGTAATAGTCACGACCAAGAGGTTCCCAGTAGCTGTCGGTGATGCCGCGTTCGCTCATCTCGGTGGGGACTGCCGCGAGCTTTCGCTGCACTGACAACCCGCGCGTCGTGCCGCTGAGCTGTCGAGTCGGAACCTGCAACTGCTGAACCTGAACCTCGACGCGCAAGAGGTACGTTTCGGGGGCCGGCTGAGTTGTCGGTTGTGTGGCTGCGCCGACCGTGACCGACTCCGGCAAAATCGGTTCTTCAGGCTGCACTGGTTCGATGGTGACCGTCACCACGCGCCGCTGATAGTTGACCGTGGCTTCAGCGGTCTGATAGAGCGTCGTGTTCAACGGTTTCCACGGCTCGAACGTCGTCGGTGAACCCAGCGGCAGCGTGTCCACCACGCCCAGCCGATAGCTGCGCCGGTCAAGGGCGAAGCCCTGCTCGCGAAGCACCAGTTGCGTTGCTTCAAAAATGCTCTGGTATTCGCTGTTGTCGATTTCCAGCGGGTTCGACGCCACCGGCCGCACCGATTTGCACGCGGTGAGGAGCAGCAGGATCAGGAGCAGGGGTGCCAGACGGCGCATGAGCAGAGAAGTGTACCAAAGCGCAGCGTGCCCAAGATGCGGGCCGGTTACGTCGGTCCATTCCGGTTGTAACGACCCGCTGGTCAGGTTCGAGGTGGCCGGTGCGGCGAAGGTTTAATACGGATCGGCAAACTGCCGATGCCGCCCATCGGAGCATGGGAGATGACCCAACCTGGGGCAGCGTCGGTTCCTTCCAAACCCGCGATTGAAGCGGTCCGCCCGCGCTACGCGCTGGAGCGGCGGATCGTCGTCTGGACACTGGTGATGGTGATCGTGCCCACACTGGCTTGCGCCGTGTGGCTGAACTTTTCCGTCCGCCGTGCCTGGGAGCAATCCCTGCAACAAGGCACATCGCTGGTGACGCAGACGGCGGCCACGGCACTGTCGGGTCGGATGAACTCGGCAGGACAGGCGCAGGCACAGGCTGTCATCGAAAACTTACTGCTCGACAAGCGTATCGCATTCGTGTCGATCACGGATGCGGAACATCAGATCGTCCATCTGCGTGTGGTCGATCACCCGGCGTGGTCGTCTTACTGTGAATGGCGTGGCGTGGCGGAAGCCCCGCCGATGGATCGTCCGCTCGTGCTGGGCGAGGAACGTGATGTGGCGATCTGGCGTGCGCCGGTGTGGGACACGCCGCCGACACGTCGCGCGGTGCGTGGCGGGGTTCCGACAGGTGAGCTTGCCGACCCGCATCTGTGCGGGTTTGTCATCGTCGGTCTTCGTGACCGACACATCGCGGGCATGGTTGCGCAGCTCGAAGCTGCGGAGTTAGGTGTCGCCGGCGTGTTGTGCGTCCTGGCGTTGCCGATTGTCGCCTGGGCGGTGCGGCGATGGACTCGACCGTTGCGTGAGCTGGTGGCTGCGACGCAGCGGCTGGGTGAAGGTCAGACTCCCGGCGTCGTGAAGGTCCGCTCGCAGGATGAACTGGGCCAGTTGGCGCAGAGCTTCAATGACATGGCGGGAAAGCTGGGCGTCGCGCGGGCTGATCTGGTGCGCGCGAATGCCGACCTCGAAAGCAAGGTGCTCCAGCGCACCGCCGAGCTGGAGCGTGCCAAGCGTGATCTGGAACACGAGATCACGGAGAAAAACGAGTTTCTCCGCGCGGTGAGTCATGACCTGGGCGCGCCGCTGCGCAACATCGGCGGAATGGCGACGATGCTGCTGATGAAATATCGGGATACGCTGGCACAGGACGCCTGTAACAAGCTCGAACGCATCCACGCCAACGTTAAAGCGCAGACCGATCTCATCAACGACCTGCTGGAAATCTCGCGCATCCGCAGCAAGCCCGGCCGCCGTCAGGAGGTGGACCTCCACGCACTGGTGCAGGAACTGGTTGAGAGTTTCGCCTACGACCTTGACGACCATCGGATCGCGCTGGAGCTGCGCGGTCGGTTGCCGGTGGTCATGGTGGAGCGCACGCGAATCCGTCAAGTTTTCCAAAACCTGATCGACAATGCGATCAAGTACATGCTCGATGCGACGGAGCGTCGGATCATCGTCTCGAGTCGCGTCGATGGCGGCGACTGGCGGTTCAGCGTCACCGACACGGGTCGGGGTATCGCGGAAACTGATCTGCCCCAGATTTTTCAGCTTTACCGCCGTGCGACGCACTCCGGCTCGCATCATGTCGCCGGTCGCGGTGTCGGCCTGGCGAGCGTCCGCGCAGTGGTGGAAACCTGTGGCGGCCGCATCTGGGTCGAAAGCAGACTCGGTGCGGGCAGCACATTCCACTTTACGCTTCCGCGTGAAAAACCGCAGCAAGCGGCGGTGATGAATGGTGCGGATAGCGGGCTTACCGGTTAAGTCGTACCGTCCAGCCGCCGATTTTTTCCATATGACCGCGCCCGGCCTGCATCTGCTGGTCGTTGAGGACGACCCCGACACGGCGAGTCTCATTGCCGAGACTTTGCGCGATCATTTCGGCCCGCATTCCGTGCAGCACCTCGCATCGCTTGAGGAAGTGCGCACCGCGGACATCTCCCAGCTGGACGCGGTGCTCTCCGATATGAATCTGCCGGACGGCACCGGACTGGATGTGCTTAACCACGTCCTCAAGCATCGGCCCGATCTGCCGGTGATCCTTGTGACCGGCGAGGGCATCATGGAAAACGCAGCCCGCGCCATTCAACAGGGTGCGTACGACTACATCGTCAAGGCCGGTGATTACCTCTTTACCATCCCGCTGATGGTCGAAAAAAATCTGGCGATCTACCGCACGAAGCAGGAAAACAGCCGCCTGCAGGAGGAATTGACGCGCACGCTCAAGGATCTGAGCCGGAAAAATAATCAGCTTGAAAGCGCAGTGCGGCAGTTGGAGACGGTGGCCGCGACAGACCCGTTGACGGGACTGGCGAACCGTCGTGCGTTCAATCAGGCGTTGGTGCGCGCCTTCGCCGAAGCGACGCGCCACAGCCAGGACTTGTCGTGCATCATGATCGACCTTGACGGCTTCAAGCTGCTCAATGACACGCTGGGACACCAGCGGGGCGATGAGTTGCTCCAGCATGTCGCGCGGGTGCTGGAAAATTGCTGTCGCGCCAGCGATGTTGCGGGACGGTTCGGCGGGGACGAGTTTGTCGTGCTCCTGCCGCAGACGGATGAAGTCACCGCGGCCCAGGTTGCCCAGCGCATTGCCGATGAGTTTGCCCATGTCGTCGAGACGATGCTCAAGGACACGCCGGTCGCCGGCCGGGTGACGATGAGCATGGGGCTTGCCTCGCTCTCCGCCGGCGCAGCCGCCAATCCCGATGCGCTGATCGCCCAGACGGATCACGCGCTCTATCGCGCCAAGCAGACCGGCCGCGCACGATTAGTCAGCTATTCAGGAATGAAAGAAATCACCACGTCCGGTTGACGGGTCACATGTCCTGCCAACGCTTGGGTTTTTCCTTCGGCTTGGGAGTCGAATCATCAGCAGGCTTGTCTGAGTCGGCGGGAGTTTCCTTTTTCTTCCCGCCGCCTGTCGCATCCTGCCAGCGACGGGGCTTGTCGGACTTCTGCGCTGCGTCATCAATTGCGGGTTGTGTCGTCGGAGCTTGAACGTCTCCGGCATCTTCCGCTTTGTTTGGCTCGCGATCGACGGACGGCTGCGAAGTTGCGTCCGGCTTTGGTGCGTCGTCGGCATCCTTTCGCCGGGCCTCCAACGTCTCAACGATCCTGCCCGGTCCATCCTTGACGCTCTTACGCAGCTCAGCCTGCGCCATCTCCAGAAATGACTTCTCGTCGTAGCCGCGCGATTCGATCAACTGCGCGAACTGATCCTCCGTCAAGCCCAGTTTCAACTCGCTCAGCGGAATCGCCTCGAAAATCCGCTTCACCGTCGTGTTGCGGCTTTGCGATGCAGCGGTGGTCTTTGGATCGGGTACCGTGCGGATAATCGCGATCTGTGCGCCCTGCCGCTTGTCGCCGGCAATCCACTCGCCGCCTTCGACGACACGGCTTGTCGCGTAGCCGCGCACACGCACCCGGACGCCGAACGCGCTCTGACTCTGGAGCGTCACCAGTGCGTCACGCTGACGAAAACGGCGGTCGAGGTCATCCGAATTGGCGTAGCTGCTCGTGCTGCGCGTGGTCCGACTGCTCAACGAGTCGCCGTTGAGGATTTCATCACGGTAACGCTCCGCCTCTGCATAGCTGCTCGTGCGGTCGCGGCTGTCAACGCTGTCGTCGGATTGTTTCCTGGCGCGTTCCTTGCTGCTCGTCAGCGCATCACGATCGATGAGCACGATATTTTTGACAATCATGTCCGCCGGGCCGAGCACCTGTTCGACGGTTCCGCCCCTGATCCAGCCGTACTCTCCGACCCCCATTCGCGGCAGAGGTAATGCAAAGGCTTCGACTTCCGCGCGATCGGGTTTGATGGTCGTGCTCTGTACGACCATGCCGTTGGTTCGTTCGACGGTGCGGGTGAGCTGGCTTTCCGCTTCATTGACCGTTAAGCCCCGTGAGCTGGGGTAGCGCGAGTCGTAGCTGGGCACGCAGACGTAGTCACCCTCATAGAGCGCGTAATGTCGTCCGATGATCTGGGAATATTTCCGAAAGAGGTCGGGCCTGCGCACAGGCTTGTCAGGCTGTGTCGTTGCCGGGGTGTCGAATTCGTCCGCACCGGCGGGCAGTCCGAGCAGCGCGATGAGTGCGGCGGCGAGCAGCGCCGTCACAGCGATCGTCCGTCGGGCGGTCTTGAGAGTGGTCATAATGCTCGACTAACTATAAGTGGTCGTGGCCGCACGAACCACAGGAAACAGGATAAAGCGGACGAATTCATGGCCGGCAGCGCGGAAAAATACGCCTCGCGGGGCGGTTTGAAGCTCGAAGCTGCACTCGACGCCTGGGGGGACGGCATCGCCGGTGCCGTCTGCGCCGATCTGGGTTGCAACGTCGGTGGTTTCACGGACTGTCTGCTCCAGCACGGGGCATCGAGAGTCTATGCCGTCGATACAGGCTACGGCACCCTGGCGTGGAAGCTGCGGCAAGATTCGCGCGTGATCGTGATGGAACGGACCAACGCTCTCCATACTGACCCGTGGACGATCGCGGGGTTTACCGGCGTCGATGTGGTGACGATCGACCTGGCGTGGACTCGGCAGGAGCGGGCGATTCCCGCTGCGCTCGCGTGGCTGCGGAAATCTTCTTCACCGGAGCCGACTACTTCAGGCACCATTTCGGGACTTTCTACATCGGCAGTTCGTCACGGCTGTATCGTCACGCTCATCAAGCCGCACTATGAAGCCGACCGTCAGACGCTGGCTCGCGCCAACCGCGGTGTGCTCGATCCTGCCGACGCAAAGCGTGTGGCAGACGAAGTGCTGGCGTCGTTACCCGCGCTGGGAGTGCGCGTCTTGGGATGTATCGAATCGCCGATCCTCGGCGGGGCGGGCAAAGGTAAACGCGGTAATGTCGAGTACCTCGCGCTGCTGGAACGGGCGGATCAGACTTGCCGGTAAAATAGGCCCATGCTTACTCATTTTCGACAGCGCATCGCGCAGAAGACGGCGGACATTCATGCCCCTCCGGTGCTCGTCGTGGCACTGGGTGACAGCGTGACGAACGGCATGTTTGCTCATTGCGTGCTGGATCAGGAATCGGTCTATCACCATCAGCTGTGGAAAATGCTCTGCAAGCGGTATCCCGACTGTGTGTTCAGCATGATCAATGCCGGCATCGCGGGTGACCATTCGCAGGGCGGTCTGGCGCGACTCGACCGGGATGTGATCCGCCACCAGCCGGACCTGGTGATCGTCGGCTATTGCCTCAACGACGCCTGTCGTGGTGACGATTACTTGCCGAACTACACGCATGCGCTGGCGGAGATCATCGCGCGGACGCGCAAGGAAACCCACGCAGATGTCATCGTGCTGACACCCAACTTCCTCGTCACGCGCGACAACGACCGGATCCACTCGGAGCATCGTGCTGCCAACTACCATGAAGCGTTTATGAAGGTGCAGCACGGCGGAACGCTCGCGCGCTTCGCGCAGGCGGCACGACAGACCGCCGCAAAGCATCACGCAGCCGTCGCCGATGTCTTCGCCAAGTGGGAATCCATGGCAAAGCTCGGCGTGGACACCACCGCCATGCTATCCAATGGTCTGAACCACCCGAACGCCCAGGGACAGCGCATCATCGCCGACGAAGTGATGAAGCTGATCGAGGCACCTTAGTCCAGCCTCCGCAGGCGGTCGCGGAGCGATGGAGTTTGTCTGAGGAGTTTGCAATGCCTCAAATCATCCTTCTGGTCATTGTCATCCTGCTGCTGGTGGTGCTGCTGGCACTGGTCTGGTCGCTCCGTTCGGCACGCGGCCCCGACGCAGCATCGGCACAGTTGGAAGCCCGCCTGCTGGCTTTCGAGCAGGTGCAGGAGCGCAGTGAGCGAGCCTCGCGCGATGAAGCTGCCAAGTCCCGCGAGGAATCCGCCGCCGCCGCCCGAAGTCTTCGTGAGGAGTTGGCCGGTGCGCTGCGTTCCATCCATGACACGCTCCAGCAATCCGTCGCCAGCATCTCGACGCTGCAGAAAAATCAGCTCGAGTCCTTTTCCGTGCAGTTGAGCAAGCAGACGGAGGCGAATCAGCTCTCGGCCACGCAGGGCCGCACTGAGATGGCGGCCTCGCTTAAGGCGTTCACCGATTCGACGCTCCAGCGCATGGTTGAGATGACCAGCCGTCAGCAGCAGCAGTTCGACGCCTTTTCGCAGCGTCTGAGCAACTTGATCCAGAGCAACGAGCAGAAGCTCGAAGCGGTACGTCAAACCGTTGAGCAGAAGCTCGCTGCGTTGCAGGAAGACAACGCCAAAAAACTGGAAGCGATGCGTCAGACCGTGGACGAAAAACTTCAGGGCACGCTGGAAAAACGGCTCGGTGAAAGTTTCAAAACCGTCGGGGAACATCTCGAAAAAGTGCAGAGGGGTCTCGGTGAAATGCAGGTGCTGGCGACAGGTGTGGGTGACCTGAAAAAGGTGCTCAGCAACGTCAAGGTTCGCGGTACCTTCGCAGAAGTTCAACTCGAAAAGCTGCTCGAACAGATCTTCCCCATCGAGCAGTACGCCAAAAACATCCCGACCATCAAAGGTTCGTCCGAACGGGTGGAGTTCGCCATCAAGTTTCCCAATCCCGAAGGCGACGGAGCGCCGCTGTGGATGCCCATCGACGCGAAGTTTCCCGTTGAGGATTACCACCGGCTCGTCGAAGCCACCGAAAAGGTCGATCTGGAAGGCATCGAAGCTGCGGTGAAGGGACTCGAATTGCGGGTGAAGGCTTCCGCGCGGGATATTGATGAAAAGTATCTCCATCCACCCGACACGACGCCGTTCGGCATCATGTTTCTACCCACAGAAGGGCTGTACGCGGAGGTACTGCGCCGGCCGGGTTTGCTGGAATCGATCCAGCGTGAGCATCATGTCGTGATCGCCGGCCCGACGAATCTCATCGCCTTGCTGACGAGTTTTCAGGCGGGGTTTCGGACGCTGGCGATCCAGAAGCAGTCGAACGAGGTCTGGAAACTGCTCGGTGCGGTCAAAGCGGAGTTCGGCAAGTTCGGGGATATTCTCGATAAGGTTCAGAGGAAGCTCGCCGGCGCGTCGAACGAAGTGGAGGACGCCGCACGAAAGAGCCGGACAATCGAGCGGAAACTTCGCTCCGTGGAAGTTCTGCCGACAGGGGAAGCTCAGCAACTGCTCGGTGAGGAGTTGGCTTCATCTGAAGCGCTGGATGCACGGGAAGAGGATGCGTAATCGGGTAAGGTTCGGCAACGTGCCGTTTTCGACTCAGTGAAACACCACGGTCTTGTTCTGGTTGAGCAGCACACGGTCCTGCACGTGGTAGCGCAGACCGCGGGCGAGCACGGCTTTTTCCACGTCCCGCCCCAGCCGCACCATGTCGTCGATCGTGTCGCTGTGATCCACCCGGATCACGTCTTGCTCGATGATCGGGCCTGCGTCTAGATCAGTGGTCACGTAATGACAGGTCGCACCGATGAGCTTCACCCCTCGGTCAAAGGCCTGGTGATACGGCCGGGCACCGACGAATGACGGCAGAAAACTGTGATGGATGTTGATCATGCGTCCGAGATGGCGGCTGCACATCTCCGCGGGCAGCACCTGCATGTATCGTGCCAGCACGATCGTGTCCGTGTGGTGCTCCTGAATCAGGGCTTCGGTCCTGCGGAAGGCTTCATCACGGGCCTCAGGCGGGACGGGCACATGGTGGTAGGGAACGTTATGCCATTCGACGAACTTTCGCAGTTCGTCATGGTTGGAAATCACGCAGCGCAGATCAAAGTCCAGTTCGCGGTTGCGCCAGCGGTGCAGCAGGTCGCTCAGACAATGATCCTGATGACTGACAAGGATGGCTACTTTTTTCTTTACTGCCGAGTCGGTGATGTTCCACGTCATGCGGAACTCTTCGGCGATGCGGCGGAACTTGTCGCGGAAGGCATCGAAGCCGAACGGCAGGGAGTCCGCCATCAATTCATGCCGCATGAAGAAACTGTTGTTCGACGGATCGGAATGGTGGCTCGCCTCCGTGATCCAGCCGTTGTGTGCCGCGAGGAATCCCGCCACTGCCGCCACGATGCCGACGCGGTCGGGGCACGAAATGGTGAGAATGTATCGGCGGTCCTGCATGTGGAATGGCGGCGATCGCGGCGTACTTGCCGCATGAAGCAGGGATCATAAAGGATGGCTTGAAGCCTCCACAACCGGCGACGGCTTTCGACCGGGAAAACGCGCACCCGTGGGTTGGGAGGAATGCTGCATACGAAATCCGGGTCATCTGCAAATTTTCTGAGCCATTTTCCCGTAATATTTCCGTCCCATGATGATCGACTCACACCAACACGTATTCTGGCATGGCCGCGATGACGCAGGACTCATTGCCGACATGGACGCGCACGGCATTGATGTTTCCTGGCTGCTCTCCTGGGAAATCCTGCCGCATGAGGACAGCCCCGGCTATCACGGCGTGCTCAACCCGCTGCACTTCCGTGATGACGGCACGCACAAGGGAATCCCCCTGAGCGACCTGCTGCTGGCGCGCGACCGCTACCCCGGCCGCTTCATCGTCGGCTATTGTCCGCACCCGGCCCGCGCCAGCGCGCCCAAGGCTTTTGAAGCGGCCTATCGCATCCACGGCGTCCGCGTCTGCGGCGAGTGGAAGTTCATGATGCCCTTCGATGATCCGCGCTGCATCGAGCTGTTTCGCAAGGCCGGTGAACTGCACTGTCCGGTCGTTCTCCATCTCGACTGGCCCTGGTGCCCCGATGCGCAGGGCAATCGCGTGTATCAGCCGATCTGGTACGGCGGCACGGTGGAAAATCTCGCCCGCGCGCTGGAATCATGTCCGCAAACCAACTTCATCGGACACGCGCCCGGCTTCTGGCGCGACATCAGCGGTGATGCGGACACCGACCCCGCCATGTATCCGCGCGGTCCGATCAAGCCCGGCGGTAAAGTCATCGCCATGCTCGAGAAGTATCCGAACCTCTTTGCGGACCTCTCCGCCGGCTCCGGGCGTTACGCACTCGAACGCGACCCCGATCATGCGAAAAAATTCCTCACACGCTTTCAGGACAAGCTGGTCTTTGGTCGTGACTACTACGAACAGGACCTGCACAAGTTTTTGCTGACTCTAAATCTTGATGAAACAGTAAAACGCAAAATCTATTCAGAAAACGCACAGAAGCTCGTGAAGCTCTGAATCCCTTAACGCCGCGCCTGCCGCGGACACCACCCAGGAAGAATGAACAATGGCTGACCTCCGCATTGGCATGATTGGGTTAGACACCTCGCATGTGTCGGCCTTTACCAAACTCCTCAACGATCCCACCAACGAACACCACGTGCCGGGCGGCAAGGTGACGGTCGCTTTTCCGGGCGGCTCACAGGACATCGACCTGTCGCGCAACCGTGTCGAGGGTTTTACGAATGAGCTACGGGATAAGTGGGGCGTCAAGATCGTCGATTCGCCCGAAGCTGTCGCCGAAGCCTGCGATATTCTCTTTCTCGAAAGCATCGATGGTCGCGTCCACCGTCCGCAATTTGAGCAGACGGTCAAATACCGCCGTCCGACATACATCGACAAGCCGTTCACGATCAACAGCAGCGATGTCGAGGCCATTCTCAAGCTCGGTAAAGAGCACGGCGTGCCGGTGATGAGCTGCTCGGCTCTGCGTTATGCCGATAACTTTGCCCAGGCAGTCAAGGAAAAGAAGGGCAACATCTTCGGCATCGACGTGCACGGGCCGATGGCGGAGATTCCGCAGATACCCGGCTTGTTCTGGTACGGCATCCACGCGGTCGAAATGGTGATCACCGCGATGGGTACCGGTCTCAAAGAAGTACACGCGGTCAGGAACAGCGACTTTGATCTGGTCACGGGTGAATGGACTGATGGCCGCATCGCCACCGTGCGCGGAACGCGCAAGGGACACGGCACATTCGGTGCGCTGCTGCACGACCAGAATCGGGCGACTTACATCGACCTCCAGGTTCCACAGCGGCCGTATTACGCCAGCATGCTCAGCGCGATCATGTCATCGCTGCCGCAGGGCAGGAGTGATATTCCTGACGCTGAGATGATCGAGGTGATCGACTTCATCGAGGCTGCCAATGAATCGCGGAAAACCGGCCACGTCGTCAGACTCTGAAACCATCGAACCGGACACCACAGCGACGAGCAAGCAGACCCATGATTGTTTTCATCCTCACTGACATGGAAGGCGTTGCGGGCATCGATCACTGGGACCAGTGCTACGATCCCGATGACAACTCACCTAAGTACCGCTACGGCCGTGAACAGCTCACGCTCGACCTGAATGCGACGGTCGCAGGCGCGTTTGACGGCGGCGCAACCGAGGTGCGCGTGCTGGACGGTCACGGACGCAATAACAACAAGGGCTTCATCCCTGAACTGGTTGACCAGCGCATCAGGAAATGCTGGATCGACAGCCGCGATCCGCTGCGGTGGGAAGGTATCGGGCCTGAGGTCAACGCAGTGGCGGTCATCGGTCAGCACGCGATGGCGGGAACGATTAACGGCTTCCTCGACCACACGCAGCGTGCGCGGGTCATCACTCGATTGCTCATCAACGGTCAGGAACACGGTGAGCTGAGCCAGTGCGCGGCGTACTTCGGTCACTACGGCACACCGCTGGTTTTCACCTCCGGCGATGAAGCACTCTGTGAGGAGACGCGCCGTCTGTTCCCCTGGGCGCGGACGGCTGCCACCAAACAGGGTACGGGCTGGGCGACCTGTGAGCTTTTCCCGCTGGGGGAGGTTCGGGCGAATATACGGCGTGAAATGGCGGCGGCTCTCCGCGAGTTGCCGAAGATGAAGCCCTGGAAACTATCCCTGCCGATCGATGTCGGCATTGAGTTCAATTGCAGTGAACTGTGCGACCAGATCGCCAAGGTTCCCGGTGTACGTCGGCCAACCGGCCGCCTCGTCCAGTGGCGTATCGGCGACGCCCGCGACATTTATTCCATTCCTCACACAGGCTGGCTTCCAGTGCGATAAACTGATGGGTTGTCTCACGCCCCTCCGCCTCCGTGGTGCTGGGGACAAAGGATGTCCGTTCAGCAGTATCTTCCTTCGACCAATCGGAAAGGATTGACCTTGTCCACGAATACCGCTACTCATCAACCCGTCCGTACAGCACCGTTTCCCGGTTTGCCCGCACGCTTCGACGGCAAAGAGGCTGAGTATCTGCTCGACGCGCTGAAGCGGAACAACCTTTTCTATAACCAGCCTGACGGTTACGTCTCGCGGCTGGTCAAGCAGGGCGCCCAGGCACTCAACGCCCGGTATGCGGTTGCCACGTCGTCAGGCACGGCAAGCATCCACGCGGCGATCGGTGCAGTGGGCGTCGAGGCTGGCAGCGAGGTGATTACCTCGCCGATTACTGACATGGGCACCTGCATTGCGATTCTTTATCAGAACGCGATTCCGGTTTTTGCCGATGTCGATCCTCACACCTACAACATCACCGCCGCGTCGATCGAAGCGGTGATGACGCCGCGCACCAAGGCGGTCGTCGTGGTCCACCTGACGGGAAATCCCGCCGACATGAAGCCCATCGTCGAGTTGTGCAAAAGGCGGAATGTCGCGCTGGTTGAGGACTGCGCCCAGGGATGGGGTGCCAAATACAACGGCCGCGCCGTCGGTAACGAGGGGCAGGTCGGCGCGTACAGCCTCAACAACTTCAAGCATCTATCTTGCGGTGACGGCGGATTGTGCATCACCAACGACGATCAGCTTTATTACAACTGCCACAACTTCGCGGACAAGTTCTACGACCGCGCCAACAAGGGCACGCGGATGACTTGTCTGGCTCCCAACTATCGCATGAGCGAGTTGCAGGGAGCTGTCGCGCTGGCGCAGTTGGATCGACTCGATGCGATCGCCAACAAGCGGCGTCAGTTGGGTGATCGACTCAGCGATGCGATTCGTGGTATTCCGGGCGTCGAGCCGCCGCGCACCGTCGCAGGCGCGCAGCCGAGCTATTGGTTTTACATGTTCCGAATCGATCAGTCGCGGGCGGGTATGTCTCGTGATGAGTTCGCCAACCGACTGAATGCTGAGGGCATCAGTTGCGGCAAGGGCTACATCGCCAAGGCGATTTACCGCGAGCCGGTGTTTCAGACGAAAAACTTTTTCGCTGGCGGCATCTGGCCGGCTGAAGTCATCGCGAAACGGACCTACGACTACACGCAGGTGCAGACCCCTGTTTGCGATGAGGTACTCACCACATCGGTCACGCTGGCGATCCACGAGGGGCTGAGTGTCGCCGACGTGGACGACATGGCCAGAGGCATTCACAAGGCCGCAGGTCGTTGATACTGCAAAGGGTCTCACGAATCGCAGAGGATGCATCGTGTTTATGAAGGAGGTCCGGTGATTATCCGCATTGCGGTCGTCATTGCCGTTTTTGCTTCGACACTTCTGGCACAGACCACGCAGCCCTCGCTGGATGACCGGCGCACGGAAGACGGCCCTGCGCGGCCGACTGACCCGGCTGCGCGGCTTGAAATGATCCAGCTTGCTCACCAGCACAAGCGCGAGCTGCTCGCCAAATATCCGCCGCCCGTCGTCATGTGTAAAAAAGTCAACGATGGTGCGATCAAGATCGACGGCAAGCTCGACGACAAAGCGTGGAAAGACATTGCGGAAGTTTCTGCCTCACGTGAGACACGCAGCGGGGTGGAACAAACGCAGAAGGCTCACGTGAAGCTCGCATGGGATGACCGCTATCTCTACATCGCTTTTGACTGCCGGGACTCCAATATCACCGCCACGCTCAAGGGGCGCGACGCCGCGCTGTGGAGTCAGGACGCCGCCGAGGTTTTTATCGATGCCGATGGCGACGAGATGAGTTACGTGGAGCTGGAGGTCTCACCTGCCGGTGAGTTTTATGATGCCGCGATCGCGGACTACCGCCCGGAGACGGACTGGGCATCCCGCAAGATGGACAACCTCAACATTGAGAAGAGTCTGAAGTTGCTCGAGGCGAAGGAAACGAAGTGGGCCGTACAGGTCAAAGGCACGCTGAACGATTCGAGCGATGAGGATGATGGCTGGACATGCGAGCTGGCGGTGGCGTGGAGCGATCTGGTTGCAGCCGGCCCGGTGAGTCCGCGTGGTCTGCCGCCACGAGACGGTGACCAGATGCGGATCGGTCTGTATCGGATCAACTACACCCCCGCGCTCCCCGCCCAGGGAACCGCGGCAGGAAAGCCGGAGACTTTCGAGCTTGGCGCGTGGAACCCGACGCTTACGTGGTTTCACTGCACATGGTCATTTGGGTATGTCATCTTTGTGAAATAGCAATGCCCCGTATGAGACGGGGCGTTTTCATCGTATCGCTATGAATCCCGGTTACCTATCTGCGTAACGAGTAATTTTCACGGGATGAGGACTCGCGGTTAACCTATGCCGCCGTCCTTTCTCCACCGTGAGATGGAATAGTTGTTTTTACAGGATTTTCTGATGTTTCATCCCTCTGCCCTGATTGATACCGCTCGGCGGAACATTTCCCGTTATGACTGGGCGCGGGCGATCCGCGACGAGGCTGTCGCGCAGGCTGCGCCGTGGGCTGGGCGGAGTGAGGAGGAGTTGTGGTTGATGATGTTCGGGCCGACGATCACGCGGGCGTGGCATGTGTGGTCGAACGGCTTTTGTCCCAGTTGCCGAGCCAGCGTCACGATGTATTTGTGGAAGACCGATCCGTTCACCATGCCCTGGAAAGTGGCCTGCCCGCACTGTCAGGAGCAGTTCCCCAAGAACGATTTTGAGAAGTACCACCGTTCGGGTCTAAACGCAGCGGGCATCTTCGATGCGAAGCTTGCCGACCGCACGCTGCTGTTTAATACGGAGCATCCCGACCCGACTGACCCGTTGCATTTCTTTGGTGTTGATGACGGGGAAGGCTACGTCACCCCCGGCAGTGATGGCGCGGAGCGGTGGCGCTTCATCGGTTACTACCTCATCTACGGCCAGTGGAAAAGGCTCGTGGTCGAGGGGATCAGACGGTTGACTACGGCGTATGTGCTTACCGGCGATCCGCTCTATGCGCGCAAGGCTGGCATCCTGCTCGATCGCGTCGCCGATCTCTATTCGAGTTTCGACCACAAGACGCAGTCATGGGTTTATGAAACCGTTCGCACGGATGGTTTTGTGTCCACCTGGCACGATGCCTGCGAGGAGACGCGCGACATGATCCTGGGCTACGACGCGGTGCGCGATTCGCTGAAGCGGGATGTCGATGCGGCGCGTTTCCTTCAGGAAAAGAGCCTTCGCCACGGGTTGCGCAGCAAGGCCACTCCAGCCGACGTCTGCGCGAACATCGAGGAAGGGCTTATCCGTACCGCGCTGCGTGAAAAGCATCGCATTCATTCCAACTATCCGCGTCAGGAGATCGCAGTGATGGTTGCACTAGCGGTACTGGACGCGGAGGCCAATCGCGCCGAGTTCGATGCCATGCTCGACGAGGTAATCAAGACCGCCACTGCAGTGGATGGCGTCACCGGTGAGAAGGGTTTATCCGGATACACCTGCTTTACGATTCAGAGCCTCGCAATCTTTCTGATGCAGATCGAATACTCCCAGCCCGGACGATTGCGGGAGCTTTTCATCCGACATCCCAGACTCGCCCGCACCTGGCGGTTTCACATCGATACGTGGATCTTGCAGCGGTACTACCCTCAGTCCGGCGACAGCGGATACTTCGGCGGACAGGTCACCCAATACTGCGGTGTCTTCGCGCGGTCGTCGAATATGGCGGTATCCGGCAGCCCCATCGACCCTTCCATGTTTGCGTTTCTCCATCGGCTTTACGAAATCACCGGCGATTTTGCCTATCTCCAGCTCATTTTTCTCCTCAACGGCGGAAACTCCCTGCATGTGGGACGCCATCTGTTTGAGGCTGACCCCAATGGTCTGGAAAAACAAGTCGCCCACGTCATCGCACAGCACGGACCAAATCTCAAGGTGCACTCCATCAACCTCCAGGAGTGGCATCTGGCGATTCTCCGCTCCGGTGCGGATGAACACGCCCGCGCTGCGTGGATCGACTATGACTCCGGCGGACATCACTCCCACGCTGACGGCATGAATATCGGCCTTTGTGCCTTTGGGCTCGACCTCATGCCCGACTTTGGCTACCCGCCTGTGCAATACGGCGGGTGGAACTCGCTTCAATCCACTTGGTACAGAAAGACCGCATCACACAACACCGTGGTGATCGACAATCAGGATCAGTCGTTCTTCGCACGCACCATGCCTGCCGGCAGGACGACGCTCTGGGGGCTGACCGATTCGGTGCGTGTCATTCGCGTGTCGGGTGCTGACATCGCGTTTAAGTTGTACGCGGGTCAACCGGAAGTCCCCGGCCCCAAACAGTACGAACGCACGCTGGCGACGATTGATCTTTCACCACAGGACTTTTACCTCGTGGATATTTTCCGTGTCGTCGGCGGTCGCGACCACGCCAAGTTTCAGCACAGCTTCACTGGCAGCGTCACCACACAGGGACTTACGCTCAAGCCTGCCGATGTTTTCTCCGCCGACACCTTGATGCGGAATTTCCAGACCGATCTCCGGCCGGCAACCCCCTGGCGGGTTGATTGGAAGATTCATGATGAGTACGGCTACCTGCCTCGCGGGGCGGCACAGCCGCATATCGGTCTGCGCTACACCGATCTGACGCACGGGGCGTCTGCTTCGCTCTGCGAGGGTTGGGTCAGCATCGGATTCTTTGATTCCCCCAACAAGGAGGCGTGGATCCCGCGAGTGATGGTTCGTCGGACAGCTGATACGGCACCGTTGGCGTCGTGCTTTGTCAGCGTCGTCGAGCCTTATAATGGAGAGTCAAAGCTTCGTGCGATCCGTCGCCTGCCGCTGCATGACGAGCACGGTAGAGAATTGGGTGACATGGATGTGGCTATCGAAGTCGAGCTGGCCGATGGCCGTAAGGATTTGATTGTGGCCCTGGACGCGGAGAGAGTGTCAGGTCAATCTCCACCGGGCAAGGTGATTCAGAGGGATTGGAATGTTACGATTAATCACGAGTTCACCCTCTTCCGCCGCAATAGCACGGGACGGGTGACCTCGATCGAGTTCAACGGCTGATACCCTCGGACAAAACCGTTGCGAGGGTTTGAGAGCGGAATGACGGGTTGATGTTAAACGTAAAATCGTATAAAATATTTGGTTGTGGTTAGTCGTTGATATGGTATAATCGTGATTTTACGTGACTGATTCCACCTGCTTTAAGGAGAATGTCCGTGACCACACAGACGCTTGAATCAGAACAGTTGGCTATTCTTGGCGGCCCCAAGACTGTGCCGCAGTTCATCCCCGATCTGTTCCACTGGCCGATTGTCACAGCCGAGGATGAGGCTGCGGTTCTCGATGTCATGCGTACCGCACGGTTCAGCGGGACCGACATCACGCGACAATTTGAGAAGGAGTGGTCGGAATATCAGGGTGTGAAGTTCTCCCTGGGAAACTGCAATGGCACGGCTGCGCTGCTGGCGGCGATGTACGGCTGCGGCGTCGGTCGCGGCGATGAGATCATCGTCCCCAGCATGACGTATTGGGCCAGTGCTCTGCCCTGTTATGCCCTCGGTGCGACGCCGGTCTTCTGTGACATCGACCCCGTTTCGCTCTGCATGGATCCCCATGACATCGAGCACCGCATCACCAGCCGTACCAAGGCAATCGTGCCTGTCCATTACTGCGGTTATCCCGCGGACATGGACCCGATCATGGCTATCGCCCGCAAACACGGAGTGAAGGTCATCGAGGACGTCAGCCACGCCCACGGAACGTACTACAAGGGCCGTCTCTGCGGCTCGATCGGCGATGTGGGCGCGATGTCGATGATGGGGGGTAAGAGCTTCGCCATCGGCGAGGCGGGCATGCTTTCGACCAACGATCAACTTATCTACGAGCGTGCCATCGCGCTGGGACATTACGAGAGAACCGGCGAAATCAAGGATCCGCACCTGGCTAAGTTCGCTGGCCTGCCGCTTGGCGGCTACAAGCTGCGCATGGTGCAGACGGCCTCGGCGATGGGTCGCGTGCAGTTGAAGTACTACCCCGCCCGAATCAAGGAGATTCAAGCGGCTATGAACCGCTTCTGGGATCTGCTCGAAGGCGTCCCCGGCCTGCGGGCGCATCGCCCCGACAAGGAAGCCGCAAAACAAGGCTCGACCATGGGCGGCTGGTACAACCCGCTGGGTCACTACATTCCCGAAGAGCTTGGCGGCCTGCCTGTGGCGCAGTTCATCGAAGCAGTCGTGGCTGAGGGCGGTTTGTCCGGTCGCGGCTGCAACACGATCCTCCACACGCATCCGGTGCTCAATCAGGCGGATGTGTACGGCGACGGCAAGCCCACACGCATCGCCTTCGCACAGCGCGATGTACGCCAGAGTCTCGGTTCACTGCCCGTCAGTGAAGCGTTGCTGCTGGGCGGCCGCTGCTTGGGTATCCCGTGGTTCAAGCACGACCGCAAGGATGCCATCGAACGCTATGCGGCAGCATTCAAGAAAGTCGCGCTTCAGGCGGACAAATTGGTGAATCGCTGATCGCACGATGTCACGCGGTTGATGTTCCCTGGTCTTCTACTCGCTGAAAGTGCGCGTCAAACGCACATAGCTGCAGCGCGTGCGCATAGCTCACCCGTGTACATAGCTCACACAGCTCACGCAGTCGGCATTGCGACTTGATTGGTCGTCAGGTGCATCACGGTTTGATTTCGTAGATGCGTACCGCCGTCGGACCGTAGCTGTATCCGTAGCCGCTGGGCATCATCCGGGGCAGTTCGCGGTTGGGATCTTTGACGAAGCCCAGCATGTCACCCTCGACGCCGCCTGCTTCATAGCCGTAGGTATCCACACCGGTGAAGTCATCGGTGAAGAAGCCGTCCTCGGCAGTCAATTCACGGTTCTCAAAGAGCGGTCGGATTTTCGTGCCTTTCTTGAGGCCGGGTATGTTGATGCGGACTTTGGCCAGCAGGGCGCGGTCGATGCCGACGCTGTCCTCGCAGAAGACGCGCACGACTTTGCCGTCACGTTCGAGCACGGAGTAATCCCACAGTGCGCGACCGTTCTGCGTTAGATAAGCGAACCCATCCACGAGCTTGCCCGTCAGACCGGATTGATCCGCATCAAGCTCGATCTTCACCCAGTTGCCTTTGGCGGCAGCGATATCAGGGGAGACGACCTTGAAATCGCCGGCCTTGTAGGTCGTCGCATCCACCTTGGCTTTGTATCCGTCGGCGGATTTTTTCATATCGTCGGCCCACTTCTGGCCCATGAGTTTGATCGCCAACTGATACGTGGGCGGGTCGAATACCCAGTTGATGTCATGCCACACGGAGTGTTCAAGCTCGGAGAACATGACGACGTTGCCGTAGTCCGCCTGGAACTTGGCGAAGTCGAACTTGCCGATGACGCCGGCATGTGAAAATCGTCCGTCGCCGCGCACTGCGACCATCGCCCAATCGGGTGTCTCGTTGGGATCGATCCAGACCCACTGCACGATTTTGTCGCCTTTGCGTACCAGTTCAGGCAGAGGCAGCCCGCGGAATCCGTGGATGCGGATGCCCGCGGGACGGAACCATAACTGGTTATGCGTGTCGCCTTCGTGGCTGGCGTTACCGCTCTTTTTCGTCTCGGTGTTCCACTTGAAGGAACCGATCTGCACCGGGCCGGCATTGGTCGCCAGGATATAGGTCTTGCCCTCGTAGCTGGTGACCTTGTGCGAGACGTTCGGCTCGAAGGTGACTTCTGGAGCCTTGTCGAGGCTGTTGAGCGGCTTTTCAAGGTGGCGCAGCTCGCCCGCCAGACCACGATTGAAGGTCGGATCACCGATGCCTTGAATCATCGAGACACCCGCTGATCCGCGGATGATGTTCTCGTAGCTCTCAAAGCGATAGCGCTCGAAAGGTGTGTTGTCGTAAAGCTGCGGGAGATAAACCCAGGCGGTCGGCTCCTTGCGATAACGCTTCATGTAGGGGGTGAAGATGACGTTGAAATCCATCGGTCCCCACATTTCCGTTTCGGCGTGATCGATGTCATAGAAGGGCAGGTGGGAAAGCCACCAGGCGTTGTACGCGCCGCTGGTGCTGATGGCGGTGGGGCGCTGGGACTGAGCGCGGATCTGCTCGTTGAAGGCTTTGTGTTTCTCGACCAGAGCAGCGTTGTTGTAGTCGATCACCGCTTCCCATCCGCCGGTGTTGAGGCTGACGACATATTTCATTCCCCCGCCGGCGACCCATGCGTCAAAGGCGGTTTTCTGCGCCGCGTTAAGCTCGCTGACGACTGCCGTGCCGCCGATGGACGGATCGGGCTTGGCCTGGAGGGAATACAAGCCCCACTTGTTGAACATGTCCGCCATTTCCTCGTTTTTCATACCCTGCGTCAGACGGTGACCGGTCAGCCCCAGTTGCGCGATGATGGCGGGGGTATGGGTCGTCCGCGTGTTCTGGTGCGTGGCGCCGAAGATGTAGCGCGGCTGGCCGTTGATGAGAATCGCGCCGTCCTCACGGATCTCCACCTTGGTGATAGCCGGTTGCGTGGGCGGTGCCTGCATCCGGCCAAAGGGATCGCTGACATCCTCGAAGAGCACCTTGCCGGCTGCATCGAGACCTCGAAGTCTCAGCGCGGTGTCGCGCATCGGGTTGTCATGCGGGTGGACCGACAGCCGGGATAGGTCGAGTTTGGTGACCAGCAGCCGTGCGCGATCCGCCCACCATGCGTTAGTAGGCAGGTTGAACTCATAACTCTCCGTCTGCGCCTTGGGCAGGCCGTCGAGCGATGCAGCAAACGCAGCTTTGAGATCAGTGATGGGAGGCAGTGATTCGATAACGGACTGGTTGTCACCGGCTCGGACCAGCGCCAGCTCGATCTTCGCGGTTCGCGCCAGGGTGTCCGAAGCGACGCCGAGGTTCATCGTCGTCGTAACTGGATTTTCACCGGGCAGGTTGTAGTGGCGTGCCACGTCAAAGTCCACGACGACCGGCCAGGTATTGAAGGCGTAAGTGGAAGCGGCGATCGTCTGGCCGTCCCGCTGGAGTTCAACCTTCAGCGAGCCTTGCGCGGATAGATCGCCCGCCAGATGGCTGATCTCGTAAGGGGTCTCGATGACACCCGTGGCGTTGGCGGCAATGGTGACCGGAACTGACTCGGTAACGGTCGGCTGCTGGCCCGGTAGGGTAGTCGTGAGTTTGACCTTGTAAGTACCCGGCGTGCGCAGTCGGACGCGGAGCGTATTCAATCCGTAGAGTCGATCTCCCAGATCGACATCGGCACTGAGTGACGGCGGAGTGACGGCTGCGGCGGGATAAAACTTCACGTCCGCTGCCGGTGTGCTGCCGCGTTCGGAGACGTGAAGGTTGTCAAACCAGACCGTACCGACTTGGCAGGCATAGGCACGGGTTCCTGCGTCGTCGAGCGTGTGCGCATTGAACCCGCGTGCCGCCAGTCGTACCCGCACGCTCTTCATGGGTTGATCAAAGGGTGCGGCAAAGAATTTCCGTACATAGCGCCAGTCGAAGGTGCCATTACCGTACGTCGCGGTGCCTCCGGTGGAGTATTCGGGCTGTGTGGGATAGACGCTCTTGAGTGAAGCACCGTCCTGATCGACCAGACGGACATCAATGAGCTTGGCGCGGTCAGCCTTGACATAGACGCCCACCTCGATGACGCCCGGCGTGGTCTGGTTGAGCACGATGGCGTCACTCTCGATGTATTTTTCATCACCCGGATACACATCAAAACGCAGCGACTGCTTACCGGAAAACGCCACCAGCGGATCGACACTGACCGCTCCGCGATTGTCACGGAAGGCGTGATTCCAGTCGGTCCAGACGTAATAGGTCGGCCCGATCGCACGGTACTTCTTCTGCGCGGACCAGCCCGTCGGGTTGCCCTGTGCGTCGGCCTCCTCGAAGCCGGGGTTGGGAATCAGATTGGCTGCGCCGCTCTGTTTTTCTGTGATCGAAACATCGTCAAACTCACCAGGACCCGTCAGCGTGACCGTTACCTGTGCGGCAGGGTTGATCTGATCGGCAGGTAACTCGGCGGTGACGAGCTGCCAATCTGCGCCGCCGCCCTTGGCGGTCACGCCGTTACCCTTGCCGGCGGAGATGGTGATTAATCCTTCGCCCCGAACCCAGGCGGTGACCTTCAGCGGTAGATTGAACTTCGCAGCATCAATGCCTTTGATGGGGAAATTCGATGCGCCTGCCCAGGCACTGCCTCCGTCCTGAAATTGCGCGCCGGGTAACGTCTGCACCGCCGTCTGTCCAGCATCGAGCTTCAGAGCTTTGCTCCCGCTGTGCGGCCGGTCGCTCGACCACGACTGCCCCTTGGGGAAAGCCCAGTAGTCGGGAATCAGATCCTGCTGGTTGTAAAACCAGTCACCTTTGAAGGAGAGCACGTGGCCTTCAGCGCGGGTGTTGACGAAGTCCTCCTCGAAGCCGGGATTCTTGGCCATGTTGCCGTTCCAGCCCGGTTCGACTTGCGCTGAAAGCGGCGAAACCAAGGCGGCGGAGAGGCCGAGCAGAGCGGCGCGGATCGCGCGTCGGGAAACATTCATGCCAGTGATCCTCATGGAAGCATTGAAATCAGGTTGGAGCATCCAGCCATGACGGCGGGTATTGACGCATATTTGCCGCGTTGCGCGGGCGCGTCAAGTGACCATTGCTCGATGAAATCCACGGTTGAAAATACGGTACCCGTGCGGAAAAGTCAGCGTGTGTAGCCCAGCGAACGGAGTTGCCGGAGCGTCTCCTCGTCCGGGGTCGCGGTGTTGCGCGGCGGGGCTGTTTTTCCCAGCGATTTATGACGGCGGAGGCTCAGGCCGGGTCGCACAGTTTCATTGCCTGTCATGACCGGATCGGAGAGGTCGGTTTCGAGCGTCACCTCCGTGGGCAGCGCAGTCGGCAAGGAGCCGCTTTCTCCGAGACGGACCTCTGCCGGCGAGGGAATGCCGTTGTGTTTGAAGTCGAGTCGGATACCCGCCGTCGGATCGGACAGCTTCAGGTATATCCGCCGCTGTTTTCCGCGCGGATAGACCACGAGCTTGATGCGTGTTCCATCTTCGGAAGGCTCAATGCGGTCACGCTCTGCATCGAAGTCGATCGGAATGAACAGCGCGAACTTTCCCGCGGTGGCTTCGAGCGATACTTCAAAGTCGCCGTCACCCGCAGCGGTGATCATCCAGTATTCATCTTCGCGCGCCACGTCGTGAAGAAAATTCACCAGCGTCTGACCGCTGCCCTGCGAGCCAGTGATGGTTTTGCTTTCGTCAGGGAGCTTGAAAACCTGCGTCACGCCGTCGAGCAGCGAGTAGGTCGCCTTCCACTCGTTGAGCACTGCGCCGTACACGATTTTGCCCTCCAGCACCGCCTTGGTTTCCATCTGGACGAGTCGCGGCGGCAGGGGCACGTCATCGAGCAGCAGCCGGAGATCGTTGCCGGTGAATTGTGACGGAAGGGTGAAGCCGCACGCGGTAAGAATGGTCGGGGCTACGTCGAGGAGCGTGACCTGTTCGTCGAAGCGTCGGGTGGAAGTCTTCAGGCCGGGAAACCTCATCGCCAGCGCAACACGGATTTCCTCTTCGTACAGCGAGGCTCCGTGCAACGTCCAGCCGTGCTCGTCGAATGCTTCCCCGTGATCCGAAAAAAGCACGACCAGCGTGTTCGGCGGCAGTTTGTCGAAAAGTTTGCCCAGCTCGTCATCGAGCCAGGCGAGCTGCGCGTCGTAGCTGGCAATCAGACTTTCCTTCGCCTTGGCGTCCAGATCATTTCCCGGAAATCGGTGCGACTCCGCCAGTTCCCGCGACTGTGCTCCGCTGAGCGTAGCCCCCATCGCTTTCTTGAAAGTCTCAGGTGCATCGTAAGGATCGTGCGCGTCGTAGTAGTGGAGAAAAAGAAAAAAGGGAGCGTTGCCCTTGTCAGTGGATGCGTCCCCGGACTGATGTCTGCTCATCCATTGGATCGCTTCGCTGGTGATGTTGCCGCATTCACCTTGCGGTGTATCGACGGCAAACTCGCGCCACTCGTCAAAACCACGGTTGAATCCCCAGTGTGCCCGCATCTGGCCGTTGTTGACCAGAGCGGCGGTTCGGTAGCCGTGGGTCTGGAGTATTTGCGGCAGGGTGGTGAGGGAGTCGGGTAAGACCTGGTTAATGCTGTCCACTCCGTTCTGACTGGGCAGCATCGACGTGAAAAGTGACATATGCGAAGGCAGCGTCCAGGGAGCCTGAGCGCGAGCCTGACTGAATACCGCTGCGCCGTCCTGTGCGAAGAAGCGTTCGATATTCGGCGTGGTCTTTCGCGCATAGCCATAGAGGGAGAGATGATCGGGGCGAACAGTATCGAGAGAGATAAGGACGACGTTAGGCTGGCGGCTGCGCGAGGTTGTGGAGGCGGAGTGGCTTGAGCCGGGGTGATTGGGCAGCATCAGCCAGACGCCGATACCGATGACGATCAGAACAGCCAGGACAAAGAGAAAGGCGGTAGCGATAGGTCGCACGATGTTCCTCTTTTTACGGGGTGCCTGACAGAAAAGCCTCGACCGCCGGCGCGACACCCATCAGATTCTGAGCGGTCAGTGATGGGTCACTGGAAAAGAATACCCCAGGAACCTCATCGGCGGCGATGCAGTGGTCGCCGCTCCATTTACTCACATTGGTCTGGGTTGTTTCCACCGGCACGCCACCCCATGCGGTGGACCACGACGCGCGGTATCCCCTCGCGTAACCGACGACCAGATCAGGTGCGCTGGCCGATATCTCGCGCCCTTCAGCGAAAATCGTTACGTTCTTGATGGCTTTGTCTCCCGTGACCGGGTCGATGAACGCTTCAAGGTCAGCTTTGATCTGCGCCAACAGTGCCGCGGCGTCGGTGGGTTTGACGATGCCTTCTCCCTCGCGACCGGCGAGGTTCAGGTAAACAGCATTGATCCCCAGCGCGTAAGCGCGTGTCCTGGACCAGTCCACACCCTTGAGAAAATCTTCCGAGGATTCGACACCTGGCTTGAGTGTCAGATAGCCCAGCCTGCGGAGTACTGCGTTGAGGTGGACACCGCGGCGAAACGGCGCAAAGCCGTGATCCGAAATCACCAGCAGCGTACCGCGATCACCCATTGCCGCCCGGACACGACCCACCAGCGCATCAAGCTGACGGTAATGCTCTGAGATGACGTCGCGGTGAGCGGCTGTCTCGGCGTCGTTATACAGCGCATGCTGCGGGTCGATCGTGCGCCAGAACATGTGCTGAATGATGTCCGGCGCCTCGAAATACGCAAAGAGCATCCCGCGATTTACCTGGGCCAACTCGTGGAACAGCATCCGCTCGGTTTCATCCGTGACACTGCGGCATTGATCGAGAAGCTCATCATCACTGATGACGCCGTCCTTGAGCGCCTGGAAGTCGAACGGCATCCCGCGTGTGTGATAGTGGCCGATGTGTCGGTCCAGCTCCGCGGAGTATCCCTTCGGATAGCTGATGACATACCGAGGCTCGACCGGATCGAGATTGATCGGCGAGAAATAGAGCGTGGTTTGCTGGGCGGAATGGTGCAGGATGGCGCGTGTGATGCCTCGGATTTTTTCGAGATTCAACGCACCAAAGCGAAACTCCACGCTGATCCAGTCGCTCCAGCCGTCTTGTCGCAGCGGGTAGGTTTTGCCCTGGATTTTCAACGTCGGCTGCGGCTTGGAGCCAAGGTCGATTTCAAAGGATTGTGTTGCGACGGATTTTTGTCCGGTGACATAAGGCCCCGGCAGATCGCCGCGTAGCGTTGTGCCGTTTGCGACAAGGTTGAGAATGATGCCGCGAGGCTCTTCGAGTTTCACCGGGCTGGTGGAGAAGAACGCATAGGTTCCCTCCGTGCCGCGTACATCCCAGACACCCATGCCGGCGAGCAGGCGGCCGTTGAGCTTTGGCGCGGGAAAGGTCAAGGGCAACCGCAGAGCCACCAGACCTTGCTCGCTGATGGATCCGTGATCCCAGAACGGTTCGCCGCGCCACGGGAGCTTGCCGTTACGGCGGTCGGCGATCGAGATATCGGGGAGGTAAGTCCGGGGGTCTCGCTTGATGAAATCAAACACGCCGTGTGAAGCGGCATCGCGGCTGGTGATGAATGACGACCAGGCGACGGGGCTTTGCGGCGGGGTGACGGTCGCCAGCCGACGGTACACACCCTCGCCGGCCAGACGCGCGAGATTGGGGAGTTTCCCTTCGGCCAGGAACTGATCGCACAGTCCGGGATCAAGCCCGTCAAGCGCGAGAATCACGACGCGCTGTTTTGCGGCAGCGGCAGGGGGGGCGGCGGGATTTTGGGCTTTTCGGAAAAACGCCACGCCGCCAACGATACCACCCGCCAGCAGCACGAGGAGCACAACCATCCCTCGGTGTGTGTTCAGCAGACGCCAGAGGTGACGGCCCCAGAGCTTGAGCAGAGCCATCGCAACACCCAGACCACCCAGCAGGGAAGCCAGCAGAACACCCCAGATCGACGGCGGCAGCCCGCCGGTGGGATCGATGTACGCCCAAAGATTGATTTCGTGGGCCGGCACGCCTTAAAGGTATCCGAGCGCCCGCAATTGCTCGCGCACACGGGCTTCCTCTTCCTCGCGGGTCAACGGCTTTTCGACGGGTTTGCCGCCACGCGGCCCGCCGGTTTTTCTCGTGGCGGTCGGCAGAATCTTTTTTTCACCTGATTCATTCGACGGCTTTTCTTTTCGCTTGTTCATGCTGACATCCTGCATCTCGAATCGTAGCCTCAGTCACGCTTGAGCGATTGGCGAAGGCGTGCGACCGCGCGGGCGAGCGTCGGGCCGATGCTGTTCTGCGGGATACCGGTCAAGGCGGAGATCTCGCGGTACTTTTTCCTCTGAAGAAAAAACAGGTTCACGAGGGTGCGCTCGCGTGCGGTCAGCTCACCCATGGCCCTGGCCAGTTCGCCAGGCTCCAGATCCGCTTCCGTGGAGGCGGCGGCAGGCTGGGTGACCGCGTGGCCTTCATTCAGAGCGATCGTCGCGTTTTGCCTTTTTCGCATCAGGTCGATGCTGCGGTTACGCACCAGCACCTGGAGCGTTTGCACAAAATTTCCCCGCTCAATGCACTGACGGACAAGGCGGAGATCGTTTTCCAGCAGGTTTTTCCAGACGTCGGCGACGGCATCCTCAAAGTCCTGGCCATCCGTCCGCACGCCATAGGATGCGAATGTCCGCCGAGACATCGCCAGCAGAAAACCGGTATAGCCCTCCACCAACTCGCGCCAAGCGGCGGCGTCGTGATCGAGCAGACGACGGAGCAATTCGTCGGTGTTCGTGGGCAGGCCGTTCACACGAAGATTCTGGCGTCTCAATCACCGATTGTCGATTGTCCACTACGTCCCTTGTCGGTTACACACATCGTGTCCCGAATTTTTCACCAGTGATCAGATTTATCACAACTCTTAGTTTTGTAGAATCCAGCCATGCCTCCCACACGTTTTCGACTGGAGTCCGCCGCCTTGCTGGTGGTGGATATGCAGGAAAAACTCGTTCCGCACATGCACAACGCCCAGTCGCTGGTTCCGCAGGTCGCGCGGCTGCTCGATGGCGCCAACGCGATCAACCTGCCGATGCTGGTGACCGAGCACTACCGCAAAGGTCTGGGCGTCACGCTGCCTGAACTTCAGCCCCGCATCGCACGAGCTTTGTGTAATCAAGACAAGGTGCTGTTCTCCGCCTGCGTTGATCCCGTGCTTGAGGAACTGCGGCGCGGTAAGTTCACCAGTGTTATCGTCTGCGGCGTAGAAGCCCATGTCTGCGTGCTGCAAACCTGCCTCGATCTTCTGGAGCACGGCTACAACGTCGCGCTGACGACCGATGCGATCGGTTCCCGCCGGCCATTCGACATGGAAATGGGGATTGAGCGGCTGATTCAAGCGGGCGTCGCGCCTACGACGGTCGAGTCGATGCTTTTTGAGCTGGTGCGAGAAGCAGGCACGCCGCTGTTCAAAGCCATGTTGAATGTGGTGAAATGACCGGCAGAGTCGCGGAGCGGGGATGATCGAGCCGGAGGTGGGGAGCGGGTGCGTGATTTCCGGCTGATTTTTTATTTTGTTTCATGCTTTCGCCGTGTGCGGCCGTCGGTTAGGCTATTTCCCGGCACCGTACCCTTGGATAGAAAGGAGTTCTGCCATGTTGGAAGCCTATGAACGGCTTAAGAGCCTGGTGGCGTCGGCGGAAGATGACGTGCGCAAGGCGGCGGGGGGCAACAAGGCGGCCGGCACACGTGTGCGCAAGCTGATGCAGGAGATCAAAAACGCCGCGCAGGATGTGCGGGTCAAAGTCCTCGAAACCCGTGAAAGCGGCGAGGGTGACCCCGGCGGCGAATAACTTCAGCCACCGGCACAGCCACAAATGGATCCCCGTGCAACCAGGGAACGGCGTTCCCGGCTTGTAGTCGGTAGTCATTCACCCGTTTTACTGTCGCTCAACGCTTGGCGCGAGCCTCTTTGTGAGTACTTATGGTTCCACCGCTTCTTTTTGACATCTCTCAGATCAACCTGGACCACGTACAGTTCGGCGTGGATGAAATCGAAAAAACCAACCCGCACCGCGGACACATGCGGATGATCGACGGCATCAACTACATGTCGGACGATCTGGAGCGTATCGTTGCCTTCAAAGATGTTCGTGCTGATGAGTTCTGGGTACCCGGACACATCCCCGGACGGCCGCTGTTTCCGGGTGTGCTGATGATCGAGGCGGCGGCGCAAGTGGCGAGCTTCGTGGCGATCAAGCGGCTGCCGGGTACGGCCTTCGTCGGCTTTGCCGGGGTGGAGGAGGTGAAGTTCCGCGGTCAGGTCGTCCCCGGTGATCGGCTGGTGTTGCTGGGGGTTGGAATAGATCTTCGACCTCGCCGCATCATCTGCCAGGCGCAGGGACTCCTCCGGGGTACGATCGTGTTTGAGGCAAAGATCATCGGAATGCCGTTTTAGCGGTCGCTCCTGATTCAGGGTATCCGTAACCAGGGTGTTTCCGTGTGCCGATGCGTCGTAAACGAAGGCACTACACGAGGCGGGGCTTCTTGCGATATGCGGACAGTGAATCGCAATTACCTCCGTGTGAGGGGTGGTGGGGTTTGACCGCGTTTCACCACGCCGTTATTCTTCCGCCCTGATCCGGTATCTCGTTTTTTTCAAGGGTTTTTGCTCTTGCTCTTCCTTGCGCAACAGACTGCTTCCGCGGCGCAGTCGCCGATCGCTCCGCTACTTTTCATCGCGTTGGCTGCTTTGACGGTGGTCAGCGCGTGGGCCATCGTTTTGTCGCAGAACATCGTGCGCATGGCGGTTTACCTGCTGCTGACGCTCATGGGTGCAGCGGGCTTCTATTTCATGCTCAGTGCGGAGTTTCTGGCGGCAATTCAGCTCATCGTTTATGCGGGCGGCACACTGATTTTGATCATCTTCGGCGTCATGCTCACGAGTAAAGACCCGTTCCTTCAGCTTAAAGCCGCAGTCTGGGAGCGGGTCGCCGGTACGTTTGTCGGCCTGATACTCGCGGGACTGCTTCTGCTGGCATTGGTGCATAACACCCTGCCCGGCGGGGGGGCGTCACTGGGTGATGTTGAGCCGCACGCGGGGTTTGCCCAGCATGACACCGTGGCCGCGATCGGCCGTGGACTGCTGACTGAGTATGTCGTTCCTTTTGAAGTCGCCGGCGTGCTGCTGCTGGTCGTGATGATCGGTGCGGCATACATGGCACGGAAAAGGGTCAAATAGCCAACAGACTGCGGGGCCAGGAAGCCCTGACAGACGTTGCAAGACCGCCTTCGAGCCGCCTCCATGACGCATCCCATTGCACAAATCGGTCTCATGCACTTTCTCATCGTGTCGTTTCTGCTCTTTGGGGCGGGAGTCGCCACGATCCTGACCAAACGTAACGCGATCGGCATCCTGATCGGTGTGGAACTGGTGCTTAACGCGGCGGCGATCAACTTCGTGGCGTTTAACCGGTTCGGCTGGTCGGGGACCGGCGGCGAACATGCGACGCCTTTGATCCACGGTCAGATGTTTTCGATCTTCATCATCGTCCTGGCCGCCGCAGAAGCTGCGGTGGCGCTGGCGATTTTTCTGAATTATTACAACACCTTCAGCTCCATCGACGTTGAGGCGGCGGATGAGATGAAGGGATAAGAAAATGGCTTGGCGAAACAGGACCACGTACCGAGCGGTGAAGATCAAGGACGTTTGATGATGTCCGGCCTCAGGCCCCGAACCTTGCTCCCGTAAAAAGCATGACCCCCACACAGTTGTCCATCCGAAACCTGCTCCTCATCGCGACCTTCGCGCCGCTGGTGAGCTCGATGATCGTCATCCTGCTCACGCGGCGGGTGCTTTATAAGGCTGCGGGATGGCTGACCTTCGTCGTCATGGGCGGGGCGTTTGCCTGTGCCGCCTACGCTGCGATTCAGTGGATCGGGCTGCCGGTGGCGGATCGTTTGCCCATCGTGACCGATGTGCCGTGGATTCCGCTGGCGGGGAATACCGCAGCGGGTGAGGCACGCTGGCTCTATCTGGGAATCATGGTTGACGGCCTGACCATCGTGATGATGACGATGGTCACGTTCATCGCCATGCTCGTGCATCTCTACTCGATCGGCTATATGGAAGGAGACAAGCGGTACAACCGCTTCTTTGCCTACCTGTCGCTCTTTACCTTCAGCATGCTCGGCATCGTGATCGCCAACTCGATCATAATGCTCTTTGTTTTCTGGGAACTCGTCGGTCTGACGAGCTACCTGCTCATCGGTTTCTGGTTTGAGAAACGCGGCCCGCAACTGGCGTGCAAAAAAGCCTTCGTCATGAACCGCGTCGGTGACATGGGCTATCTCATCGGGTTCGGCATCCTTTTCTATCATCTGGGAGCCAACGTCCTCCTGCCCGCCACGGCTCAGGATGGAAATATGTTCGCTGCAGTGGTGCGGCGACTGCACGAGCTGGACCCGAATTTCTCGATTCTCAACCCACCGATCTGGCTCACCGCGGCGGGAATCGGGATTTTCTTCGGAGCCATCGGCAAGTCGGCGCAGTTCCCCCTGCACACCTGGCTGCCCGACGCAATGGAAGGGCCTACGCCTGTCTCCTCAATCGTTCACAGCGCGACGATGGTCGCTGCCGGCGTCTATCTGACAGCCCGGATCTACCCCATCCTCACGCCTGGAGCACACCTTTTCGTCGCGACCGTCGGCCTCATCACGCTGGTTATCGCGGCGTGTATGGCTCTGGTGATGACCGACATCAAGCGCGTCCTGGCGTACTCCACCATCTCGCAGCTTGGCTACATGATTCTGGGGCTAGGCGTCGGTTCGTGGACTTTTGCTCTCTATCACCTGATCACCCACGCCTTTTTCAAGTGCTGCCTCTTCCAGTGCTCCGGCAGCGTCATCCACGCAGCGCACCATCAGCAGGACATGCGGTACTACGGCGGGCTGGGCAAAAAAATGCCCATCACCATGACCTGTTACTTCATCTGCACGCTCGCCATCTCCGGGGCTTCGATCCCGATGACGGATTGGGGTATCAGCGGTTTTTACTCCAAGGATGGCATCCTCGCGGGTGCGGTGAACCACGGTGACGCGCTGGGTGTCCTGCTGGGGCCGTTGGCCAAACTCTATTTCTGGCTCCCGATGGGCGTGGCGTTCCTCACCGTCTTTTACATGACGCGCAGCTTCGCTCTGACCTTCCTGGGCAAGCCGCGCGATCAGCACCTGTACGACCACGCCCACGAAGCACCGTGGCAGATGGTCCTACCGCAAATCGCGCTGGCGATCCTGGCGATCGCTTCCGCGCCGTTCATCATGCCGTTCTGGCAAAACCTCATCAACGAATCTCGCTCTCTGATGTGGGATTCGGGTGTTCACTGGGTCCAACCGGGCGTTGATCATGAGATGGGGCACGGCATCCATTACGTTCACAAGTGGCTGGGCTACGGCGTGGGCTGGATCGCCATGCTCGTGCTGGGCATCGCCATCTACGCACCGGGGCTGAAGACCGCCTCCCGGATCGTCCGCATCCCCGGCATCGGCGTCATTCACAACTGGTTAGTCAACAAGCTTTATTTCGATGCGTTCTACGACGTGTTCCTCGTCCACGCAGGCAAGACCGTGGCGTATATCTGCTCGTGGGTGGACAAGACGATCGTCGATGGCCTGGTAAATCTCGCCGGCTGGGTGACGCGGGCCTTCGCGGTTGTCTCCGGCGGGGTGGATAACAAACTCGTCGATGGTGCGGTTAACGGTGCAGCTCTGGCGGTGCAAAACGGCGGCAACGTCCTCCGTGCGACTCAACCCGGCCGCATCCGCGTCTATGTTCTGGTTTTCTTCCTCAGTGCCACCCTCGTCACCCTCGCGGTGCTGGCGGTGGTTCTGTCATTACGGTGATCGTCGATCGCATTACAGCGACCCAGAGAACAAACAACGAAAGGGACAGCCAGAGAGAACCATGAACGACACGATGCAAGGGACTGAAATCCGGACGGATGTTTCATACCCTCTGTCGTAGCGACAACTCAAAGGCAACCCTTCCCGAATAGCCCCTTAGGAATCGTCATGAACACGCTGCTTAACTGGATGATCTTCGTCCCCTCGATCGGGGCACTGCTCTGCCTCCTCAGCCCCAGGCAGACATCGAAGATGGTGGCACTGGTCACCTCGCTGGTGACGCTGGTGATGTCGATATACATCGCCGTCGGTTACTACGGCAGCGGCTTTCAGGGTGTGCAGTACGTCACCGCCGTCTCGTGGATCGACATGATCAACGCGCAATACCGCACCGGGGTGGACGGCCTGTCACTCCCGCTGGTGCTGCTGACGACTTCACTTTCGGTTCTCGTGGTGCTGGCGAGCTGGAACATCGAAAAAGCCACGCAGTCCTTCATGGCTCTTTATCTCTTCCTGCTCACAGGCATGCTAGGCGTGTTCCTTTCACTGGACATGTTCCTTTTTTACGTGTTCTTTGAGGTCTCGCTGCTGCCGATGTATTTTCTCATCGGCATCTGGGGTGGGCCGCGGAAAGAGTACGCCGCGATCAAGTTTTTTCTCTACACACTCGCCGGTTCGATCTGTCTGCTGGTCGTGATGCTCGGCCTTTACTTCTACACGGGTGAAGCCACCGCTGACCATCAAAACACCTGGGACATGATGGTCATCCAGGGTGAAAGCGTGCGGGCACTCTTTGCTCACGGCGGCCCGCACTGGCAGTTTGCTCAATGGGCGTTCTGGCTGACACTCATCGCCTTCCTCATCAAGCTGCCAGGCGTGCCGTTCCATACCTGGCTGCCCGACGCCCACGTCGAAGCTCCGACACCCATTTCCATGATCCTCGCCGGTGTGCTGCTGAAGATGGGCGGTTACGCCCTGATGCGGATCACCTATCCGTACTTCCCCGATGCCGCCAAACTTTTCTGGGTGTTCGTCGCAGTGCTTGCGGTCATCGCCATCATCTACGGTGCGTTTTGTGCAATGGCGCAGAGCGACTGGAAAAAGCTCGTCGCTTATTCCTCGGTCAGCCATATGGGTTATGTCACACTCGGCCTTGCGGTGATGACTCGCGTCGGCTTCGACGGTGCGTACTTCCAAATGATCGCGCACGGCATCACCAGTGCGATGATGTTCTTCCTCGTCGGCGTCGTCTATGAACGTGCCCACCACCGCGAAATCAACCGCTTCGGCGGGATCTGGCTCAAGTTCCCCGGCTTCGGCGGCTGGTCGCTCGTCGGCTTCTTTGCCGGCATGGGCCTGCCGAGTCTCTGCGGCTTTATCGGTGAGATCATGGTTCTGCTGGGTACGTTCCGTGCTGCGGGTAACGGCGAGCTTGCCGGTGCTCTGGGTGCGCAGGACGCCGCAGCCGTCACCTCGTGGGCTTACACCCTGGGCATCATCGCTGCCTTCGGCGTCGTGCTCACCGCCGGTTACATCCTCTGGATGTTCCAGCGCGTTTACATGGGAACGGAAAAGCCCGAATACTCGCACTACGACAAGATCACCGGCCGCGAATACTTCATCATGGCGACCCTGGGCATTGCCGCGTTTGTCTTCGGTATCCTGCCTTACCTGGTCTTTGAGATGACCCGGCCGACCTTTGATTCCATCATGACGATTTTGACCATGCGGTGATGCGAGCGTGAATGTTCGGTTCGCCGCGACAGGCGACCGCTGATCGAACGGTACGGTTGAACACGTAAACGAGAACGGCAAAACACGTGAATCCTGATCTGACACCAGTCCGAGCCGCGCTGCCTTACATCATGCCTGAAATATGGCTGGTCATCGGCATGTGCGCCGTGATCCTTGTGCCCTTCATCAAACGCAAAAGCATCGTCCTGCCGACACTGGCGGCACTGACCTCGCTTTTCCTGGCGCTGATCTTCACCGGCCTGAGCATGTCCGGGCCGGCGGCGTCCGGACGGGCGATCCTCGGCACCGCGACTTCAGGCATGCTGGCGATCGACCCCTTCAGCCAGTTCTTCAAGATTCTCCTGATTCTTTTTACCATCCTCATCATCGTTCAATGGCTCGTCGCCACACGCCATGAAACCGCCGTCGCCGACTCCCCCGACCTACTCTGTCTCCTCCTGGGGGCGACGACAGGCATGGCCCTGATGGCGTCCGCGAATAACCTGCTGGCAATCTTCATCGCCACCGAAGCCGCCTCCTTTCCCAGCTACGCACTGGCGGGCTTCCGCAAGAAAAACCGCAAGGGGTCTGAAGGTTCTCTCAAGTACGTCATCTTCGGATCGGCAGCCAGCGCGATCATGGTGTATGGCATGTCGCTGATCTACGGCGTGACAGGCTCACTCGATCTGCCGACCATCGCTTCCCGCACGACCGAATTGAGCCTCCAGATGTCACCGGACGGCTCAGCGGGTCATGCGATACCGCCATTGCTGGCGGTGGGCGTGCTGGCGCTATTTGCCGGCTTTGCCTTTAAGCTCTCCGCCGTACCGCTGCACTTCTGGTGTCCTGACGTCTTTCAGGGCGCGCCGACGGAAATCACCACGTTCCTCTCGGTCGCATCGAAAGGTGCGGCCGTCTGTCTGCTGCTCCGCGTCCTCGCCCAGTTCGGCGCAGCGACACCCGATGGATCAACCCTCTACTACGGTCTGGCCGTTGGTGTGGCGATCCTCGGCGGTGTCACCGCGACGTGGGGAAATCTCGTCGCCCTCCATCAGACCAATATCAAACGTCTCCTCGCCTACAGCTCCATCGCTCATGCCGGCTACATGCTCATGGCGGGCAGCCTCGTGGTGTTCACCGCCGGTGAGCACGGCAGCTCTCAGGATCAAGTGGTCGGCGCGATTCTCTTCTACCTGCTGGTTTACCTGTTCATGAATCTCGGAGCCTTCACTGCGGCGGCGGTGATCGCACGTCATACCGGCGGCAACGAAGACATCCGCGAATATGCCGGCATGATTCGTCGCTCGCCCATCCTCGTGGTGTTCATGACGATTTTCATGTTGTCTCTGTTCGGCATGCCCGCGCTCGGCGGGTTCATGGGCAAGATTTATCTGGCCACCTCTATGAAAGCGGCCGGCTCCGCGGGGCTGGTGCTCATCGCCGTTCTCCTGATCAACACACTGCTGAGCCTCTACTTTTATCTCCGGCCGGTCTATTACATGGCCTTTGTTCCTGATCGTGAAAACCGTCCGGCATTCCTGCCCGGACTCGGCGGCGTGCTGGTGATGACCGTCTGCGCGGCAGCGGTGTTCTGGACCGGCATCCTCCCCGGTGCCCCCGGCCAGATGGCGCGTGAGCAGGCGGTGATCTACCGAGCACCCTTGCATCAACCGCATGCTTCCGTGCCGACCGTACCTGAGTCCGCTGCGTCATCGACGACATCGGTTGCCGCGAGCCGGTGAATTGGAATAGTTGCACGACCATGAATAACCCCGCGCTTGCCGATGAGTTGAATCTCCTGCTGGCGACCGAGACGCGCAGTCTGTTTCGCCATCTCGACGAAGCCAAACCCTACCTTACGGCTCGGAGCTTTCCCGCATGGCGTGAAATCACAGCCATGAGTCATACTTCCAGCGAGCATGGCGAGCGGATCGTGGAAATTCTCAATCGGCTTGAGCTGCCTCAGAAGCCGATCTCATTCCAGCCGGAGGTGACGAACTACCACTACTTGTCGCTGCCGTCGCTCATGCCGCTGTTGATCAACGAAAAAAGTCGGCAGGTCGCCGCGTATCAGCGGGTGGTGAGTCATTCCACGGGGATCAGTGAAATCGACGACGATCTGGCGGCGATGCTCACGGAAAATCAGGCGCAGCTTGCCAAACTCGAATCGCTGCGCGAAGTCGTCGGCCATACGGCGGCGGCAGGTTCACGCTCTTAGAATGAACGACGGCGGCTCGCCGTCTCTCCTTCCACCCTCATCCTCATGGGGAACTTTTCATCATGATTAACATCGGGTTCGTCGGTCTGGGCGGCATGGGCATGGGGCAAGTCAACGCCTTCGCAGCTACCGGAGCCTGTCGTGTGGTCGCCGGTGCCGATCCCTCTCCCGGCGCTCAGGAGGGGTTCAAGAAAAAGTTTCCCGACGCAGAGGTTTACAGCAATTACAAACAGCTCTTGCGAAACAAGAAGGTGGACGCCCTTGTCTGCGTCACGCCGACGCTCTACCACCGCGATGTCGTGATTGATGCGATGAAGTCCGGTCGGGATGTACTGACGGAAAAGCCGCTCGCCCGCTCAGTAGCGCACGGCCGACAGATGATCGAAGCAGCGCACAAGACGCGCAAGCTGCTCATGGTCGCGCACTGTCGCCGGTTCGATACCGACTGGGGTACGCTTGCCAGGATCGTGCAGGCCGGGACGATCGGCCGACCGATCCTCTGGCGTCATGCGATCGCGTCACTCTTCCGGTTCGGCGGTCCCTGGTTTCTCGATGACAAGCTCAGCGGCGGGCCTCTCTTTGACGGGGCGGTTCATAACTACGACTTTGGAAACATGATGTTCGGCGATCCCGAAAGCGTGGTCGCCCGATCCATCAAGCTGACAACGAATACAGCGATGGACACCGCGACGGCTGTCGTCCAATACAAGTCAGGCGATCAGATCATGGTCTGCTGGACCTGGGGCATCGCAAGTATCGGTTGCCATGACCTGCTCGGCCCCAAAGGTTCCATCAACTTTGGCCCCGGCGAATTCGCCAATGACAAGCTCAACACCAGCGACTTTGGCTACTACGTCACCGCTGATCCGAGCCGGGCGAAGAAAAAACTCTGGAAGTTCAAACGCACCGATATGTACGTGACGCAGGCCAGACATTTTCTGGATTGCCTCAAAGGCAAGGCCAAGTGCATTACACCCGCGACGGAGGCGATTAAAGGCATCGCCGTTGCTGAGGCGATCCTCAAGGCGGCCAGGGGTAACGGCATCGCCAAGGTGAAGTGGTAAATCGTCGGGCAGGCAGCCGCAAAGCACAGGTCCACAAAGTAGCTCAATCATGCGAAAACTCGGCGTCACTCAGTGCAGCATGTGGAACTCCAGACTCGAGGAGTTTCTTCCCGCAGCAAGTCGCGCGGGTTACGAAGTCGTCGAGGTGATGTTGCGCAAAGAGGGAGAACTTTCGTCGGCGACATCCGATGCGGATCTCGACTCGATTCGTCGTCGTGCCGACAGTCTCAACGTACATATTTTCAGCGCGGCTCTGCTGCACCTGGGAAATACTCCGTTGGACCGCGGCGCGGCACGGCTGGAGGCAGTCAAGGAAATCCGCAGCGGGCTGCGGGTGGCCGGGAAACTTGGCGCCGGCTCCGTGTTGCTGACCCTCGGCAGGCTGCGCCCCGACCTCTATTACGATGAGGCTTACGCCAACGGCGTCGCCTCGCTGCGCGAGGCTGCCCAAACCGCCCACGAGCTTGGTATCGATATCGCAGTGGAGTTTGTGTGGAACGGTTTTCTGTTTAGCCCGATGGAGATGAAGCGATTTCTGGATGATGTCGGCCATTCGCGCGTGGGCTTCTACTTCGACCCCGGCAATATGGCGGTGTTCCAGTTCCCCCAGCACTGGGTACGGATACTCGGTCGGCATACCAAGCTCGTCCATCTCAAGGACTGGAAGGGCGGGCCGCTCAATGGCAAGTGGACCGCGCTGCTCGAAGGGGAGGTCGATTTCCCCGCGGTCATGCGGGAATTGAACGCGATCGACTATCAGGGTCCATTAACCAGCGAGGTGGAGGTTGACCTCGCAACATATGAAAAGACACTGCAAGCCATGAAAAAGATTGAAGCGATGAAGTAGAACCTACCGGCAGAGGTATGCACAATAACAACGTATCTGATGAGAGATACGGAATAGTATTGAAAGATTGATACTCGGACTGATAGTAATTTAGGAAAGTGAAGGATTGCCATGTCCAAGCAACAGGTCGTGAATCCGAATCGTAAAACCGCAACCGGCGCATATTCAGATGGAATTATCGCGGGCGGGTTCCTTTATGTCAGCGGCCAGGCAGGCATTGACTTGGTAACAGGAAAGATCATTCCGGGCACGATCGAAGAGCAAACCAGAATGACACTCTCTCATATTGAGACAGTCCTCAAAGCTGGCGGCTGCACACGCGAGGACGTGATTAAATGCACCGTTCACCTCGCGGATATCAACGATTTTCAGCGGTTCAATCAGGTTTATGGCGAATTCTTCACGGGAGTACGCCCCGCGCGCACGACTGTGCAATCTGTCCTCCCGCCCAATATGAAGATAGAAATCGACGCCATCGCCAAAGTTCCTAACTCGTAAAAGTTACTACCTTCTTTCGTATGATGAGAGTACAACTACAGTAATTACCTTGATATCAAGCTGGCGTGTTACTATAGTTGAATAACTCAACGGAGGAGTTTGAGCAATACTTTTATTGTGGTAAAAACATCCTGCGACGGATAGGGTTGTCAATCACATATAAGGAATCCGGCTATGGCGCGAACGGTTAATCCTAAAACACTGTCAAAAATGATCAACGACTTGCGCAGCGAGCGGAGGCGATTGGAAGCGCGACTCGCAGCCATTGATCAGGTATTTTCTTCGCTGAATTTGGCAGCTGGCGGCGCGGCAGGCGGTCTGCGAGGTCGGCGTACACGTGGCTCGTTCAGCATGAGCGGCGAGGCGTCGGTGCTGGCTTTCATAGCCAAGCACGGCAGGCCGAATGCTGCAGAAGTTAACAAGCACTGGGCCGACGAGGGGCGCGGCGGTCGCGCTGACAATGCGCTGACCAAACTGGTGAAACAAAAGAAGCTTAAGCGAATCGAAGTTGCCGATGAACGCGGCAGCCGCTACTCGATTGCCTGATTGAGGCAGCGTTCCACAAGCGAAATGATCAACAGCCGCCGGCTTCCACGCCGGCGGTTTTTTATACGGAAAATTCCAAATATCGCGGCTGGTTCGTCACTCCGAGTCACCCGTGATATCTTGTCCATACCACCACACTCAGGAGACACACATGGCGGGTCAACAGATCAATGTCGCACTCATCGGCTCGAAGTTCATGGGTCGGACACACTCCAACGCATATTTGAAGGTGGCGAAGTTCTTCGACCTGCCAGTGGAGCCGGTGATGCACACGATCGCGGCGCGAGATGCAGCGGACTTGGCGAAATTTGCGCCGCGCTGGGGTTGGAAGCATTACACGACGGACTGGCGCGAGGTAGTGACCAATCCGGATATCACGCTCGTGGATGTCAGCACGCCTAACTATGTCCACCGCGATCAGGCGATTGCGGCACTTGAAGCTGGCAAACATGTTGCCTGCGAAAAGCCGCTGGCGGGCACGCTCGACGACGCCCGTGAGATGGTGAATGCCGCCAAACGCGCTAAAAAGTCACTCACCTTCGTCTGGTACAACTACCGGCGTGTGCCTGCCGTCGCGCTGGCGCATCAACTCGTCAAGGAAGGGCGTCTCGGAAAAATCTATCACGTCCGCGCCGCGTATCTCCAGGACTGGGGTGGTCCCGGCACGCCTCTGCTCTGGCGTTTCCAGGGAAATCTGGCCGGCTCCGGTGCGCACGGCGACCTCAACGCCCACATCATCGACATGGCTCGATTCATCACCGGCGATGAGATCAGTGAAGTCGTCGGTGCGATTGAAGAGACATTCATCAAGGAACGCGACATCATCGAAAACCCCTCAGCGGGCGGTGAAATCTCCGGCAAAGGCGCACGCAAGGGCGGCAAAAAGGGCAAATCCACCGTGGATGACGCTGTGCTTTTCCTTGCTCGCTTCAAGGGTGGTGCCGTCGCCAGCTTTGAGGCGACTCGACTTTCCACCGGCGACAAGAACGGCAACCGCATTGAAATCCACGGCGAGAAAGGCGCGATTAAATTCCACTTCCCCCGCATGAATGAGCTGGAATTCTACGACGCCACCGCCGAACCCAAACTTCAAGGCTGGACCTCGATCAACGTGACCAGCGGCGGGAGCGGACATCCCTATGCCTCTGCGTGGTGGCCGGACGCGCACATCATCGGTTACGAGCACGGGTTCATTAACCAGGCCGCCGACATGTTCAATGTCATCGCCGGGAAAAAGCCGGTCGTGCCGCTGCCCGATTTCGCCGACGCCTACGAAACCCAGAAAGTCCTGCACGCCGCGATCGTCTCCGCACGCGAACGCACGCCGGTCAAACTGAGCCAGATCAAGTGATTTCCCCGGAGCGGCCCGCCTCAACGTGGCGTGTCTCCGCGACTATCACGGGTGCCGCTGCCAGCCTTACCACTCGGCAGCAGCAGCACCTTTGCTGCGCGCCGGAAGTAGTCGTCATCAAATCCCATGCTTCGTTTAATCGCCACGTCACGGCGGAGCCAGTTGCGGTCACGCAGAAATCCGTACGCCTTCCGCCAGCCGATTCGCGTGGGGGATGGCAGCACGATGACCGGCCAATCGCTGCCATGGACGAGTTTCGCACGGATTTCCGGATCGGACAGGACATAATCGAATGCGTGCCAGCGCATCGGCAGGTTCAGGGCACTGGTATCACCATAAAAATGCTCGTATTCCCTGGTCATGCGGACAAAGTCGGCGATGTACGTAGGCTCGAACGGCTTGGCGCGCGTCCCGCAATGCGCCGCAATGACTTTCACGCCGCGCTTCAGCGCGGGTTCCAGAAGAACCGGGCTGGCGACCGTCTTGTCGATGTTTGGCAGGCATTGCTCGCCGCCGGTGTGCGAAAGCAGCGGCAGGCCGAAATGTGCCAACGCCTCATACAGCGGCAGGCATCGTGCATCGGCCGGATTGAAACCCTGGACGATCGGCAGCCACTTACACAGTACCGCACCAGTCTTGACGCATCGCTCAACCTCCGCGGGCGCGTCCTTGCGATAGGGGTGTATCGACGCTCCAAACAGGAGCTTGGGATGGCTCGTCGCCAGTTCTGCGACGTAATCGTTGGTGACGTAAAAATGAGTGTTCGCATCATCGATCTTGCCCGTATCCGTGTGAACCGCATCGAACGCAAGCAGCACCACGCCATCGAGTTCCGTGGTTTCCTCAACGGTTCGGATCAGGATTCGTTCGATAGCCTGCTCGGTTTCCCGATCATCACCACGTAAACCAAAATGCCATCGCATGTAGCGAAAGGGGAGACTGCGCTGCAGCCGACTGGACATTTTTCCCCGGCCGGGAGTGTTGGCGGAAATGTGAACGTGGCAGTCGATACGCATCAATGATGATAAGTGTCACCAGCCGATGTGATTCTGCAAAGTGCAGCCTCTCGACTTTTCATCCTGAAATTCCGAGATCCGAAACCCACCGCTGGCGATGTTATCGCTCTGAAGTTGCGATGCTGCTTGCAGCGAGTGGTTTATCGCGCTGTGCCGGTCATGGCATTACTTTGTGTCAAGGATGGGGACGCCTCAGCTTTCAGCGAGAGGGCGCCTTGGATCGCACTGAGGGAGACGGTTCGACACTCCTTCCGCGGTTAAATCCGTGGCTGCGGCTCACGTTCCGGGGGTTTGACATAGCCCAGTGCGCTATTAGACTTAGTGACTCGGAATCGTGCAGCCTCGCAAGGGGTTGTACGAGGCTGGGGGCGTAGCTCAATTGGTTAGAGCACCGGACTGTCGATCCGGAGGTTGCGGGTTCGAGCCCCGTCGCCCTCGCTTGCCTGACCCTCTCGACAGGTAGCGACAGCCTGCGACAAATCACGACTTTTTCCCTGTAAATACAGGGCTTTTTCACTTTCAGCCCCACCACCAACCGCGACTAGCTGCGACAGATCACGACCACCTACGACCCCAGATTGTGAGCGCTTTTGTGAGCGCTTTTTTGACACCTCATACCTAGGCAATTTGTCCATCGCATCAGCCATCGGCAGGAGCCCCGCATCGGTGTACGTCTTGGCGGTGAGCTTAATATCGCTATGCCGCATAATCTCCATCGCCACGCGAGGAGCAACCCCACCTCGAGCCAGGTTCGTGGCCAGCGTGTGACGCAGAGCGTGCATATCGACCTTGCGGCCTTGCTCGTCATAGATCGGAATACCAGCCTCCTGCAGGTCCCGGCGAAAGGTCTCGGGCTTGGGCACACGAAACACGCGGCCTCCTGGAAGTGACGGATAGCCGCGATCCAAGAGGCCACGGAGTTCTGTCACGAGATCGTCGCGGAGAAGGATTACGGCACCCTTGCGATTCTTCGTTGTCGCTGCCCTGACGCTCATGAAGGGCTTAGGGGCATCGAGATGCACGTCACCCCACTGCAACGCCCGGAGCTCACCACGACGCAAGCCCGTTAACACGGCTGTCAGATAGACCACACTCCGACCGCCCGATACCGACAACAACCGCTCGAACTCCGCATCAGTCAACGCCCGCCGCTTGACGACTTCCCGGCCAACCGTCTGCACCTTACCGACGCATGAAAGGGGATTCGCCGCGATCCGCCCTTGCCGCCGCATCCAGTTCAGCAGCACCATAGCAGCGTCGAGGTAGTCGTTTAGCGTCTTGGCCGCCTTCGTCTGGATCGCCCGCCAGGAGACGAAGGAATCAGGCGTAACGTCCTTAGGCAACTCCCAACGACACTCAGCGATGAGCGTCTTGACCCGCACTTCGACCAGTTCGTAATACCGCTTCGCCCGATTCTTGGCCCGTAGATCGGCAATGTAATCATCGAGGTGAGCCGTCAGCGGTTTTACCGCAGCATCCCGCATTGTCTTTGGTGCGAGGATGCCCGCTGCTTCATCCATCCGCTCACGCACGAGTCCAGCAAGGCGTTGCTCAGCAATGCGCTTATCGGGAGTCCCAAGCGTGACATCCTCCAACCTTCCACCGGGCAGCTTGAACCGCCCGCGATAGTTCTCTACGGATCGTCGGAATGACGACTTACCACGGCACGGCTGATAGACGTACTGGATCATTACCGACTCCCCCGGTAGAGGCGATCGCGGTACGCTTCAAAGGACTCGACCGTGATAAAAACTTTGCCACGAACCCGCACCGGCACCAACTCACCAGCCGCTATCAACCGCTCTACCGAGCGTATGCAGATGCGCAACCACGACGCCACCTCTTTTTTTGTGTATCCCAAAAATCCGCCAAGAACCACAGCTCAACCTCCTAATGTTCGAGGCACTTTCTTTTCACGCTTCGCCTGCTGACGCTCACGCCCCAGCTTTGCCAACTCTGGCACGTTCTCCCGAATCTGTCGCAACTCCTCCTCTGGTATCTGCTCTCCCGCCACGGCCGCCAGGACCTCCAGAACCTTGGGTGAAGCCGCAAGCGTACTAATCAGCCCACGCCAAATCGGATTCTCCATGCTCGCAACAAACGCTTCCTCTGCCCCTATTTCGTTGGCT